>CALLXS010000111.1 GCA_937875295.1 uncultured bacterium | reverse complement strand
TCAACAAAAAAAAGAAAGGAGTTAACATGACTGATTCAAATGCTTTAAGAGATATTAAATTAATCAAAGGTGCTTTCCCTGCTGAATATGGTGGTAGATTATCAAGTGTGGTAGATATGACTATGAAAGAGGGGACGAAGAATAAATTTTCCGGAGCCGGGGGAATTAGTTTGATTAGTTCGAGACTTACTTTAGAAGGACCGATTAATGATAATTCTACTTTTATGATTTCTGGCCGACGTATGTACCTTGATATTATGATGTGGCTTGCAGATTTAATTATACCGGGAGAAAGTGGAATAGAATCAACACCTCAATATTATTTTTATGATTTAAATGCTAAGGTAAATTATAAAATATCTGAAAATGATAGGATATTTTTAAGCGGATATTTTTGCCGTGATGTGCTAAATTCACCAGATCAGAACAATGATTTTAGTATATTTTGGGGTAATCAAACAGCAAATTTAAGGTGGATGCATATTGTTTCACCGGAATTTTTCACAAATTTATCATTAATTTATACAAATTATAATTTCAATGTACAAATCTATGGTGATACTTCTAATACAAAAACTTGGAAATCTACCTCTAAAATTCAAGATGTAATGCTTAGATTAGAGGGACAATATTTCCCGAATGCTGATCATGTTATTAAAATGGGAACTGAAATTACACATCATGATTTTGGAGTAGGGATAGGAGCAAATTTTAATTTTAATTTCGAAGATAATTTCACAGAAGATAATAAAAGCTCAGTAGATTTAGCTATTTATGCGCAAGATGAATGGAAAATAACAGATTTATTACGTTCCAATATTGGTATAAGAGGGTATTATTTCTCAGAAGGGAATTATTTCAATCTAGAACCAAGATTATCTGCTTCTTATACTCTTACAGAGAACTCAACTTTAACACTATCATCGGCATTAGCACATCAATTTTTGCACATGATTGTTCGTAATGATATTCCATTACCAACTGATGTATGGTATCCATCTACTAAAGGTGTGAAACCACAGAAAAGTTGGCAAACTGTATTTGGATATGAGCATTTATTTAAGGAAGCTGAATATTTATTTTCGGCAGAAATTTATTATAAATCAATGCAGAATTTATTAGAATATAAAGATGATGCCAGCTTTTCCTTAGGATTACCTTTTGAGAGCCAATTTACTGTAGGGTCTGGTTATGCATATGGTTTAGAATTATTTTTAAATAAGAGGATAGGTAATTTCACTGGTTGGGTGGGGTATACTTTATCATGGACTAAGCGTAAATTCGATGATCTAAATGATGGGAAAGAGTTTTATCCTCGATATGATAGGAGACACGATATTTCTATTACATTTAATTACGAACTTGGTAAAAAATGGGAACTTGGTGCAAGTTGGGTATTTGGTACAGGTCAAGCTTTTACAATGCCGACAGGAATTTATCGGATAGAAGATCCAGACGGTTTAAATAATGAAAGTCATTATTGGACAAGAGAAAGTTATGATTTTACTGAAAAAAATGGTTATAGATTGCCACCATTTCATAAGTTAGACTTAAATTTTATGTATAAATTTGAGTGGTTTAAATTGCCTTTCCAATTGTCATTAAATATATATAATGCATATAATAGGAAAAATCCATTTATGTGGTTTATTGGTTATGATTTCAATGAAACAAATTATTCATATCAAAAAGCAGTAAAGCAATTTACTTTATTTCCTTTTATGCCAACATTAGGCTTAAGCTTTAAATTTTAAATAAATTAAGCCCTAAATATTAAATTACTTAGGGCTTATTTTTAATTTATTATCTTTCTTAATATTATCCGTGTCTTACATGAAGAATATCTCCATCTTTTACAAGATATTCTTTTCCTTCTAATCTAAAGACTCCTGCTTCTTTGCATTTAGGGAATGAACCGAATGTCATAAAATCTTTATATGATACGACTTCAGCTCGAATAAATTTATTATAGAAATCAGTGTGTATTACTCCGGCAGAATCTTGAGCTGTCATACCGTTTGTAATTGTCCATGCTCTACATTCGTCTTCACCTACTGTGAAAAATGATTGAAGACCCAATAATTTATATGCTGAAGCAACTAGTCGCGACAAAGCACTATCAGTAAGCCCATATTCAGACATAAACATATTTTTTTCTTCAGCATCTAGTTGCATTAATTCCATTTCGATTTTGGCAGAGAATGGCTCAATTATTACATTTTTCCAATCAATTTCTTTCTTAACTTCATTTAGAATATTTTGAGCATTTTTAATATCTTCTTCACCCAAATTCAGTGCTATCAAGAGTGGTTTAGCAGTTAGAGGTTGATAATTTTTCAGATATTTACTATCTTCTGCAGGGAAATCATAAGTACGCAATGGAGCGCCTTCTTGTAAATGTTCATTCCATTTTAGCATTGATTCGCGTTCGCGAATAGCTTCATCTTTTTTCGACTTTTGAATATCTTTATCTAATTTTTCTAATCTATTTTCAACAAAAGCTAAATCAGAGAAAATAAATTCATCTTCGAGAGTCTTAATGTCTCGCACAATATTTATTGAGCCATTAGGATGTGGTATTGAATCATCAGAGAAACCACGCACGACGTGAATTAAAGCATCATTGGTCTTAGCTTTCCCAAGAAATTGAGGATTAATAGAGCTTCCAATTGCATCGCCTTTTTGAATACCGGCGATATCTACGATTTCAATTGTAGCATTTACTTTTCTTTTTGGTTTAAATATTTCAGTAAATTCGTCTAATCTATGATCTTCGACTTTTACAATTGCTAAATTTGCATCTCTTTTCTGAATAGCATTTGGGTCGAGCTGAGTCTCGGTAAGAGTTTGAAAAAAAGTGGTTTTTCCAGAGTAAGGTAGTCCTACAATTCCTATCTGCATAAATTTAACTTCGGAAATTAATTAATAATATTCTTTAAAAGTTTACAAAAATAAGCATTTAATAAGGAATTATTAATAAATTTTATTATTATTCTTTTAAAAAGTAAGGAATAAGAATAATATAAATTATTCTTAGTTGATTGTCTCTAATCCAGATAAGATAATATCTTTGTTATTAAAATTAGAGATGTTTTGAGAAAATACAATTGCGGCAATAATTGATTTTAATAGATCAGAATCTATATTTTGAATACCTACTGAATCTAATCTTTCTATAATGAAATCCATTTGTTCATTATTAATTATACCTAATGATACATAATTATTAAGTTCGTGTAGAGCATCATGATTAAATATTTCTTTTTCAATATCTGTTAATATTCTAAATGGTGCTTCATTAGAAGGAGTGTTTGCAATGTTGAATTTGTCTCTATATTCTACGCCATTAATTATCCAATTAAGAGCAGCAGAGATTTCGGACTGAGAGTAACCCAAATTCTCTAGTGCTTTATAGTCAATTTCAGGTAAAGATTTTTTAGTAAACTTTACCATCGACATTACAAATATTATTATTTCTATTAAACGTTCTTGCATATTATTAAGATTATTGACGAATGAATTTGAATTTAAATGCAATTAATATATTTTGTTTCTAATTCAGACATTTTATTTCTTAGTTTAGTAGTATTATCGTCATATCCACATAAATGTAAAGCACCGTGTGCAGCTAATCTATTTAATTCATTTAATAGGCTTACTTTATATTCATCAGCTTGCCGAATAGCTACATTCACACAGATATAAATTTCGCCAAATAAGTCTTCATCTTCATCATTTAAGGGGAAAGTGATAACATCTGTATCACCGGTATGATTTAAATATTTAATATTCATATCAGTGATAAAATCAGAGTCTACATAAATGACATTTACTTCAAATTGATTTATTTCTTCGCCAGCAAATACATTATTAATAGTAGCTTTAATAGATTTAATCGGTAATCGCTTAAATTCTGAATTGTTAATGATATTTATTTTTTTTTGCATTTTAAAAATAATAGATGTCAACTAAATAATTAGCTAAATGATAGACACGAATAAAAGGTAAAATTAGTTAAAAAAATATTTTATAATAAAGTTATCTATTAGTTTCCTATCAAATTGCGATAAAAGCAGTTAAATACAATATAGATAAAATTTACTACATATTTCAATAGAGAAATATTTATTTATTTCTTTTTATTTCAAATACTTAAAATATATTTTTTTAATAACGTTTTATATAATACGCAAATGATTAATTCTGAATTGAGTATAAATTTATAATTAATTTGATGAAAATAATTTTTTAAATTTGACAAATATTTTAATAAATATTTTTTTAACATTATAATTATTAACAAAACTAAAGTAAACATTATGGCAAGCAAAATCACATTCCAAAATGGAACAATTAACGTTCCTGATCAACCAATTATTCCATTTATCGAAGGCGACGGTACAGGACCAGACATTTGGGCAGCATCAAAAAAAGTACTCGATGCAGCTGTAGAAAAAGCATATAATGGCAAAAAGAAAATTGAATGGTTAGAAGTATTAGCAGGCGAAAAAGCATTTAAAGCTACCGGTCAATGGCTTCCTACTGAGACATTAGATTCAATTCGCGAGCATGTTGTTGCTATTAAAGGTCCTCTTACAACTCCTGTAGGTGGTGGTATTCGCTCTTTAAACGTAGCTCTTCGTCAAGAATTAGATTTATATGTATGCTTAAGACCAGTACGCTGGTTCAAAGGTGTTCCTTCTCCTGTAGTTCGTCCGGATTTAACTGATATGGTAATTTTCCGCGAAAATACTGAAGATATTTATGCCGGAATCGAATGGATGAATGGTACTCCAGAAGTAAAGAAAGTGATTAAATTCTTACAAGAGGAAATGGGTGTAAAGAAAATTAGATTCCCAGAATCTTCTTCTATTGGTGTAAAACCAGTATCAAAAGAAGGAACTGAAAGATTAGTTCGTGCTGCTATTAAATATGCTATTGCTCACAAACGTCCAAGCGTAACTCTTGTACACAAAGGCAATATAATGAAATTCACTGAAGGTCAATTCAAAGCTTGGGGTTATGAATTAGCTGAAAGAGAATTCCCTAATGAAACATTTACTTGGACTGAATTTGATAGAATCAAAGCTGATAAAGGTGATGATGCTGCTAACAAAGCTCAAAAAGATGCAATTGCTGCAGGTAAAATAATTATTAAAGATTCAATTGCAGATGCTTTCTTGCAACAAATTTTAACTCGTCCAGCTGAATATTCTGTGATTGCGACTCTTAATTTAAATGGCGATTATATTTCTGATGCTCTTGCTGCTACTGTTGGCGGTATCGGTATCGCTCCGGGTGCTAATATTAATTATGTAACTGGACACGCTATTTTCGAAGCAACTCACGGAACTGCTCCTAAATATGCAGGTTTAGACAAAGTAAATCCGGGATCATTAATTCTTTCTGGTACATTAATGCTTGAGCATTTAGGTTGGCAAGAAGCTGCTGATTTAATTGTAAAAGGTATTGAACATGCTATTTCAAATAAAAATGTTACTTATGATTTCGCACGCTTAATGGATGGAGCTAATGAACTAAAATGCTCTGAATTTGGCGATGCAATTATTAAAGGCATGTAATTCTTAATAAATTAAAAATTTATTAATTTTTTAAACTACCCCTAATATTTATATGAAATATTAGGGGTTATATTTTAAAATCACAAAAAATATTTAAAGCTGGATTAAGTAGTTTAAAATATTCCTCGCTACTAATATCTACAGCTCCGAGACTATATGTATGAGAATTACCATATTGCGAATCAAGCAACAGAAAGTTATTTTTTACTAATATTGCACAGAGATAATAAAAACATAGCTTTGATGCGTTATCTACCGTGTTAAACATAGATTCCCCAAAAAATGCTCCACCTATATGCACTCCATATAGACCTCCTACGAGCTTACTATCTTTCCATGCTTCGACAGAATGCGCAAAACCTAATTTATTCATATCTATATAAGCGGAAATAATTTCATTATTTATCCAAGTCTCATCTCGCTTAGCACAATTAAAAATTACAGTCTCGAAATCACGATTAATTGTAAAAGAAAAAATATTTTTATTAAATATCTGTCTAATACTATGAGGTACATTAATATTATTTAATGGTATAATAGCTCTTGGATCTGGCATATGCCAAAATATTTCAGCTGAATCTCTACTTTCAGCCATTGGGAAATAACCCTGTGAATATGCAGAATATAATAATTGAGGAGTCAATATCATAAAAATAAGATGCCTAATGACAATTGTATTATATAATCCTGAGATGTCTGATAACCGTTGTAGTAACGATAAATTGGATAACTAAACGAAACCCCTGCAGAAGTCAATAATTTTGGAATTGAGTAAAAAATTGATGCTGTTGCGAATAAACTTTTATAACCAGAACTATATATATTTTCTTTCTTAAATAAATTATGTTCTGAATAAATAAAATCAAAAGATAATGATGGAGTAAAATTGAATAAATTAGTGTATTTTATGATTAAATTTCCTGCAAATGCATCACCTTGCTTAATTTCATTATTTCCAGCGAAATTAAAATCTTTATATAAATTTAAAATTAAATTTACATTTGAAGTTACTAAATAATTATATAAAAGCCCAATAAAAGCAGTGTTTGAGCTATTATATATTCCTGACACGCCGCTTGTATCGATGCTCGACTTGATAATAGGAACTTTTATACCAGAATATAAAATAAATTCATCGTCATAATCTTTAGAAAAAATATTATACTTAGCTTGAAGCGAGGCACTTAAATTATAGCTCGATTTATTAGAATAATAATCTTTACTTATAGTATTAATAAATGGTAATTCAATTGTCGCATTTAGCCTATTAATTATTCCATAAGTAGCAGAAAAATTAGAAATATTATATGATAGATTAGACTTAAAATTATTCTCTTGAATAATGTCATTCTCAAATTTCAAATCGCCATAAATATAGCGGTAGCTCATTGAAATGTATAATTCATTTTTATCGAGCATAGCTCTTGCATTATTTACAGCTCCGCTAGATATTGAAATCATCGGAGCCGGGATATTTCCCGGGCAATCGCATTGTGCCACTATTTCACAAAGCGATATAAAGAGTAAAAATGTAATATATGTAACTATTTTTGGCAAACTTGTGTCTATAATTTGCATAAAAAAAATACAAAAAGCAAAAATATAGTTTAATTTCTTAATACACAAATTTTATAATAACTAATAACAAGTTATTTCGTATTATAAGTGTTAAATATAAGTAATTTTAATTATTTATAAAATTAAAAATAGAAGAAAAAAAAAGGATACAATATAAATGGATGGAAATTTTTCAAATAGAGTAAATGAAGTAATTAAATTAAGCCGAGAAGAAGCAATCCGCTTAGGCAATGATTATATTGGTACAGAGCATTTACTACTAGGTATAATTAGAGAAGGGCAAGGTTTAGCTGTAATAGTACTTAAGAATCTTGGAATTGATCTGCTACAAATTAGTAAAGCTATAGAAGCATCAGTAAATGAACCTCGCGAGACAGTTTCAAGCAGTAATATTCCGCTTACTAAGCAAGCTGAAAAAGTTCTAAGAATCACTTATTTAGAAGCTAAATTATATCGTTCAGATGTAATTGGTACAGAGCATTTATTGCTATCTTTATTAAGAGAAGAGGATAATATTGCTTCAAATATTTTACTTCATTTTAATTTAAATTATGAATTAGTCAAAAATGAATTAGATAATATCCAAAGTGGAAAAGAAAATAAAAATTCATCATCTGGTGAAAGCCAAAGTAGTAATTATCAATCTTTTAATAAGCCAAAGGGTAAGAAAGATACACCTAAGACTCCTGTACTTGATAATTTTAGTCGCGATTTGACTAAGCTCGCAATCGATGATGAATTAGATCCTGTAATTGGTAGAGAAAAAGAAATTGAGAGACTTACTCAAGTTCTATCACGAAGGAAGAAGAATAACCCAGTTTTAATTGGCGAACCCGGTGTAGGAAAAACTGCAATAGTAGAGGGATTAGCCCTAAGAATTATTGCAAAAAATGTACCACGAGTATTGTTTGATAAACGAATTGTTTCATTAGATTTAGGCTCAATGGTAGCTGGTACTAAATATAGAGGACAATTCGAGGAGAGAATGAAAGCAATAATGAACGAATTATCAAAAGCTACTGATGTTATTGTTTTTATTGATGAAATTCATACTATGGTCGGTGCAGGATCAGCCTCTGGCTCTCTCGATGCTGCGAATATGTTTAAGCCAGCCTTATCCCGCGGTGAGATTCAATGTATCGGTGCTACTACTTTAGATGAATATCGTCAGCATATTGAGAAAGATGGTGCACTTGAGCGAAGATTCCAAAAAATTATTGTAGAACCGCCTACTTATGATGAAACATTAAAAATTATTAGAAATATAAAATTTAAATATGAAGAACATCATAAAGTAAAATTTAATGAAAAAGCAATAGAAGCCTGCGTAAGGTATTCCGATAGATATATTACTGATAGATGTTTCCCCGATAAGGCAATTGATGTATTAGATGAAAGTGGCTCAAGAGTTCGCTTAAGAAATGTATCAGTACCAAAAGAAATAATTGAATTAGAAGGCGAATTAGAAGCTACAAAGCTAAATAAAAATAAAGTAGTTAAAAGCCAAAACTTCGAAGAAGCAGCCAGATTAAGAGATGATGAAAAAAGAATATTAGCGGATTTAGAAATTGCTAAAAATAAATGGGAGCAAAGCTCTGCTGAAACATTTTATGAAGTAACAGAAGAAGATATTGCTGATGTAATCGCAATGATGACTGGAGTGCCGGTAAATAAAGTTGCTGAAGCTGAATCAGAAAAACTAAAACTAATGCCTGAAGAATTAAAATCAATGGTTGTAGCTCAAGATGAAGCAATAGAACATTTAGTAAAAGCTATACGCAGGGCAAGAGCTGGGCTAAAAGACCCAAAAAGACCAATCGGTTCATTTATGTTCTTAGGTCCAACCGGTGTAGGAAAAACTGAATTAGCAAAGGCACTCTCAAGAGTAATGTTTGATAGCGAAGATGCACTAATCCGCGTCGATATGAGCGAATATATGGAAAAATTCTCAGTAAGTAAATTTACAGGGGCTCCTCCTGGATATGTAGGTTATGAAGAAGGTGGACAACTTACAGAAAAAGTACGCCGCAAACCATATTCTATAATTTTACTCGATGAAATAGAGAAAGCACATCCTGATGTATTTAATTTATTACTTCAAGTATTTGATGATGGTATGCTAACTGATGGTAATGGAAGAAAAGTTGATTTCAAAAATACTATAATTATTATGACATCAAATGTTGGAACAAAAGATATAAAAACTGGTGGTAAGATAGGCTTCTCGGAAGATAATAAGAATAATGACTACGATTACATGAAAGAAACAATTGAAGAATCAATTAAAAGTTTATTTAATCCTGAATTTATAAACAGAATTGATGATTTTATAATATTCCGCAATCTAAAGAAAGAAGATATTTCACAAATAATAGATATCCAGCTAAATCTATTAGCAAAAAGATTAAAAATTAATAATATGGAATTTGTTCTTACTGAAAAAGCACGTAATTTTATAGTTGAAAAAGGATTTGATGAAAAATACGGTGCAAGACCATTAAAAAGAGCTATTCAAAAATATATTGAAAACGATTTAGCAGAAGAAATTTTAGATGGAAAAATCAAAAATCATTCTGTAATTACTGCAGATTTAGATGAAGAGAAAGAAAAATTGTTCTTTACTTCAGATGATATTTCAGTTGATTTCTCAGAAAAAGATAAAAATTTTATTAGCGATGTGCTAAATAAAAAAGATTCTGATAATACACCGAACAACATTAAAAACGATAAATCTGAAAATATAAAAGATTTGCAGAATAAAGAAATTTATAATAATTAATCCCTTAATTACATATAGCAAAGAGCTGAGTGATATTCATTTAGTTCTTTGCTTTTATATAAAAAAATACTTTGCTATATTTCTAAAGCAAAGTATTTTCTTTTTTTATGTGGGCCCGGAGGGACTTGAACCCCCGGCCGACGGATTATGAGTCCGTTGCTCTAACCAACTGAGCTACAGGCCCTTCCACTATAATTAATAATTTTTACCATAGTAAAAACGGATTACAAATATAATATTTTAGCAGGATATAACAAAATAAATTAATATTTTTTTAACAAATATTATATTTATTAAATAATAAAAAAATCAACCTACTTGTTTAAATTCAATAGGTTGATTCTTAAAATTTCTAAATAAGTTAAAAAATTAGAATGACCATCTGGCAC
>CALLXS010000110.1 GCA_937875295.1 uncultured bacterium | reverse complement strand
TGTCGCTTATGAGGCTCAAAAGGAAAGTATTGGCTATCTTGATTTTCTCAAGATCATCGGTGAGTTTAGCTTTATCATCTATGTCCTCCAGGGCGAACTTGGTCATGCCGCTTATAACGTTCATAGGCGTTCTGATATCGTGGCTGACTCTTGACAGGAAGTCTGATTTGGAAGCGTTAGCCTTAGCGGCGGCATCCAGGGCGTTATTAAGTTCTTCTAGTTGTTTTCTCTGCTGCCTGAAGGTCTCCGTAACATCGACACTCGTCTCTATGATTTCAGTTTTAGTATCATCCAGATAACTGAAATTCAACTGCTCATGGAATTCTTCACCGGAAAAGGCTATCTTTACGAAAGGTACAGTATAAACATCGTCTTTGGTTAATTGTTCTATTACACGAGGCAGAGCGATATCTTCATATAATAAGTCCAGATCCTTGTCGTGGCCGTCCTGCTGGAAGGCTACGATCGATTGATGATATTCCATAGGCTCTGTAGGATAAACAGTGTCAGCGGCGCCATACTTATCGCTGTAAAACGATCTGGTGCCTTTATTGACGTCGATAACTGCGACGAAAACACACTCGGCCTTAGATACATAGTTCATGACTTTGCGGGTCTTGACGGACTCGTTGATGTCCTTGATGAAAATGATGGCTTCGATATATTAGAAAAATTGCCTTTTTATGAAGATGAACCAAATGCAGATCCAGTGTGCATCCCACTTTATTTTTTAAGTAAATTGACACGTGAAAAAAAGACAATAGTTGTTCAAGTAGGCGAGGGCAGTGATGAGCAATTTTGCGGTTATAAATGGATGCTAAGAGATTATAAATTCATTGAAAGCTATTATAAAACATTTTTGTCTTTACCTAAGCTAATTCGAAAAGCTACATATTCATTTGCAAAACCTATACTTAATCATAAAAATTTAGAATTAGCTACAGATTTTATTCGAAGAGGTGTTAATAATGAAAAATTCTACTGGAGTGGGCAGTCAGTATTTTCTCCGGAGCATTTAAATGGATTATTCACTGATAAATATTCATTTTTAAAAGATAATCCTTATAAATACGTAAATGATTTATATAGCGAGCTTGCAAAATTGTATCCCGAAGCTGATATTTTGCAACAATTTTTATTTACTGAATTAACTCAAAGATTACCAGAAATGCTATTAATGAGAGTAGATAAAATTGGAATGGCTAATAGTATTGAAGCAAGAGTACCATTTTTAGATCATAGACTTGTAGAATTTTCAATGTCGATTCCTGAGAAAATGAAAGTACCTGATAATAAAACTACTAAATATTTGTTAAAAAAAGCAGTTGAACCAATTCTACCTAATAATATTATTTATAGGCAAAAACAGGGTTTTGCAGCTCCGGTAAATGAATGGCTCCGTTCTTCATGGTATGATTATGCTTATGAAAATATCATTAACTCTGACTTTGCTAAGTTGGGGATTATAAATAAGAATTATGCGAAAAATTTGTTGTTAAAACACAAAAATAATAAGGTAAACTCTGGAGCTATGATTTACTCACTTTTAAATTTAAATTTATGGTATAAAGTTTTTTTTAAATAATATGCTAAAATTAATCACTTTTGACTATTGGAATACTATTTTTGATTCTTCAAATGGCATTGAGAGAAATAATATTCGTAGAAATGCCTTAGCAAAAGAATTATCTGAATATGGGTTTTTAGATAAAGATTTTGATAATATGACTAAAGAAATAGGGGAGTATTTTAATAGAATATGGGTTGAGAAACAAATTACGCCAAAAACTATTGATATGCTGAATTATATTTGGGGAAAATACAAAATACCTGAAAATAGTGAAAAAAAGCAATATCTAAGAGAAATATTTGAAAATGTCGTGTTGCTATATCCTCCGAAATTAAATCCAAATGTAAAAGAAACTATAAGTAAATTAGAGGAAAAATATTTATTAGGTATAATATCTGATACAGGGTTTTCTCCGGGAACTATATTGAAATCACTATTAAATACCGAAGAGATTTTACATTATTTTAAATATTTTAGTTTCTCCGATGAAACTGGATATTCCAAACCAAATATAAATGCTTTTAGTTATATTTTAAAACAGGCGAATGTCCTACCAGACAATGCTATTCATATTGGTGATATTGAAAGAACTGATATCGTAGGAGCAAAAGCTGTTGGAATGAAAGCAATTAAATATATTGGCGATGAAACAAGTTTGATCTACAATGTAAAAGATAAAATCTCACTTGCTGACTTTTCAAGTAATGATTGGAATGAAATATATAATTGGATAAATGAAAATGAATAGGAAAATATATTTTTTATTGATTTTTTTTATAAGCATTATTTTTATAGCTTGCGATGTATTTCCTACTCGTATTCCAGAGGATCCATCGAATCCTGCTAATAACTATATTCCTCCTACTACGCAAAATATGCTTATTGAAAATTTCCAAAGCTCAATTAATTCAGCTGATTATAATAATTACATTAATTGCTTTTCCTCAAAATCGAATGGACAAATCAAAGAATTTGAGTTTGTACCATCAGGAGATGTCTTTAACTTATATACATCACTTTTCTTAAATTGGCATTTTACTGAGGAAACCAGAAATTTTAAGTCTATAGTAAGTAATATTTCTTCAGATAGCAAACCAAATTTAAATTTTTCAAAAAAAGAATTTAGTGAAATAAGTACTGATTCTACTGTATTTACGGCAGATTACGAATTAAATATAAATTTAAAAGAAGATAGCAAACTAACTTTATATTCAGGTAAAATTCTTTTAAATATTTATCGAGAACCTAATGGACTCTGGTATATTAGCAAATGGAATGATGTACAGAGCAGTAATGCAGGAAATTTTAAAACTTGGAGCAATTTAAAAGTAAGTAATTCAAATTAATATTAATTATTTTTAATTTTATTTTTCCAACAAGAATTTAATTTAGACAAGTAATTGATTTTATATTTTATTGATTGATTTTGTTTGAAAATATTTATAAATTTAAATATATTTTTAAAAATAAAAGTAGAATATAATTCAGAATAGCTATAAAGTTTTGTAACCCATTTAGTATTATATTTATTTGATAATTGTATTTTCGAATCTACAAATCTTTTTAAATAATTTTCATTTATGCCATCAATATTTGTGCTATTACCTCTTAGGTGAATTACTTCAGCATTATAATTTACTTTGATTTTCAAATTATTTTTAATATATTTTCTTGATAAATCAGCATCTTCAGAATAAAATAAAAAATTTTCATCAAATCCACCTACTTTATTAAATGCTCTTTTCGTTGTAATTAATACAGCTCCATCTAAATAATCATAAGTTGATTGAAATTTTATAGCAATTTTATTTAATATAGGATATATCAATAATAAGTTTATAATTATGTGTTTGATACTTGGGATAAATCCTGTACTGCTTTGCGGTTTTAGATTGGAAAACAATTGTTTTGGAGCAACTAAATCATACCCAGTTTTAATAGATTTAATTAAAGAACTAATTGAATCTTTTAAATATATTATATCAGAATTAGAAATAATAATAATTTCTTCGGTCGTTGATGATACTCCAATATTAACAGCTTTAGAATATCCTAAATTAGTTTCATTCTGAATAATTTCCACATCAGGAAATGAACTCATAATTTTCAGGATAGAATCATCAGTAGAAGCGTTATCTACAACTGTGATTTTAGCTTCTTCGGCAGTTTCTTTTATTGAATTAATACAGTTAAGAGTTACTTCAGCTGTATTATAAGAAATAATAATTACTCTAATATTCAAATTAAATTCAGTTTAGGGGGATCTTAATAAAAAAGAAAAATCTATATTATAAAATATAATTAAAATACAAAATTAATAATTTAAATTTTGATAGTAAAAAATATTTGATTGTTTTTATAAATTTTTTAATTAATTTAGATTACTACACAAAAATTGAAAGTTAAATTGAAATATATTTCCAAATATAGCAAAATAATAGACTCAAATAAAACTCAATGTCTTTTATGTAGTCATTATTGTGTGATAAGCAATAATGGCTATGGTAAATGTAAAGTTAGAAAGAATATTGATAATCAATTAATTGCCCAAAATTATGGTGCAATTACAGGTGTAGCTATTGATCCAATTGAAAAAAAACCGCTATATCATTATATGCCAGGTGCAAAAGTATTGTCTTTTGGTTGCTTTGGATGCAATTTTAAATGTATTAATTGCCAAAATTATAGCATAAGCGATTCAGATATTTTTGATATTGAGAAAATAATTGCAGATAATAACAATTACTCGACACCTGATATTTTACTAGATTTAGCAATTCAAAATAAATGTGAAGGAATTGCATATACATATTCAGAGCCTACAGTATTTTGGGACTTTTGTGAAGATATAATTAAACTAGCCAAAATAAATGCACCTGAGCTAAAGCATATTGTTGTTACAAATGGCTTTTTCTCAAATGAGCTTATAAAAAGTATAATAGAAAATAATTTTATTGATGCAATGAATATTGATTTAAAATTTATAAATAATAAATATCATGCTATTTGTGATGCTCAATTAAAACCAATATTAAAAAACATTGAAAATATTTATAAAAAAAGTAATATTCAAATTGAAATCACAAATTTATTAATTCCGACTTTAAATGATTCAGATGATGATATTAAAAAATTATGCGATTTTATTGCAAATTTATCAACTGATATTCCAATACATTTTTCTAAATTCTTTCCAATCTATAAATCAAAATATTTACTACCTACATTTGAATCCACATTATTAAGAGCTAGAGAAATAGCAGAAGAAGTTGGTCTTAAATATGTTTATATCGGTAATACAGAATTAGCAAATGTCTCAGATACCCACTGCCCTGAATGCCATGAGCTAATGATAAAAAGAAATGGCTATTCAACAAATATTTTAGGTGTAAAAGAGTCTAATTTTATTAAGTGCAATAAATGTAATTTTAAATTAAAAATCAAATAATTATAATGAAAAACAAGACTAATCTTTATATAATAATGGTTTTAATATCATTTCAAAATTTACTATCATATAATAATATCGATGAATTTATAATATTAAATAGAAATTATATTAACTTAGAATACCAAAGATATTCAACAGGCTCATTTAATGACTTTTCGAGACAACAATGGTTTACTATTTTAGATAGTATAGATATTTTACATGAAAAAGAGTATTCTTATGAAGTACAGAAAAATATTGTCGAACTATCAATTTCGCAAGCATTGTATTCAACAAGTAATTCCACTTATTACTTATCAATTAACACTCCATTGTCATTTAATAATTATGAAAAAATATATAAAGCTCTTTATGATACTGTACCGGATTTGCATTTTTTACATAGTGATATAAATGTTCCTTTCATAGGCATTAAAGCAGGTGTAGATTTTAAATTTGATAATTTATATTTATTAGGGAAATTAAGTTATAATTTATCCTTAATTAATAAAGATACTTTTCAAATATTTGATACATACTATTCTAATATTATTCCAGAAATTTCTTTTATTTATGATGCTGGCAAATCTTACTTTAATTTAGATTTAATGTATAAAAAATATTTATCAGGAGTAATTTCAGATGAATTTATCGGTAGATTTTCTGTAGGACTTACGACTGTGGAATCTTCTGTATTAAAGGCTTTTGCAGAATATTCACGTTCCATTGATAAATTTGATACTAAAATAGAATTTTTACCTGAATATTATCAATTACAGAGTGAAAATTTAAAACTTGGTGTAGAATTTCAATTGTTAATGGATAGCGGACTAATGCCGAAATTAGGCTATGAAATCATATTGAGTGGGTTAAATAATCCTATTTATGGGAAATTTCATATTGGTCTAAGCTATATGTTGAAAGTTCTTTAAAATATATTAATTATTTCAAAATTAGCTTAACAATTTACAAAGTATAAAATATCTACCTTCCTCCAATTAATATACAAAATATTATAAAATTTCAATTATGAGTTTTATGACCAAAAGTAGGAATTACTTTTTATCATACACAATTACATAATTTGTTATAAAATTCGTATTTTTGTAGTCTATTTCTTTTATTTAAAATTAATATTATAAGTATGAGTATTCAATTTCCTAAAGCATATCAACCTAAAGAATCAGAATCCAAATGGTATGAAATTTGGCAAAAAAATAATATTTATAAATCAAACGAATTTTCTGAGAATGAAAAATATAGCATTTTAATGCCTCCACCAAATGTGACTGGCATCTTGCATTTCGGCCACGTTTTAAATAACACAATTCAAGATATTTATATTAGATTTAAAAGGATGTCTGGTTATGAAGTATGTTGGTTTTCTGGAATTGACCATGCCGGGATCGCTACTCAATCAAGGGTGGAAAAAGAATTAGCTATTCAAAATATATCTCGATATGACTTAGGAAGAGAAAAATTTCTCGAAAAAGTGTGGGAATGGAAAAATACTTATGGTGGGATAATACTTAAACAGTTGCGATTACTTGGTATTTCTGCAGATTGGTCCAGAACTATTTTTACTATGGATGCTAATCACTCAAAAGCTGTAATTGAAGTATTTATCAGACTTTACGAGGAAGGATTGATATACAAAGGTAAAAGAATTATAAATTGGTCTCCGCTAGCTCAAACTGCACTCTCAGATGAAGAGGTTGAATTTAGAGAAGTCAAAGAGCATTTATATACTTTAAGATATAAATTCCCTAATAGCGATAAATATTTATCAGTCGCTACAGTTCGTCCAGAAACTATTTTTGGAGATGTTGCCGTTGCTGTTAATCCTAAAGATGAACGATATAAGGATTTAATCGGTAAAACTGTGATTGTCCCTCTTGTAGGACGAGAAGTAAAAATTATAGGTGATGATTATGCTGACCCTACATTTGGTACTGGATGCGTCAAAATTACTCCTGCACACGACCCAAATGACTTTGAAATTGGATTAAGACATAATTTAGAGCAAATTAATACTATAAATCCTGATGGCACGCTAAATGAATTAACAGGTGAATATAATAATATTGAAAGATTTAAGGCAAGGAAGTTAATACTTAAAAAATTGGAAGAATTAGACTTAGTTGAGAAAATTGAAAGTTATACTCATAATGTAGGATTTTCTCAGCGTGGGGGAGAAGCTATTGAACCTTATCTATCTGACCAATGGTTTGTTAAAATGAAACCTCTTGCAGAAATGGCATTAAAACCTGTTCAAGATGGAGAAATAAAATTTCACCCTGAGCATTGGATTAAAACTTATACTCATTGGTTAAGCAATGTTCGAGATTGGTGTATATCTCGTCAACTTTGGTGGGGGCATAGGATTCCAATTTATTATTCAAAAGATGGAAGAATTGTAGCTGCTCATAACGAAGAAGAAGCTAGAATTAAATTAAATTTGAAGAATGATGAACAAATCACGCAAGATTCTGATGTCTTAGATACTTGGTTTTCATCTTGGCTTTGGCCACTTACGACAATGGAATGGCTTAAAGAAGAAAATCCTAATAATAAAATTCTTGAAGCGTTTCAGCCTACAGACTTACTCGTAACAGCACCAGATATAATTTTCTTCTGGGTAGCACGGATGATAATGGCTAATCTAAAATTTAAAAATATTATACCATTTAAAAATGTATATTTTACTTCTATTATTCGCGATGGGAAGGGTAGAAAATTATCTAAATCTCTTGGTAATTCCCCAGATCCAATAAATATTATAGAAAAATATGGAGCTGATGCTGTTAGATTTACAATGATTTACTTATCTCCACTTGGGGCTGATGTAAAAATGGATGTAAATGTTCAGGATCAAGATATTCCTTCTATGGAAATAGGTCGAAATTTCGCAAATAAAATATGGAACGCTGGTAGATTTTTATTAATGAAAATCGAAGAGTTAGAAGTTAATGATCTAAATAATGATGCTATTCTAAATGACAATGAACTTTCTATTAGTGACAAATGGATAATGTCACGTTATAATTCTACTCTCGAATCTACTAAAAATTACTTAGATAAATTTAAACTAAATGAATATAGCAAATCGATTTATGATTTTATTTGGAGAGATTATTGCGATTGGTATTTAGAAATATTAAAAATTCAATTAAATTCTAGTACAGACAATTCATATAAGATTAAATTACTTAATTTCGCTATAAAACTCTATCAAGATATTATAATGCTTCTTCATCCTATTATGCCATTTATTACTGAAGAAATTTGGCACTTATTAGGAAATAAAGATGAAAATGAATCGATTTCATTATCATTACTTCCTGAGGTTAATTACCAACTAATTAATCAGGAATATGAAAATAAATTTGAATTAATTCAATTATTAGTTGAAGAATTTAGAAGATTACGTGCAGGAGCAAATATCCCAATTAATAATAAATTGCCTATAATAATTAAGTCTAATAAACAAGAAATAATCGACTTATTAAAAGAAATGCAAATTATTATAAAATCTTTTGCTAAAGCATCTTCAATTGAAATTAATCCAGAAAATGTAATTAATGATAATTCAATTAAATCAGTAATTAGAGAAATTGAATTATTTATTATTACTGAGGGTAGCATTGATGTTGAAAAAGAAATCGAAAGATTAAATAAAGAAATATTAAGATTAGAAAATAATATTACAGGTTGCCAGAAAAAATTATCAAATGAAAAATTTGTGAATAATGCAAGCCCAGAAATAGTAAATAATGAAAGAGAAAAATTACAATCAATGCAGGAATCTCTAATTAAAACAAAGGAAAATTTAGCTAAGATTAGAAAATAAGTACTATTTTCAATCTTTGCAGAATATGGGAATAAATAAAAATTTTGAAAAACGAAAAATATATGAATCAAAAGTTATTGAAACTATGATTTATATATATTGCAAAAAAAATCATAATTCAAAATCCCTTTGCTCAAATTGTAAGGAATTAGTTGAATATTGCAATAAACGAATTGAACATTGTCCACTTGGGGATGCTAAAATTAATTGTCAGCAGTGCGAAATACATTGCTATAGTAGCGAGCAGAGAGAGAGAATTCGAGAAATTATGCGATTTTCAGGTCCAAGAATGACATATTTACATCCAATTATGGCGATAAAGCATTTATTGAGTAAATAATAAAATGCTTTTAAAATGGATGCCCTAAACTAATATGAATTTTCGCATCCTTTAGTTGATCTGTTTTTGTAATTGAGGGGTCAATATAATGATTTGGGTCATATAATTTCCAACCTAAGTCTAAACGAATTATACCTACAGGTGATTCATATCTAAGTCCTACACCGGCAGCAGCAGCAATTCCTTTAAAATAATCTTTAAATTGCGGATTATATTCTGGGTAGTCAGACTTACCACTAAATAAAAACCATTGATAAGCATTTCCAAAATCGAAAAATGCTGCTAATTGCAAGTCAGACAATAATGTTTGAATATAGTTTTGATGTCCTAATCCGGCAATTTTATATCTATATTCAATAGAGCCTTCAATTAGGGAGCTACTACCAATATAATCTTCAAGAAATTTAAATGTCTCGCTATTATCAGGCTTAAATCCTTCTAAACCAAAATATCTTAATCTTCTTGAAGCCCAGCCACGAATAGAGTTAGCACCACCTGCATAAAATTGTAAGTCATAAGGAATAATGGATTTACTTTTTTCTAACCATATAATATGACCTAGTTTAATTTTATAGGCAATTGTTGATTGGTAATTTATAGAAAAATATTGAGATAAGTACGTTTGTAATCGTATAAATCGGCTAATACCTGTAAAATTATTTACTTTAAAAGGAGCTATATCAACTAAGAACGAAGCATAATACCCTTTACTCGGAGAAAAAATATCATTTCTTGTGTCTCCATTTAATCCTAAACTAAAAGTAGTAGATGTTAAAAAAGGTTTTTCACTATCTACAAATGAATTAAAATCTTGAAATGGTAAAAACTTTCTTTGAATATTGAGTGAATCAGTCAAATTATTAGCTAATTTTAGTGATTCAGATAATGCATCATCATAATTAGATGGAATTTGTCTTCTAAATCCAACTTCAAAAGAAGCATTATTAATAAATGTCCATCGAGGTAATCTAACTTGAAAACGAAATGGAAGTTCAAAAGTAGATAACCATAAATTATCTATAACCCTACGAAAAGAATATAAAAACTGTAACGAACCTCCAATTCTTGCCTTATCAATAGTAAAAAGTAAAGGTTGAGAGAGATTAATACCAAATTGATATTCAATTTCTCTATTATTGGTTTCAAAAAATCTACTAAGATCTAAAAAAGTTACTCTTACAAATGGATTTATAACTTGTGCTGCATTAAAAATATTACGATGAGAATATGTTAATTCAGCACCGGCATTCCAATATTTATCAAAAGTTGTTCTATTAGTGAATAGACCAAAGTTATATTCTTGTTGCTTTCTATAGTCAAGTCGAACAATTAGATCCATTGAAGTATCTATTGGATTTATTCTAAGAGTATCAATTAGAACAGATTGAAATAAATTCAAATTTAAATAATTTATTTCAGAATTTCGTATTTTGCTTTTGCTATAATAATCGCCTGGATGAATATTTAATTGAGCTTTTGTCATGGAAGATGCTAATAATTTATATCCTTTAGAATTATGCTCAAAATCAATAGAATTTATTTTGTATTTATTGCCAGGGAATATATTTAAGGTAACGCTATCCTTTTTAGTTTCAGTGTTAATATAAACTTGAGGTAATTCATAATATGAGAAAAAATAACCAGCATTTTGCAAATAATATAGCATTCTATCAGCTGAGAGAAGGATTAATTTTTCATCAAATTTATCTTTACTTTTTATTAAAAGTTCATTTTTTAACTTTTTGGTTAAATCTTCTGGTATAGAATCTTTATAATTAATATCGAAACTTTTAATATAAAAATCTTGACCTTCATCTAAAATGAAAACAAGCTCATTGATTTTTTTGTTATGGTTGGGAGTAAAAGTATATGAAACTTTAAGTTGATGATTACCATTTTGGTGATAAAATTGTCTTAAAAGATCAAGATCGTTAGTAGCTTGTTCTTCACGAAAAAAATGGATATTACTTTGTAAATCATTTAATTTCGAATAAAATTCATTTTTTACAAACTTTGGAACGAGTTTACTTGTCCTAGTATTTCTATATGTAAATTCGAAGAAACTATAAGAAAGTGATCTATTTGTAGCTCGAGAAGAGATAATCGATTCTAATTGGCTTGATGCAAATTTTGCATTTCCATTGAAAGAAATTTGTCCAATTTCATATTCAGATGGATTTACTCTTGATTTGTATAAATTTTCATATTCAATTTGAGAAAATAGCGGTAAAGCTATTTGTAGTAGTATTATAATAGAGGATATATAAAAATATTTATACATATCTATATATATTGTTCTTCCTCATCATCATTATAGAAATATTCTTCAGATGTAACGTCTTCATACTCAGGCCAAAGATCTTCGATGCCTTCAATTAATTCATCATTTTCATCTAATTCCATTATATTTTCTATAACTTGCAAAGGACTGCCGTTTCTATTAGTATAATCTAATAATTCTTCTCTTGTTGCGGGCCAAGGTGCATCTTCTAAAAATGTAGCAAGTTCAGGAGTCCAAAACATTTATTTTAACCTTTCAATTCAATTTTTTTTCTATACAATATTTAAGAACGCAAAAATAGGAATTTAGTTTAATATTGCAAAAAATATTATTCAAAAAAAAACAATAATAATATTAATATATTAAAACGATATGAAATCTATCATTATTAATGATTACGCAAAAAGTTGATATTCATTGTAATTTTTAATTCTTAATTGATAAAAATTACCTATTTCTAATCTTTTATTCTTTTCAATTAATACTTCATTATCAATTTCAGGAGCATCATGCTCAGTGCGTCCAATAAAATAATTATCTTTTTCGCCATCTATAAGCACTTTTATGTTTTTTCCATAAAATTGCTTGTTCTTCTTTAAAGAAATTTTTTGTTGTTGGAGCATCAATTCTTCATAGCGTTGTAATTTTAATTCAGTTGGTACATTATCAGTAAGCTCATAAGAGCTAGTAAATCTCTGAGGTGAATAAGTAAATGCTCCTACTCTATCTAACTCATAATTTTTAATAAAATCTAATAATTCATTAAATTCATCATCAGTCTCATTTGGATAGCCAACAATAAAAGTACTTCTAATAGCGACATTTGGTATAATGTTTTTAATTTTTTCAATTAATTTAATAGTATCTACTTTATTAATACCTCTTTTCATAGATTTTAATATTTTATCCGAAATATGTTGAATAGGAATATCAATATATTTGCAAATATTATCCCTTTCATTTATCACATTTAATGCTTCTTCCGGAAAAGCAGTAGGATAAGTATACATTAAACGAATCCATTCGAAGTCAATATCGGCGAGTTTGTTCAACAATTCGGGTAACATTTTCTTACCATAAATATCAATACCATAATTACTTGTATCTTGAGCAATAATGACCAACTCTTTATAACCTAAAGATCTGATTATATTTGCTTCATTAATTAAATCTTCCATTTTTATAGAAACTTGATTACCGCGAATAAATGGAATTGAGCAAAATGAACATCTATGATTGCAACCTTCAGCAATTTTTAAATATGAAGTAGGAGGTTTTGTTAGAAATTCTCTATTAAAAATATCTATATTGTGATTATTATTTTCTGGTAAAAGTACATTAGCAATATCGTCAATACTATTTGTTCCGAACAAATAATCTATTTCAGGAAATTTGTTTTTAATATCATCTGAAATAACTTGTACAAGGCATCCAAAAACAATGAGAGTGTGTATTTGCTTTTCTTCTTTTAATTTACAAAATTGACTTATTATATCAATATTTTCAATTTTTGCATCGTTAATAAATCCGCAAGTATTTATTAAGACTACATCGGCTATTAAGGCTTCTTCAGTAAAATCATAGTGATTTTTTAATTTAAAAAGTAATCTTTCAGAATCTACTAAATTTTTTTTACATCCGAGAGTTATTATTGATAGTTTTTCTTTTGATCTCATTAGATCCACTCGTGTTTTTTTTGTCGATTCATCAATTCTTGCATTGCTATTTCGGAGGAGCTATTTTCAAAAAGGATTTTATACATTTGGGTTATTATCGGCATATCAATATTATATTTTTGAGATAATTGAAAAGCTGAGCGAGTAGTATGCACACCTTCTGCTACAGTTTTCATATTTTTCATAATATCCTGTAATTTCTCTCCTTTTCCTAACCTATTACCAACTCGCCAATTTCTACTAAGAGCGCTTGAACAAGTTACATATAAATCACCAATACCGGAAAGTCCAAAAATAGTATTATAATTAGCACCCATTGCTACAGCTAATCTTGAAATTTCAACCATACCACGAGTAAAAATTGCTGCTTTAGCGTTATCGCCATATTTACCCCCTTCAATAATTCCTGTTGCTACTGCAATCACATTCTTTAAAGCACCACCAATCTCGCAACCTATAATATCAGATGATGTATATACTCTAAAATATTTATTAGAAAATATCTTTTGAATTTCTTGAGCATAAGCTAAATTCTCTGATGCAACAACAACAGTAGTAGCCTTTTTAAGAGCAACTTCTTCTGCATGGCTTGGACCGGTAAGTACAGCATAGTTTTGCAAATCAATTTGACACACTTCTTCAAGGATTTGTGAAATTCGGTTCATCGTACCTATTTCAATGCCTTTTGACACATTAATAATTTTTTTGCTTTTGATTAAATCTTTGCAATTTTCAATTGTTTGACGTAAAAATTGTGTAGGAGTAGCAAGGATAATTATATCACAATCATTTAAATCAGCAAAATTATTAGTTGCTTTTGTATTTGGATTTAATATAATTCCAGGTAAAAAAAGTGAATTTTGATGATTTTCATTAATATCTATAAGTGTTTCTTCATCATAACACCAAATAATATTAGAAATATTATTGTCTGATAATATACAAGATATAGCTGTG
>CALLXS010000109.1 GCA_937875295.1 uncultured bacterium | reverse complement strand
AGCTGCAATTATGATTGTGCTATCAAAACTAGTATTTGCATTATCTTTGATTAGTAGTTCATGAATACCTTTGCTTACATATGTAGGAGAGGTTCTAACTCCATCTGTACTACCGAATGAATTAGTATATTGGCTTATGCCTTCCCAATAATAAATGTCTGAATTATTTGCATCATATCCTTTTCTAACGATGTTTCCACCAAGATAAACAATTTCAGGAGTAGTCCTATCATCAATAACAATTGACATTGATGCAGGGTCACCACCATTAGAGTAAGAAGTTGGAGTTGTTCTTCTCCAAGTAACATTGCTTATTTGGTCAGTTCTAATAAGAATTTCTTTGTAAGTTCTATAACCTTCACCTGTTTCGCTGAAATAATTTACATAAGCATAAAGTTTGTTTGGGTTATTTATCCCAAAGGCTAATCTTATTCTATTAATTGAAAGAGCATTTGCCGATGGGGAAAATTCAGAATATTCGACTATTAAGCTATCTATACCTTGAGTAGTACAAGCAGAAACTTGGTCATAATTCCCTATGGAATTGGGTTGCACTTGCTCGGATACAATTTCGTCTGGTAATTTCTTAACAGTGATAGCTTCAGAACTAAAATTAATTGTCCGAATATAAGCATTTTTTTCTGCAATTATATTTGGTTCTGATAGAGAAATAAGTTCATTTGTGGTTTCGTCTAAAAGTGAGAATTTCACATTTTTATCAATACCTTCGCTAATAATAATCAAATATTGTCTATCATTTAAAAGATTTAAATCAAATAATCCGAGTACTTCCCTTTGCTCTTTATTATTTCTAATTAATGATACAGGCATTGAGCCACTTCCGACTACTTCTTGCGAAGTAACTGCTTTATATCGCACAGCACCAAAAAGCTGATTACCATTAGGACAGCCATTAATTATACTAAATGAAATAGTGCTATCTGGAAATACATTTATCATTTTTAGATAAGAATGAACTGTATTAATTGGTAATCCTGTCGAACTCGATACCGGGATAAGAGTATCAATAGATTTATAATTCGGAGAGTTATATGGGCTAGGTAGGGCAAAAAAAGTATTATGACTTTCTTTCATAAATTTTACTTTTCTTGTAATAGTGAATTCTTCAATGCTACCATTTCGCACTCCTGCTATTACAGAATCTTCCGGCGGATTAATTGCCATTGTATTCATTCCATATTCTGAAGTAATTGCTACTTGTCCATTCATTACTAATGAACGCGATTTTTGGTCACCAGCTAAGTTTATAAATCTTACAAACATTTTTTCTTTAGAGCTAGGTGGATTAACCAAATTTGGATTTTCTTGAATGCACCCATTTAAGAGCCAACTTACAAGAATTATTATATATATTAAAGCCTTTTTCATAATTACAAAGCAAAATCGTTTGTGAAATAAATCAAATTATTACAAAAATAAAGAATAATTATGTTATTTTTATATTTTTATAAAATATTAAAATATAAAAAGTCAATTATGATTAAAAAATATTTTTTCAAAGAAGTACCTTCTACAAATGATATTGCTAAGGAACTTCTAAAAAGCGAAGACTTAATAGTAGCCTATGCAGATTATCAGAGCAAAGGAAGAGGCAGAAACGAAAATAAATGGTTCGGGAATTCTGGCGAAAACATTTATTGTTCTTTTGGTATTAGGCATAAAATCTCTATTTCAATCGACCAAGTAATAATATTTCAAGCTCTGGGAGCAATCATTGTGGCAAATGCACTTCGCGAAATTACTAGTGAATATTTAAATAGTAATATTTTAAATGAAACTGTGAACTTTAAAATTAAATATCCAAATGATGTAATGGCAGAAATGAAAAATGGTGAATTTGGGAAAATATGCGGAGTCCTTGCAGAACATTCATTTCAAGGAGAAGAATGCACTGAATCAATTATTGGAATAGGAGTGAATATAAATCAAACTAAATTTAGTGGAATTACAGCAAATACCCCTACTTCGCTTAAACTGCTATTAAATACTGAATTTGACTCAAAAAAAATATTTAATAGCATGGTCGATAATTTTATGAAAATAAGGGAATTAGAATATTCTAAATTATTAGAAATTTGGAGAAAAGAATTAAATTTTGAAAATAAAATTGCTATAATTAAAAATAAGAATGATAAATACAAGATCATAGAATTGCTTCAAAATGGTGAAATAAAATTACAAAATATTGCTACAAATTTATTCGAATTTATTGATAACGGAGACTCCATTCGCTATGACTTACGATAATAATATAAATAACCAAACCATTTGCATTGATATTGGCAATAGTAGAATGAAAATATTCGATGGGAATAAGCTTATTAAATCAATATCGAATAAAGTAGATTTAGAAATCGAACTAATGAATTATTTATGCAATTCTATGCCGGAAAAGGTAATTTATTCTTCAGTAAATAAAGCTTCTGAAAATATTCTAAAAGATGTTTTATTTCGCTTGAAAATTAAATATCTCTCAGCAAATGAATTAATAAATAAATTTACAGATATTGATTTTTCTAATGTTCCAGCAATGGGTATAGATAGAAGATTAGGACTTATTGCGGCATATACTACAGCAAAATGCCCACTAATAACGGTTGATTTCGGTACTTGCATCACTATTAATGTAATTGATGAAAAAGCAATATGTTTAGGTGGGAATATATACCCCGGATTGCAGACCCAAGCAAATGCTTTGTACTATTATACTGGTGCTTTGCCACAATTAAGAATCTCTTATACAGATGAAATTATTGGCAAGGAAACAAATATAGCAATGCAAAGTGCTATCATCGATATTTCCCTAGAAGGATTAAATGCTCACATTTTAAAAATCAAAAAGAAATATTTCGAAAATAAAGAAGTTAATATTATTTTCACTGGTGGAATAAGTGTAATTTCAAAATTACACAAATATGATTTTAAATATAAAGTAGATGAATTATTAGTTTTAAAAGGGATGTGGGTACTTAGCAAATATTTTTTTGATTCTGATGAAGCATAAGAAACAAAAATGAATAGTTGTTAGTGGCAACCTTCATCTGCGGAATAAAAAGATTTCAATGCTTAAGTTATAAGGAATAAAAGTGATTTTATTTGAAATTAGTAAAAAAGTGGAATTCTACTATCTAAAAATAATAATATTTCTCCTGAATGAATATGAATCTGGATTTTATCTTTAATAGCTCTATTCCTTGCACCCTCGCGAACTCCTAATTGTAATTCTTCATTACTTAATTCCCATTTTAACCCAATAGTAGTAAGTATTGCTTTGCATTGCGGAATAAGCGATATAATTTCATTATCCTTGGTTGAAATGGAATATTCGCCTTTGCCTAATGGGAAACAATATCTTTTTGATTCGAAAATGAGTAATTGAAGTTTTGTAGAATATTTTTTAATGATACTCCAATTATTAAGTGTGTGCTCAAGTTCTCCCCCATGGAAACCAAATATTAATATTTTTTTCCAATTTTGATTTTGAGCGAAATTAATATTTTTCTCAAAATCATTTGTATCTTGTTCAGGAATGTGGATTAGATTATTGACTGGGATACTATTAATATATTTATTCTTGCAAGAATCTAAATCTCCAACTATAAAATTTGGAATAATTCCTTTCTTCATTAATTGATTAGTGGCTCCATCAGCAGCAATTATTGGAATATTGGGGAATTTACTAAAAACAGATTTTTTTGGTAAAATTGAATTTAAGCAAATAATAGCATCTGGAGAAGAATTAAAACTAATATTAATCATATTAATCTTCTTTCCATTCGCCAGTTTTTTTTAATTGTAAATCTAATTTATGCTTCTTAAGCATTTTAATTGTACTTTGCTTATTTAATTTATGCTTTTCAATATCTTTGAAATTAGCTAATTCGACAGTAAATAGACCAATAATAGCTACAGCATCACTAATATATCTTGGATTAATTAGCTCAAAATTATCTCCTATCGAATGGTAGTGCTTGTACATTTTTTGGTCATTATAAGCATTAAATGTAAAGCTAGGTATGCCATACGTAAGAAATGGTGCATGATCGCTCCTAAGCCAAGGGTAATTCTTTACTCCATCATTCCATATATATCCGGGCAAACTATTTATAAAATTTTCGCTAAAATTTATCATACTTTCATAACCCATTACATTTATACCAGTCGGCGACCCAGTCATATCAACGTTAATTACCGCAATAGTAGAATCCTTAATTTTATCAAATAGCTTTTTTGCACCATGTAAACCAATCTCTTCGCCATCAGTCCAAATGCACTCAATAGTATATAAATTATTAGGATAATATTTTTTTATTAATTTAGCGACATCTATTAAAATAGCAATTCCAATTCCATTATCCACAGCACCTTGAGAAATATCCCATGAATCATAATGCGCCATTAAAACTACTTTTTTAGTAGATTTGCCGGGAAATATTGCTCTAAGATTTTGCAAATTAATATCTCTTAGAGTATCGGTAGAGTAGATTTCTACTTTTGGATTTTCATTATTTATAATTGAGTTTTTGAGAAGTTCGGAATCATATTTACTAATTGCAAAAGCTGGAATTCCCGTTGATGCTCCATCGAATGAACCTGCACTCATTAAGACCATAGAACTATCTTTATTTCCGGAGAATAGCACAGCATTAGCACCATTATCTTTTGCTATTTTTATTGCTTGAGAGCGAGTCAAGTTATTTCCGCTGGCAGCATTATCTAAATCTATAATTATTGCTTTATCTTTTGCATTGATTTTTAGATATTCTTCCGTAAATCCTGCATTTGCATATTCTACATCTAAAATAGATTTATCAATAGCTGGAGAAGAACCAATTGTATATCCAATAATATCTTTTTTGAGAGGATGAAGTAATTTTATATAGTTGGCTTTGCCTCTTTGCCAACCCGGTATTGTGAACTTGTCAATTTGATAAAATATATTATTACTAGCTAATTCATTTGATAATAGTTGAATTGTTTTTTGAGATGAGGCAGAACCAGCTAATCTGCCCCCATATTCTTTGCAAATTTTTTCAAGAATTTTATATGATTCATTTTCAGAATATGCCGAACCAATAAAGCTATTTCTCCTATCAGAGTTATTATCAATTTTAGCTCTTAATTCTTGTACTCCTAGAAAAGCAATGCTTATTGATAAAAGTAAAACTAAATATTTATTAATTTTCATTTTCATAATTATAAGTAGAAGAATACAATTTAGGAATTAATTAGTAAATAATTAATTTTCGTAAACTTTCTTTTGGTGAGATCTATAAGCATTAAGCACTAATCCCACTAGAACCATATTCACAATCAAAGACGATCCACCTGCGCTCATAAATGGCAGCGGAATACCCATTACCGGCATTAACCCAATTGCCATTCCAATGTTAATTAAAGTATGATAAAAGAATATAGTCCCCACGCCTATACACAAAATGCTCATAAAAGGACTTGATATTTTAAAAGCAATTGTATAACATCGATAAATTAATCCACCTAATAATAATATAACAGCTGTACCACCTAAGAATCCGAATTCTTCGGTTGGTACACAGAAAATAAAATCTGTCCATTGCTTTGGTATATATCTAAGTTGCGTTTGAGTGCCTTGTAAAAAACCTTTGCCGGCGAATCCTCCGCTTCCTACTGCCATCACAGATTGAATTACGTTATATCCTTTTCCTCTTGGATCGTCCTCAGGATTAATAAAGGTATGTATCCTCGCTTGCTGGTGTGGTGCTAAAGACTCTACAATTTTGGGGCTTGAATAACCGATAGCTGCAATGATAAAAATTGAAATTACCGTTATATATAACTTCTTTCTTAAAAATATTGCAATTATTGCAAATATGGCGACTGCGATTACAAATTGAATAGTACCTAGTAAAGATGCTATAATCACAACTGGTATACTAACTATAAATAATATTGTAAAAATATCAAAACCTGTCCAAAGTAATACCCCTAATGTAAGGGCAATTAATACTGAAGCAGAGCCAGTATCTGGTTCTAATAAGATCAAAATCATTGGGATTAATACAATAGCCGCTACGACTCCTAAATCTCGCGGGGTACGAATATCTGTACCTCGTTTCGATAAATGATTAGCTAACAATAGTAAAGTAGTCAATTTAGCAAATTCTGAAGGTTGAATAGTCATTATTCCTATATCTAACCACCCACGAGTACCATAAACGTCTTTTCCAAAAGGAAATACCAAAATAAGCAAAATTATAGAAATAGTATAAAGAAAAAATGAATATCTATAAATCAACCTCTCCGGAAGAAGCATTACACCGAGCATAACTCCTGTGCCGAGGAAAGCATAAATCAATTGTCGATTAAAAAATGTACTCATTCCAGAATCATAAGTAGCGGAATAAATAGATATCAAACCGAATGAAACTAATAGTATAGTTACTAAAAATGTACTCCAATCGAAAAAATCTGATTGATTTTTCTGAAATGTGAAGCTTTTATTTATTTTGGACATTTATTTTTGCTTTATTTGTCAAAGTATTTTAAAAAGTGATATCAAATATATTTTTCAATATTGATTTATCCAATAATTCTTTTTCGAGCTATTTCATATTTTTCAGATGTTTTCTGAATAATATCATCAGGTAAATGTGGTGGTGGTGGAGTTTTGTCCCAATTAATTTGCTCTAAATAATCTCTTAAGACTTGCTTGTCGAAATTCATTTGAGGTTTGCCGGGTGCATATTCTTCTAATAACCAAAATCGCGAAGAATCAGGAGTAAGAGCTTCATCAATTAAGATAATATTATTATTAGTATCTTCACCAAATTCAAATTTAGTATCAGCTAATATTATACCTTTTTTATATAAAAATTCAGCTGCAAATTTATATAATTCAACTGCATATTTTTTGATGTACTTAGCTTTCTTTTCACCAATTATTTTGCACGCTTCTTCAAAGCTAATATTTTCGTCATGCCCTTCGGCTGCTTTTGTCGAAGGAGTGAATATCGGTTCAGGTAGCTTTTCAAATTCTTTGAGTCCTGCGGGAACTTCAATACCACAAATTTTCCCACTTTTTTTATAATCTTTCCATCCTGAGCCAGCTACGTATCCTCGCACAATACACTCTATCGGCAAAGTAGTGCATTTTTTCACTAACATTGAGCGACCTTCTAATTCATTTTTGTATTCTTGGCATATTTCAGGATATTCTCTTACATCATTTGTAATAAAATGATTATCAACTATATGCTTTGTTTTTTCGAACCAGAAAGCAGATATTTCCGATAGAATAATTCCTTTATTTGGAATTGGTTGATCCATAATTACATCGAAAGCTGAAATTCTATCCGAAGTAAAAAATAATATTTTATCTTCTACTGCATATACTTCACGAACTTTTCCGCGGTTGAGAAGTTTTAGATTTTTAAAATCACTTTTAAACAATATATTCATTTTATATTTTTATTATTTTATGAATTTAATAAATATTGATATAGATAGCTTAAATAGCTAAAAGTAGAGATTGAGCTATTTAATATAAATAAAAATGCGACTAGTACTATTACCGCAAACCCAGCACCAATAGAATATGAAATAATTGGTTTTTTAATATCAAAAACTACAGTAGTTGCTTTAATAATTCTAAATAATACCCATACAAAAAGTACTAAAGTAAGCAATAAGACAAATAATGTGAGATATGGGAATGCAGATAATAATTTACTTATGAATAATGCTACCGGTAATAAAATTAGTAGCGGAACACATGCCCAAACTACTACTGTCAAAGTATCTGTATAATAAATGCGAGATTTCACAAATAATGAAATCAATCTTATAAATCCAGCTATGATAAATATTGCTAGAATAAATATCGTAGCAATTGTTAAAGTCATATAATGTGGAAGCCATATTAGATTAAACAATCCGGGCAGAATAGCATCGAAATTGATGAAAGACATTAAAAATTGCTGAGCAATATCAGAAGATCTTAAATTATATAAAATTGCTGAAATATACAATCCAACTGATAATGCAATTATAAAAGCTAAGATCAAGGTATGTCCATTAGACTTGATTCTTTGGTCGCGAATATCAGCATAGAAATTATAAGGACGTATAAGCGAACGGGTTAAATTCTCTCTAAATCTCTTAAATCTCTGAGAAAAAGTAAATAAAATGATTATTAATAATAAGCAAGTAATAATATAAAATATTGGTATTGTCTCGTTATAAGATCCTGCAGTGAGTAGTGGTTGTTCTTGTTGGCTTGTATAAATTGCTTGCAATGTACTATAGGAAAGTCTTTGCTGGCGACCTTGATTAAATAAACCGACAGAAGCAATATCTTGGTTATAGTTATTTACTGTAAGTAATGGATTGTTTAACTTATAATCATTAAAAGCCCAAAAGATAAGACCAGCGAGTTTATTATTATTAACTAAATTAGCATTATGAAGCATATAATTTCTTTGTGCTTCAAGCGAAAGAGGATCGGAATAACCATTTGAATTATTTATCTGAATTGGAAAACCGAAATTAATTACAACCGGCTTGCCCTCTGAAATTGATAAAATATTTCTAATTTGATTATACAAAGTCTCGTAAGGTAAGTATTTTCTATTATCTAAAACTGTGATAATATCAATATTTTTTGTAGAAATTTGCTTACTACCTAGTAAAATAGATTTCATCAATAATTTGTCAGTATTGGCTTTAAATCTCGATGATAGAGCTTCTAATGTGCTAAGTACATTTGGTGTCTCAATTAAGCCCTCGCTAATACAATAAGCGAAAGTAGCAGGATGTCCATTATAATTTTGAGTGATTCTTTCCACTAAATTTTTCATTCTGCTCTGTATTTCATAAACATTAAAGAAATCAGAAGGTACGTTATACAGAGGCACATCGACAGTTAAGAATAATCCATATTTATCACATAGATATACTAAATATGGGTGCGGTACAGAATATTTAAACCTTACTAAGTTAGCCCCCATAGTTTTAAGAAGTATAATATCTTGTTCCATTCTATATGGGGTAAGAGATGAGCCGGTATTATAATGGTCTTCAATATAGTCAATTCCTTTAATTACAAAAGGTTGTCCATTTAATGTAATAACGCCTGAATTGTTTGATTTATTAATAGTCTTGACTTCTCTTATACCTAAATTTTGTGATAACTCGTCAATTAGACTTCCTCCGGTGGAAATACTTACTTTTACATAGTAAAGATTAGGGCTTTCAGGAGACCAAAGCAAAGGATTTGCAACATTGAAATTGAAATTAAGACTTGCTGTTCTCTCATTTTCCATTGTTATATTTTGAGGTTCGGAAGTCGCAATTAATGTATTATCAGCTTTTGTGTAAATGGAGGCATTAATAGATACATTAACCTTTCCGATAACATTTATATTAGAAGTGCTGGTAGAATCATTTTGATTAAATTGTAATCCAGATATTTGTCCGGAAGCAATATCAACTTTTGCATTAATATTAGCAGAATTAAATGTATTATTTAATTGGGTTTTATAATTAATTTCCTTTATCCAAACTTGCGGAGTGCCTACTAAAAATATTTCTCTTTGGATACCAATAGAATTAAGCTTAAAATAAATATTTTTTTCTTTTATTAATTCTGAATATTTATCTGCAGGAGTAACGACTAATTGCAAAATATTTTGATTCGGTTTTAATAAATTTTTATGAATATTTACGCTAAAAGGAGTCATAGCTCCGAAATATTTACCAATCAATTGGCTATTTAAATAGACTTCGACTTGGTCGCTAAGCCCATAGAAATGCAAAGCCCATGAATATTTTTTTATCATTGATGGGTCGATGCTCAGATTTTTTTTATAGACTACTCTATCTTTATTACCATCAGTGCTTGGTAATGATACTGTAGTCCAATCATTGCCATTTGTACTTTTATCCCAATTCCCACTAAGTTCTATTACTTGGCGAGTAGTGCTTGGGAATAGTATAGACAATTTCTCTTCTGAATACCTTACGCTTCCTTGAGTAGAAGAAATCAAGGAAGGAGTAATAATAATTACAGGTATAATTATTAAGAATAAGTACTTAATAAATTTAAATGGGTTAAATTTTCTAAATTTTATATTCATTTTTTTTATATTTATTTGAATATTATAAATAATTTTAATATTATTTATATAAATAATCTATTGGATTACAAAATTAAGATATTTTCAAGATTTTTTTCATATTAATTTATATAATAAAAAAGAAAAAACCATACTAAATTTAAATTAGATAAAATATTTAATTATAATTTGTTAATTTTACATGCTTTAAATAATAAATTCTTGTTTATAATTACAATTAATGATTTGAAAAATATTATTTCTGCTCAAATAAATTACTATAGAATATTAAGTTTCATTAGCTTTTTATTAATTTTAAATGAATTTTCTTATTCTCAAAATAAGTTAGATACTATTTCTTTGAGCTCAATTACAAGAATTAACTATAAGGATCAGTTCTCTACTTACAATTTAAAGAGGCATATTAATTTCTTAGCAAGTGATTTATTTGAAGGTAGAGCTACAGGAAGCACCGGAGCAAATTTATCAGCAAAATATATTGCAGATAAATTCGACGAAATAGGTCTTATGCCAATTGGACATAATAATACTTTTTATCAAAATATTCCAATGCATTCATCAAGTCCTATTGATGGTTGCGACTTAAAAATATTTTCTGAGGATAATTTTACTAAATTAGATTTAAATAAAGATTATTTATTATATAGTACCGGAGAGCAAGCATATATTCCTGGTGAACACGAACTATATTTCGTCGGATATGGGATTAATGCAATGGAATTTGATTATAGCGATTATTTTTATATTGATGTAGAAGGAAAAATAGTAGTATTTATTCCGGGGGAACCTAATTCAACTAATGAAAAATATTTCGACGGAATATATCCTTCTAAATATAGTTCTATCGCTCTAAAACAGCGCACTGCAATGGCTCTCGGAGCAAAAGGCAGCATATTAATTGGTAATGAAGTAGATTTCTTACCAGAAAATAGTAATCGCTATCTAAGTACTTTTGCTTTTGATAATGTGAGCTTGGTTTATTCTCCGGCTACAAATTTAAATATTTTGCTCACCCCGGAATCTGCTGATAAAATATTTGAGCGTTCAGGTTATACTTATTCAGATATTCTGAAAATGAATGCTGAAAACAAAATGAAAAGTTTTCCTCTACAAACTAAATTGTCTTTCTCCGGGAAATTTAAAGAAAAAGACTTCATTAGCCAAAATATAGTAGGCATGATACCCGGTAATGATGAAAAAATGAAAGATTCATATATTATTGTTTCGGCTCATTATGATCATTTAGGAATTGGTCCCGCGATAGCTGGAGATTCAATTTATAACGGTTGTCTCGATAATGCAATTGGATGTGCAGGACTAATTGAAATCGCAAATTATCTAAAAAAATCATCAACTCAATTAAAGAGATCAGTGATTTTTATTCTTACAACTGGTGAAGAAAAAGGATTGCTCGGCTCGATATATTATACTGATAACCCGATTTTCCCCTTATACAAAACAGTTGCAAATATTAATATTGATGGATTAGCTTTTATTGATGAATTTAATTCAATAATACCTGTGGGAGCTGAATTGTCAAGTATGTCAGATTTCATTTCAAGTGTAGCAAATAAGAATAATCTTCAAATAGATGCAATTCCTATGGAATTTATGCAAAATTCTGATGCATTTATGATGAGCGACCAAGCTGCTTTTGCTCAAGGTGGGATACCTTCTGTCCTAATAATGGATGGAATGAATTATAAAAATATTGATATTGATTCCGGCAAAAAGATTTTAATTAATTATAGCAAACATCTATATCACCATCCAAAAGATGATTTGAATATTAATATAAATTATAATGCAGTAAAGCAACATTTGGCTTTCCTAACGGATTTAATCGTAGAAATTGCAAATTCTGACCAAGAACCAGAGTGGAATAGCGGAAATCAATATCTTAATATTCGATTGCGCACAAGAGCAGAAAAAAGATAATTAATATTTTAAGATGAAATTTAATATAAAACTAATATGATAAAATGCTATACACGCTCTATGAGCGATGAATTATATAAATTAATGTTATCTCTATGTCCTAGCGATTGGGAATTTATTAGAGTGCTTGATTCAAGTGCCTTGGGATATTTAGAATATATTTTATTAAATAGTGAGAGTAATAATTCTGATTCTAATTCAAATTGGATTCTGAATTTAGACGAAGATTGCTTTTTGATTAATTACAAACAAATATATTCCTTAATCGATTATTTAGAAAATAACAATTTTGATTATTCAGGGATTCAAGATGGTGGCTCGATTCCTGTTCGAATTCACAATCCATTAGTAGTAAATCCATTTTTTAATTTATTTAATACCGAAAAATTAAATTCAATGAGAGGGAATTACAAAAGAAATTCCTATGACGTAAAAGAGATGGAAGGAAAATACAGCCATTTAGTCAAATTTCTGAATTATCAATACAAATATGATTTATTTGAACCATTTTATAATTTCTTCTTTTGGTTATTAGAAAGTGGATTAAATCCATTCTTTCATAATGCTAAACAGTATGATAAAGAAAAATATTTGGTGATTTCACCTATTTTTAGAATAATTCCTTATTATAATTCTCCCACTATTATTTATGATAATAATGATATTGAAATAGGATTGCACACTTGGCATAGCAGATATATTAATTATCCTAATATTAGAAATAGAATTTTAAATTGCTATAATTATGCTAAAAAAAGAACAGAAATTAGTCAAGAAAAGAAAAATATAGAAACAATAAAATTAGGTAAATAATATAATAATTATAGCTAAATCTTTAAAACATTACCCTAAGAACTTTGGCTTCGTTGATTATCAAATGACTAATTATAGACCCAATAATTTGCACTAAATCTATTAAAAAACTTAAATATTGAGATAAATAAAGAATATTTCTTTAATTTTGAAGTCAAATTAAGTATAACTTAAAAAATCTAATGTCAGAAATTACTATACATAAATATACTCCTGATGATAAAGAAGAATGGCAAAACTTCCTAAGATCTACTAATAATGGGACAATGTTTCATTCAATTGATTTTCTTGATTATCATCCGGCTGGGAAATTTGATTTCTATAATTTGATTTTTCGAAAAAATGGCGAAATTATTGGAATATTGCCCGGTGGAGTGAAAGAGGAAGGGAAAGTATTTTGGTCGCCAGTAGGAGCCAGCTATGGGTCAATAGCTGTAAAAGATATTAAATTCGAGCAAGCTCTTGAAATTATCGATGTAATGCTTAAGTATTTCAAAGAAAACGACTTCCGAGAAATATTTTTAATACCACCTCCGCTAATTTATTCTCTCAATACTTCTCAGCATATTGAATATGCTATGCTATATAGAAAATTCGACTTTGAATTGCATTATATTTCCCATGCAATTGACTTAACAGAAGCAATTTATGACAATACTGATATTTTAAATAAATTCGACAAAACCGCAAGAAAAAATATACACAAAATCAAAAGAGAAAAGAAAATTTATGTAAAAGAAAGTAATGATTATGATACTTTTTACAATATTTTGCTAAATAATAAAGCAAAACATAATGCTACTCCTACTCATTCCCTTGCTGATATTCATAGGCTATTAGAATTAATGCCCGAGAATCTAAAATTACTAATGTGTTATTACGGTGATACTCCTATTGCTGGGTCATTGCTTTTCTTATGCAATAAAAAGGTCGTATTGTGCTTTTACACTATGTTACTTTACGAATATGAGCATCTAAAACCAGTTTATTTAGTTAATTACGAAATTGCTAATTGGGCTATTAAAAATAATTACAAATGGGTCGATATTGGAGTATCGCAAGATACTACTGCTGAAGACCCTATGACCCCTTCTATTAATTTAATTAATTTTAAAGAACGCTTTAATGCACGCGGCATATTAAGAAGCACATTTCATTATAAATTCACTGATTAAAATAAGTAAGGAATTGAATGAAAAGTTTTTACGATATTTGTTTTGTCTGTTTCGAAGAATTGCGTGCTGATGCTCGAACAATTAATATTGCTCGTATTTTTGCTCATAGTGGGAAAAAAGTTGCTATTATAGCTCCATGCGATCCTGAAGACATAAGCTTATTAACAAGTGAAAATATTGATATACTCAATTTGAAAATCCATAAAAATAAAAGATTTTATATTAAATGGATCAAGTATAATAAAGAAGTTCGAAAATATAAGAAAATTAACACAAAAGCTGTCTGGGCAAATGATTTTTATTCCCTCTATACAGCAATAAAAATAGCAGAGAAACGAAAATCTCAACTGCTTTATGATTCTCGCGAAATTTATTCTGCTCTTGGACCGCTTGCTGAAAATAAATTTAAACAAGCCTTTATTACAAATTTCGAGCAAAGATTAGTAGAAAAAGTTGATAATATAATAGTTTCTGGTAAAAGAGATGCTGATTATTTAAAAGAACATTTCAACTCTGACCACCCCTACACTGTAATAATGAATCTACCACCATATAGAGAAGTAATTCAAAGTAATTTAATTCGCGAAGAATTAGGGCTAAGTGACGATAAAAAAATTATACTTTATCAAGGCTTGTTAGTAAAAGGACGAGGCATAATACCTGTATTACGTGCATTACCATTTCTTGAAAATTACATCTTAGTTTTGATAGGTTGGGGACCTAATATTAAAGACTTCCAAGAAGTAGCAAAAGCACTTAATGTCGAGGATAGACTATTTTACTTAGGTAAGAAATCTTATGATATATTAAATAATTATACTGCTTCTGCTGATATTGGTATAGCTTATATTGAGCCAATTACTTTATCGTATAGATTAGCTTTACCAAATAAATTATTCGAATATTGTATGGCAAGAGTGCCATCTCTTGTGAGTGATTTGCCAGCTATGAAAGATGTACTTTCAAATTATCATATCGGTGAGCTTATCAAAGTGGGCTCTGAGCCAATTCAATTTGCAAATACTATCAATAAAATTTATAATGATAAAAATAAATATGTCATAGAGTGCGAAAGAGCATCTAAAGTATTTGCATACGAAACTCAAGAAAAAGAAATTTTAGAATTATTGGATTAAATACAACAGAATTGGAGAATTATTACACGTTAAAATTCATCTCATTGAAAACGTCGATGTATTCAAGAAGTATGAAAATGATATAATAATCGATAATTTATTAATATAACACAGGATTGAAATATTTTGTCTGCACCTTTACTTTACGCAATATTATTTTTGCAGCAATTAATAGCTGCTTCTACACATGTAGTCGGCAAAAGCCTTACTAATACTATTCACCCTACAGTATTGTTACTATTGAGAGCTGGGTTAGCTTCGCTAGTATTTGCAATTTGGATATATTTTAACCGTAAGAAATTAAAATTCCCTAAGAATAAAGATTTAGCAATATTTGTCTTATTGGGTGCTTTGTGTATTCCTTTAAATCAATATTTTTTCTTTTTAGCTGTAGATTACACTGCAGCTCCTAATGTTGCATTAGCTTATGCTCTAGTTCCTGCATTTGTATTATTACTCGACACAATATTTTTGCGAAATAAAGCTACATTGTTAAAAATTTTAGGAATAATCGTAGCTTTTGCTGGTGCTACGATGATTTTCTCAGAGCAAGGAATAGATTTAAGTTCAGAATTTTTTATTGGTAATTTAATCGCACTTGCTGGAAGTTTATCTTGGGCTATTTATACAATCATAGGGAAAAAAATAATAAAGGAATATGGTTCAATTTTCTCTACCGGATTAGCTATAATTTTGGGCTATTTGCTTTATTTACCAATTTATTTTGCAATTGGTGATACATCATCATTTGCATTTATTGATAGCACTGCTATAATAAAAATTCTATATCTTGGATTATTCACCTCAGTAGTAGGTTATGCACTTTGGTATTGGATGCTCGAGAGAATGGACGCTTCAAAATTATCTGTATTTAATAATTTGCAACCAATAATTACAGCATTGCTTGCATTTATTTTCCTAAGTTTTAATTTTACATTACCATTTGTAATAGGTGGAATTATGGTAATTATTGGCGTTTTTCTCACGCAAAAGGGATAAAGCAAATATTAAAATTTTACAATATTAATGAATAAAAAAACCTACTTAATTAATTATAAGTAGGTTTTTTAATAAACTGTAAATATTAAAATATTATTAACGAGAATAATACTCAATTACTAATGATAATTCACAAATAGTAGGAATATCTTCGCGAGCTGGAATATTTAATAATTTAGCTGAATAGTCTGCTTTATTTACTTCTAAATATTGTGGAGCAGAGCTTGTGCGAATAGAATCTTGGAAAGCTGGAATATTTCTGCTTTTCTCTTTAATTTTAATTTCGTCACCTGGTTTTACCTGGAATGAAGGTATATCAACTTTTTTTCCATTTACTAATATATGACCATGGCTAACAAATTGGCGAGAAGCATAAATAGTGCGACCGAAACCTGAACGATATACTAAATTGTCTAATCTTGTCTCGAGCAATGAAATTAAAATATCAGCAGTATTACCAGTAACGGCAGTAGCTTTTTTATAATAATTGCCCATTTGTTTTTCACTTACGTTATATTGCAAACGAAGTCTTTGTTTTTCCATCAATTGCTTACCGTAATCAGATTGTTTTTTACGTCTTGATGCACCATGTTGTCCCGGTGGATAAGGTTTTTTTCCGGTAATTTTAGCAGCTTTTGGTGTGAGCTGGATACCAAGCTTTCTCGATAGCTTTACTTTAGGTCCGGTATAATTCATTCTTTTTTCTTTTTATATTATTAATTAATTTTGTTATTCATTTGTTATGTAAAATAATGTATTTTTAGCAGTTTTTGCAAAAAATAATTTTTTAGAACTACAAATTTAAGAATTTTCCTACAATTACACAAAAGTTTTTTAAATTTTGATAATTTTTGTATTAAATTACACTAAATTTTAGAGAAATTATTATAATGAATTTATATGATTTTGGACAAATTCTATAAAGAATTTAGGTGGTCTTGCTGGCTTCATAGTTGGGATATCCATAAAGCAATGAGTAGTACTACCGATTGTCAGTAATTCATTATTTCTATAAATCTTATAATTAAAGGTAAATCTTACTTTTAATTCTGATTCTATCTCTGTTTCGATTCTAATAATATCATCATATTTAGCAGATTTAATAAATTCTAAATTAGCACCTAATAAAGGGAGGTAATACCCCATTTCTTCGATGTAATGGTAAGACATTCCAATATTGCGTAATAATTCCGTTCTTCCTATTTCAAAATAAGATAAATAATTTCCATTATAGACTATTCCCATTTTATCAGTATCACAATAACGCACTCTAAATTCAAATTTGTCTTTTATTAATGCCATATATTTTTATTTATTGTTTATAGATTGTAAAAAAGTAACAAGCTACAAAATTACGAAATAAATGATTATTTATTACAATATTATAAGAAATCGATAATTATAGTAATGATTTTTTAGTAAATATAATTTTAATAAATTAGCTCAGCTTGATTAATGAAGAATGATAAAATCGAAAGAATTATTATTTTTATTTTTATTTTAATAAATATTGTTTATTTTTGAAAGACTTTCTTTAATCTTTATTAAAAAATTATAAATAATCTTAATTATTATTTAATTAGAAATGAGCAAAATGGATACTCCAAAATTAATTCTAAAAGATATTGAGAATCTTGATAATATAGATATCTACTTGCAAAACAAAGGATTTGAATCCTATAAAAAAGTAATTCAAATGTCTCCTGAGCAAGTAATTGATGAAGTTAAAAAATCTGGTCTAAGAGGCAGAG
>CALLXS010000108.1 GCA_937875295.1 uncultured bacterium | reverse complement strand
ATTTTTGAATCTCCAAATAGAAACTGTTCCATATCTATAATTTGAGAATCGGCTTAGTACGCTTTCGAGTTCGCCTTTTGATACTTGCTCCTGAGCAAATAAGGAGCTTCCAAAGACAGCGCTCATAACAATCATTAAAGCATAAAATCTAATATTTTTTTTCATATTTTATTTGCCCTATTTATTTCTTATTTATTATTTATTTACTAATTACATTTACTTTTAATTATCGACGAGGAGTCGGTTGCCTTTGTTGCGTTGATTGCGTAGGTGCCGGAGTCCGTCCTGTAGCTCCACCTGTACTTGGTCTAGGTGTAGGTGCTGTTCTAGTTCCACCTGCGCCAGGAGCTGGAGATGCACCGCCTTGAGTAGCACCAGTACGAGAAGATCTATCTCGTCTTAATTCAACATTTACAGTTAAATTAGATTTTGAGCTTGATACTTTATCTTTTGCTACTGCTGTAGCTGTAAGTGGGATAGTAATAGTACCTTCTGCAACTGATTTACCAGCTGGCATTCTTACAGTACCTGTCAATTCAATTTCCCACTCGCCAGTTCCTGTTTCTCTAGGTTCAGACATTTCTAAATTAAGTGTAGAATTATCGATTCCATCGAGCTGAGGTCTATCAGCTTTAAGAGTAACTTTAGCTTTAGTTTTTTGGTCTAAATCAGGAGCTTGAATAAAGATCTTGCTAATGGTTTTTCTCCATTTACCGCCAGATTGAGATTCATCCTCAGATTTTTCAGAAAGATTAATTGTCGGTTGTCTTAATTTCACTTCTGCAGTCATCTCAGGTAAGATATCTATCTCTTTACCAGTTTCTGGTTGTTTCCAGGTCATTTTCATTTTGACTGTGTTAGAATTTGCTGACAAGTATGGTGCTCTATTTTGAGGTATACTTAATCCTTCGATTGGAGCTACTTGACTACCTTGGTCATCAGTAGATAAATATATTCTAAATTCTTCAGGTCTCACAGCACCACCAGAAGCAGGTACTAATGACATATTCATCATATGGTATGTACCATAATATGCTCTCTCGAACCTTCTTTGAATATAATCTTTATTTTCTTGAGAAAGACCTGTTTCATATACTTGCATATCTGTTTCACGAGGTGTTGATTTATTAGCAATAGTATGAGTCATAACTACTATATAATTACCGGCTGGTAAAACTTTATCAATTGTACCAATATAATCTCTTTTTCCACCGCGAGATGGAACCGGGATAGGAGTGCCATTTATTGTCTGGGTCATAGGAGCGGAATTAACTGTTGCTACAGTAGTGCCACTACTATTTTTAACAATACCGCTTACTCTATTACTACCTTCACCATTATATGGACTTATAGTAAATTGGAAAGTACCTGGCATTTTATCAAACGAACGTACTTGTGGTAAGATAATTTCAGGAGTAGCACCTCTATTTTCTGGTAAAATTATTCTAATATTATATTCTAATGCACCATGGTTCTGTGGGAAGTAGAATGATTTGCCAGGTGCTAATAACTTTGCAATATATCCGTACAATTGAATTTTGCTCACGATATCTCTTGAATTATCTTCTCTAAAAGCTTTTTGTTGAGATTCTCTTAATTGAGCTTCAAATTTATCTACATCATCAAATGGAAAATGATTTGTCAAAGTTATCAAAGTAGCCATAAGTGGTGATTCATCATTTTCTATATTTAAAATATCAGAGCTTGGTAAATTATATTCATCAAGTCTTGATTCTAATTCTCTATTTACTTTTTCTAGGTCACCTACAGTAAGCTGAACCGTACCAATATTAATTTTTGTATCTGGATCTACTTCTGTATATTTTTGGCCAGCTCTAACGCCGAGAATTTTATTAGTATGAGATACAAATCTTAATTTATACCATCCTGCTTTTCTCTGCGGTTCAAAATTAATTCCAAATACTCTTTTCTTTATACCTTTAGAAATATCAGAATCTTTAGTAGAATAATAAAATATCTTGTTCTACATTTGGTGGAGCCATTGAAGCGCCCACGTCAGCAACTTTATTATAAATAGGATCTAATGCTTTAGGATCAATTTTATTAGTTTGTTTTGTTATTTGAATTTTTTGGAAAGTTTTTTCTTTATCCAAAGCAATTTTTTTCACACCAACAAATTCCCATATTTCATCATTAGGACCCGGTATAGTCTGACCAGGAGAAAATTTAGTGAAGTCAATTTTTTGTCTACTTAATGTATCTTCGCTCTGAAACATTGGTGCATTATTAGGGTCAGCATTACCACTAAAGAAAATCTGATACTCTAGCTCTTCTACATTGCCTAATTCTACCAATTTTAGAACTCTTTGCGAGTAGTCATTATCTCCTTCGCCTTCTCTACGAGACAATTCATCGGTAACATCTGTTACACCTACTTCTACTAGGTATTTTCTGTCAGGTTTGATATCAACGCCAAGTTCTTCTTTAGCATTAGCACCTGGTTCTAACATTGTAATTTGGTCTTGAGGTTTAGTATTAATACCTTCGCTTCCAGAGCCAGTCTGAAGTTGAGAAAGGATACTCTCAACTATTTGCATAGTCTGTCTTTGCTTAGCTTGTAAATTTTCTTCTGCTTCATCACGATCTACGATAATGATCAAGAGCTCGAGAACTACCGCTAAATAAAGTACGAAATATACTTTACCTGCACTGCCACCTTTTGACATAATTTAATCCCTTAAATTTATTTATAAATTTATTTTTAATTTTCAATTTTTTAGAAATGCAATTTAACTAAATTTTATTAATTATTGTAATTTTTAATAAAATTTTTCGAAATATTTTTAATATTTTTAAATACATTTCGTATAAAAAGGCAAGTTGCTTTTTACAACATTACAATTTATAGCAACTTTTTGAATTAAACAAATATTTTTTAAAATATTTTCATTTTTTCTATAATATTTTTTAAATTATTCCTTAAAAGACTTATCTATATCAATTTTATAGGACAAAACCTTATTCAAAAATATTTATTTGTCTTAGAAAATAAAAATGGTTACAAACATTGAAAACAAAATGCATATATGAAAATATTTTAATTTATTTTTCATTATTATTTTTGTAGTTATTTTAATTGTGAATATCATTAGTAAAAAATATGGTATTTAATATTACATAATAAATAACTATTTTTGCAAACCTAATTTTGCATTAGCAATTTATTTAATTATTAACTACATTTTTTCAATACTATACATATAATGATTATTGATAATCAAAAATATCCTTATCCTGCTCGGTTAAGGCATCATACTAATCCAGCTTGTTATATTCCAGCCAATGAATTAAAGGAACTTCCCGAAAATTATCCGCCATTAATCGATAGTATTAATCTTAAAAACATTTTTATTAATGGAAAAGAACCTAATGTATTAGACGTCGGATGTGGTAAAGCAGATTTCTTGCTTAACTATGCTGAACAATTCCCAAACGATAATATTCTTGGAATAGAAGTTCGAGAAAGCATTGCAAAATGGGCTCAAAATATAATTTCCGGCGAAGCAATCAGTAATGCTGCTGTTATATGGTATAGTGTAATTAATGGGCTTAATTTCATACCAAATAATTCAATAGATAAAATATTTTATCTATTCCCAGACCCTTGGACAAAAAGAAAGCAAATAAAAAGACGTGCATTTATTCCGGAAACTCTTGAAATATATTGGAATTTATTAAAACAAGGTGGAAAACTATACTTAGCAACTGATGTTGACGAAGTTGATGAGTATCACAAAAAAGTATTAAAAAAATTTGGTAAATTCAATGTACAAGAAGATATTAATGACGATCAGTGGAATTTTCCTATTACAAACAAAGAAAAATTCTGCCGAAGAGAAATGATTCTATTCAACAGAATTATAGCTGAAAAACTTTAATTTCTTCAATTCTATTTTTAAATAATATTATATTTTGCACTTTTTATAAGCCTTATGCTATTATAGTTATTTCCATAATCATATTTCTAAATTTTTCTTTTTACAGCTTCAAAAATGCTTACTGGTAAAATATGATCCATACAAAAATATTCATCATTTTTACAATTTGGACTAAAGAAACATTTACATTCTTTGCTTGGTTGAATGATTTCGCCCCTCCCGTATAATTCAAATTCATAAGGATTAAAAATATTATTCATAAGGATTAAAGGTTTTTTAAGCCCAATAGCGATATGCATTCCCATAGTAACAGCACTTACAATTCCGTCACATTCATTCATCAGTGAAATAAAATGTTTTAATGGGTACTCTCCTAAATATAAAGCTCCTGTTTGAGCAGATAAAAACTTATTTTTTTCATTTTCTTGCTTTCCACCGAGAAGTAGAGGGTAATATCCATTTTGCTTCAATAATTCAATTAGTTTTATCCAATTTTCATCTGACCATAATCTTGATTTCCACCTATCTCCACAACCGGTATTTAGACCAATAATTTTTTTTCCATCGCTTGGAATATCCCATTTTATTGAAGTATCTACGTCAAGTTCATACTCTTCATAATTAAATTTCAATTCACATAACTCAAATACTTCTTCTAAATAAGATTTTTTATTTTCTTTATTAATATCATCAAATAATCCTGTGAAATATTTATGTTCAGCTGATTGTCTAATAGGAGCAGGCTTTCCATTTAATAGTCCATAACCATATTTTTCATAAGAAATTAATTGATTGCATAATGCACAAGCGAAATTATCTTTATCGAGACTATAAATCTTATCAAACTTAATTTCTTTTAAAAGTATAAAATTTTCAATAGACAAAGTAAGGATTTTATCAATTTTATTATTTGGTAATATATCAGGATATTGAGTAATCCACCAAATTTCTTTACTTGGCATAACTTCTCTAAATCTTTTTAATAAAGGAGTAGTTCTAATTACGTCCCCGATTGCTCCAAACTTTATAATTAGTATTTTGCCGTCAGTCTTGTCATAGAATTGACAATCTTCACAATGGACATTATTCTCTTTATGTGGTTTGCAGGGTAGATCACCTCTGAAATGTCTACAGTCAGTATTATATTTTATTTGCATTCTTAAAATTTATATTCTATACTTAAATAATAATGCCATGCAGTAATTAATTCTTCCTTCGGTTCATACTTGCTAAAAGGAGTAAATAGTTGACCTCTTTTATCTTCTCTTCCAAGTAAATTAAATACTTCATACCCGATAAAAGTATTTAAATAAAATTTGTTAATCAAATGCCCTCTAAATCCAATTTTGCCTTCGCAACCGAACCTAAATGCATCTTCTTTTGGTAAATATGGAAATTTATCAATTTGTACTGTAGAATCATTTTGAATTTTAACATCTGTGCGAGTGAATTCTTGATTAGTAATTAAAAAGGCTTTTGCATCAAGACCTAAATATATCTTTACATCTTTAAAAGGAGTCTGAAGAGCTTGCCAATCCAAACCAATGCTAAATTTTTGAACATCAATTTTATGATTGAACGTTCCATGATAATTAATTTGTGGAGTTAGATTATAATAAATAAGTTCTCCAGCTCGCATAAACATATATTCATAGCTGATTGGTAACAAGAAATTACTCTTTCTATCAATATTTGTAGTCAATGAAGCTCTTATCGATGATTCCATACCATCGAAACTACCACCAATTACGTGGTCATTTGGATCTATACTAAAACTGATATTTTTCCAAGTAGAAGAATTTTTTGGAAAAGTACTTCCTGAAATACCTACTCCAAGGAAATATACACTAAATGGATTATCATCTGTTTCTGCAGGATAAGCAGCATATATGTCTTGAAGAGGAATGCTTATTATTATAGCTAAAAACAATGCAATATATATATTTTTCATAGTTTTAATGTCATTTGTATTTTTAATATAATCTTTCTTTAATATTATAATTACTATTATCAATTGTATTTTTGACAAGCATTTCGCCCAACAATCCAATTGAAAATAGCTGCACACCTACTATTATCAGAGCAATACCTAAAAAAAGTAATGGTCTTTCACTTAATGTAGTATTACAGAATAATTTTTCTATTACTAACCATAAATCAATAATGACACCAATTACAAACATTGAAATACCTATAGCTCCAAAAAAATGTAATGGTCGTTTTAAATATTTATGCGTGAAGACAATAGTACTTAAATCTAATAATCCTTTAAATCCGCGTGATAATCCTGGGTATTTACTTTCTCCATAGACCCTTGAATGGTGTTCCACGGGTATTTCAGTACATTTATAGCCGTCCCAATGTGCTAATGCTGGTAAATATCTGTGCATTTCACCATAAACTTGTAGAGATTTCACTACTTCGCGGCGATATGCTTTTAGCCCGCAATTAAAATCATGTAATTTTAAACCACTTGCTTTAGCTGTAATTTTATTGAATAATTTAGAAGGGAATGTCTTATTAAATGGATCATGTCTTATTTTTTTCCATCCGGAAACAAGGTCATAACCTTCTTTTAACTTAGCAATTAAATTAGGAATTTCTTTAGGATCATCTTGTAAATCAGCATCCATCGTTATTACTACTTTTCCTTTTGCTTCTTTAAAGCCGACCGACAAAGCAGCACTTTTACCATAATTTCTTCTGAATCTAATTGCTTTAAATTTTTTATTTCTTTCGTTAATTGTTTTAATTACATTATAGGAGTTATCTGTAGAACCATCATCAATAAAAATTACTTCCCATCTATTTTGAGCTATATTATTTAATTGTGATTCTAGTGCTAACGATAGCTCCTGTAGCGATTCTTCTTCATTTAAAAGAGGAATAACGACAGAGATAAGAATATTACTATTGTAATTAGATTGTTTATTCTTGAAATTTGGATTATTATAAGAATTTCTTTTATAGTTATTACTATCAGAGCTTAATTTATTGCTTTGATAATTTGCTTTTCTTTTATCACCATTTATATTGTTATTGTTGATTTTAGGTTGAGATTCGTTTTCCAAACAAGACTCCGATTATAGTAATTTTAATCTTATAAATTCGAATTTACAAAAATATTTTTAATTTTACACTATCTTAATTAAAAGTTTATTTCTTAACAAATATCTTGTTAAATTTTTTATTATTTAGGTCTTTACCTGTTACAATATATATGCCAGATGGGAAATCTGAAATTGACAATCTATTACCATCAATTGTTCTTTTAAAAATTTGACCGGATATATCACTTATTTCAATATTTTTTTCAATTTTATCGCTAAAGTATATCATATCGCTTGAAGGATTAGGATATATTTTAATAATATTGTTTCTATCCTCTACTGATGTTAAATCATCATAATTTTTTAGAACTATTTTGAAATTTTGAGATAAGAAGTTTTTATTATAAATTACTTTAATTAATTTAGCATCAAATAAATCATATTCACTAAAAGGAAATTCCAGAGAATATACTTTTGCCGATTTAATATCTGAAGGTAAATTACCTATAAATAGCATATTAAAATCAGAATGTGCATGTACAACTTTTAAAGTATAAACAATAGAATCATTTTTTGTCTTAAAATATGGTTTATAGTCTTTATAGCTATATATATCTTCTAAGATTGGTAAGCCTTCGTCGTTAGTAATTTGTTTTTGAATAGAAAAAGCACCAAGAACTTCAGGCGGGAATGATAAATTTGGTAATTCAAATTCGCCGATTTCTTGATTATCATCAAGTAAATCTGTAGCATTAGTTTTATAACCAAAAAAATTTCTATCAAATTGTCCTATATTATCACGAATTACAATTTGCATATTAAATTCACTTTGTGAAAATAAATATCCCGGTATTATAATAAGGATAAAAATTAATAATTTTTTCATATTTTATTAGTTTATTATTTCAAAAAAATGGGCAGCACAATGTATAAACTATGCTGCCCTATTATATTTAATTTACTGAACTTATTTTACAAGTGTGAATGAAGTTACGTTAGTAAAATCAGCACCGATCACTTTAATAAAGTAAGTACCTGTAGCTAAATTATTAACATTAAATGTTTGGTTTTGTAAACCTTCATTAGCTATACCTTGGAATACATTGCTAACTTCATTTCCTAAAGAATTGAAGATTTTCACTGTTATATAACCATTTGCTGGTACATAATATGATACTTGAGCAACATTTGCAACAGGATTTGGATATACTTTTAATTCAGTATTACCTTTTACTACATTAATAGTATTGCCCATTGTTTTGTTGATTTCTAAATTCTTATTAGAGTTTTTAGTAATAACGCCTAATAATTCATTAGTTACAGCATCATAGAAGAACAAATCGCTATTATTATCAGTAGCAGAGATTGAAACTGGATATTTCACGCCGTACAATTGTACAGTTGAATTATCATTATTGCTTAAATAAGTATTACCTTCGAATCTTATATCAAAGAAGTTTTCACCAAGAGCTGGAGGTAATTCAAATAATGAGCTATTTAATTTCTTATCGTTAGATAAGTAAATTGTTGAATAAGCTTGATTATTATCAAATACATTTAATTTAGCACTTGCTGATTTTGCATCTTCTTTAAAGTCACCAGACATAATTGCTTTTGGTGTAGCAGATGTAGGAGAAATTCTTAAGTATGATTCAATTAATGCAGATTGAGCTACATCTTCTTGTTCGCCAGAACCTTTACCAGCTTTTATGAAATAACCGAAACCTGGTTCTAACATATTTACTTGTTGATATCCGCGAGCAGTAATATATCTCCAGAAACCATAGAATCTAACGAAAGCTAAATCAGGAATTGGGAAGTTAGGATTATATTGAGCGAAGCTTACATTATTCACTGAAACAGGGAATGATAAAGCACCAATCAAATTCCAACCTTTAATAATTCTAATTTTATCTCCGTATTCAGGACCAATATTTCTAATTTGCAAACCAGCAAATTTTCTGTCAATAATGTTATTATAAAGAATGAAGAAACCTTGACCTGGTTTTAAATTACCAGCTTCTTGTTCCCAACCGCTTGGGAAGAATGTCAATACATTGTTATTAACTGAATTTGGATAAACTGATTTAATTGCTGCATTAGTAGGTCTTACTGGTAATGATAGTAAGTTCCAACCTTTATTTATAGCTGCAAAACCATTATCAGTAGAATCATATTCAAATATTTTTGGTAATGTATATTCGATAATGAAATCATTTAATGTTGCATCAGTAAATGTATAAGACATAGTTCCGTCAGTACCGACAGTTGAACCTTCTCTCATATTTACATTAATTCTATCGCCGCGAGTTTGTAAATCTTTTATGTAAAGTATTGAACCTTCTGGGAAGTCATTTACATTCCAAGTAATATACAATGGATAGCGAGGAGTATTGAATTTAACATAATATGTAAGTGATTGTAAAGTATCATTAATATCTCTGATATCTCTTGAATTATAATCAGGTCTATTAATGTCAGGTAATGCATCCATAAAACCATTAGGAGCTTTAGCATTAATTTCAGGAGTTAATGAGAAGAATCTTGCATCGAAACCAGTTGTTGTCATTGGTTGTAGATAAGCTCTTTCGCCCATTAATGTATCAATACCTTCTGTAGCTCTAGGAGCAGTACCAAATACTAAATTTTTAGTTTCATCAACATAAGCAGTTCTAATATTTAATCTAATACCAGTATGTCTTGCAATAGATCCAACAGGCATTTCTTGAGGATATAAATCAGGTTCATAAGCGTTACGTAATAAATTAAATGTTACTTTTAATTTTACTGGATTATGTAATGCATCACGAGATTTAAATGTAATATAACCAACATAAGTACCTTCTGGGTCTACGCTTGCTAGAGGATCAATTTTATCAGGGTTACAACGAATATTTAAAAATATTTGTGGTTGTGCTGGGATTATATTGTTTTTATCAGTAGGTAGATAAATAGAACCAAGAATACCATTATCTAAATATGGGAAATAACCTTTTTCATTATAATTAAAGCTAAAATTAGGGTCTTCTACATTATAAGTAGCTACTTCTAACCATGGCTGATCAGTTTCAATCATTACTTCACTCATACGAGTACCAATTACTGAATTTCTGATTTGAATAGTACGCTCGCCATATTTAAATTCATCTTTTGTTCTTTGCCAATCTACAGAAATTGGATCAACGATTTCAAATTCTTGTCCATAACCTAAATCATCTTTTACAATTGGAACGATAGCTTCATTCTTCTCGCCGCTATACATAACGCCAGGAAGTTTCTGCATAAAGAAGTCAAAAGCAGGGAATTTATTTTGAACTTTAGCCATTAATGTACCTTTTCTATAAGGTTCATTTGTCCATAATTCATTAGTTCTTTCCATATCGATACCAGCGATATTAGGATAATTTGGTTTAGAAATAGTCCAAACATCATTGTATCTAATTGAATCAGCGTCAATTAACAACCAAGTAAGTTTATTTAATAATCTTGAATCTTCTTCCGCTAAAGTAGGAAGAACTTTCATAACAACATAAAAGAATGGTTTGAAAATTTCATTTCCATTAGCATCTAATGTAGAAGGTAATGGTTGAGCTGAGATACCTGTAATTTTCATTACAGCGCCGTAAGTATTTTGTTCTCCGTTAATATCTAACCATTGTAGAAAGTTAGTATCTGCATAAGTATTCCAATCATATTGGAATTGAGCGCCAACTGTTCTAAAGTCATCGTTACGATATTTTGGATCATCTAAAGTCGGATGAAATGATTGTATTTTAACAGGTTTAAATACCTGGCTATCATACTTTAATTTCATCTCAAATGAGTAAATGTGTTTAGTAGAGTGAGTAAGTGGATCAGGCATTTCTTTAAAGCTGATAAATACTGGCACTAATACCTCTGACTGATAATCCTTCGATTTAGAAGGAGCAACGGTCAATCTGCCATCGGGATAAAAATTCGTATTATATGAATTATCCACGCCGGTCAGTGAAAGTCTAGGCAGTCCAGCTGCTAACTGGCTAAATGCACTATTAGTTGGGATAATTATCGCTCCAACTAAAAGCATTGCAGTAAGCAATCTGAAACTCTTTTGAAGTAATTGATTTAACTTCACTTGAACCTCCAAAAAATTTAATTAATGAATGAATATTTTAATATTTTTATTTTCTTTATAAAACTGTTATTTAGGCTGTAAATACTTTTTTCCGGATTAATTAATATCCCAAAGTAAATACCATCCTTTATTTTATTACTTAAATCAACATAATTCAAATTTTCAATATTTAATTTTGACACAATTTGTCCTATTGAATTATATATTATTAAGTCTTTAAAACCAGATAAATTATTTAAATACATTTTCTCTGATACAACATAAGTATCATTTTTATCAGTATTTGATTCAAATACATAAGTTGAATCTTCTTTCTTTTGATAATTAATTGCAAATTTGTCGGATATATATGTATCAATACATTTACAATTATCTTTAATAATACTTAAATTATATTCCTTAAAATAGTCTTTGTCTTCAGTTATTAATTTACTTATATCTAAGGCAATATTAATATCAAATTTTTTATAATACACTTGATTATCAAAAGTAATATTAAGAAAAAGACTATCGTTTGTATTTAATAATTCAGCTTTTCCAAAAGAATAAATTGAATCTTTTAAAAGAAATATACTATTTGCATTATCACCAGAAATTAAAATATGTAATTTTTTAACTGCTGTGCTTGAATAAATCTCAAATGGAATTGTATAATTATATATATTATTACTTTCCTCATTTAAATTTAGAGTATCATCTGGAATTTTAATTTCAATTCTATTTTCAGGATGAAGTTTTTTCTCAATCTTTAAATTTAAATTTTGATATTCAAGATTTTTATGTATAAATTCTTCTGTAAATTCAACATATTCTAATATTATCAATGCACTATCACTACATTCTGTAAGAGCCTTGCCTTTAAATGCAAATAATGGTTTCTTTCCGCTTAACCTTGTCATATCCATATTTGCGGCATAACCTCTTATTGTATCATTAAGGAATGAACATCCTTTATAGCTACAATTTTCAGCTAATGTGCCTACTACCAAATAGTCTGTAATTTTTATTTTAGTAGAGTCGTACCTTAGCTCAAAATTGAATCCATAGACTGAATCCTCTCTGAATACTTCGCCCATATCTATTGCAATAACGAAATTTTTATCATCTTCGGTACCACAAAGCAATGGTGAGTCTATTTCAATAACGCTTATAATTTTTTTATTTTCTTTTGCATTTATATTTTGGGTGTAAGTGGTGATAAATAATATCACCACAGACAACCAAAAATATTTAGATAGAAGATTCATTATTTAACGATTTGCATAGTGTTAGATACACTAACATTATTGCCAATCAATCTATAAATATACATTCCACTACCTACTTTAATTCCAGAATTATCAGTACCATCCCAAGTAAAAGCTACTAAGTTTGATTTATTGATATTTCCATTGAATAATGATTTAACTAAATTACCATTTACATCATAGATGTTAAGGCTATAATAACCAGGGTTATCAATAGTAACTGCAATATTTGTATTTGCATTAAATGGGTTAGGATAGTTACTTAGAATTGCACTATTATCGCTAGTTTCAACATCTTTAATGTTCATATTTACATTTTGAGATTTTTCACCATTGAAATATAAGTTTTCAATTCTTACATCAGAAGAATTAGGTCTATAAGTGATATAAGCAATAGTTTCGCCACTATTAAATTTAGCAGAACCAGCTAAAACTGCTTTATCATTATTATACATAGACATAAAATTATCTTTTGCAACATTTACTATGCTTTCGATTTCGCCATTTACATTAAATTTTGCAGATAAAGGACCATCAATAGTACCATTTACTAATACAGGTAAAGTAACATTACCATTAACAGAAATTTCAGGTGTTCCAAACATAATACCGTTTGAAGCTGTGTACTCTTGTTTTCCATAAGTTAATATAGTGTCAATTATCCATGGTAAATATGGAATTCTTACACCGATATAATGTAAAATAATTGCAGCATCATATTCATTAGCAGCGAACATTACTTGTTTGTCACTACCAATTAAGTTAAGAGGTAAATCTTGATTATATTGTCTACTTCTTTTCTTAATAAATATTTTATTGCCATCTACATCATACACAAATCTACCATCGTGGTTTACATCGCCGTGGAATGCTGCTCTACCTTTGATACTATCTAAAGGTACATCAAAAGCGATTGATTTCATAATCACTCTTGCATCATTTACAGAAACGAAACGATTTTGGTCAAATCTTAAATCAAAGTGTTTGCCACCAATAGTTTTGCTCATATCAGCATCACCGTCACCCCAAGATTCACCAGTAGCGTGTCTTACGAAAGCTGCGAAAGCAAATCTTTTATCACTACCTTTAGTTGGTTGCCATTCATTAGAATAAGAAATATTACCAATTTGGTCAGCTTGAGTGCCGTTAATCCAAAGAGCATTAATAAAGTCAGAATTTGAGTGAAGAATACCAAATTCACCTTTAATACCAATTGATGCACCAGTAGTTATAACTCTTTGGTCTGTAGTAGCTTGGTCAGGTCTTTTACCTGCAGTACCATAAGCAAATTCTACATCGCCTTGATTTGAATTAGGATCTACTGATTTATAGAGAATTACTTGGAAAGTAGCTACACTTGAAGTGATAGTTTTATCTAAGATATTTAAATCTTTCCATTCAATTACTACTTTGTCTGCTGTTTTCCATACTAATATTTTAGTTGGTTGCCACATATTAGAACCTGGAGGTAATATTTCATTATCTTCAATAATTCTATACATATGGTCACCCCAGAAAGGTGCTAAAACGTTATCCGGATATGAGTTTTCGATTTTAAAGAGTCCCTGAGGGTCACGAGCAATTACGTTAGGTGGGTTATTAAAAGTAATAAAGCCATTTACACAAACGTAGATAGAATCATAACTTATTCCATTAAATGAAAATGGGAATGGTAATCCTACTGCAACGTATCCATCATCGCGGTCACGCTGTCTTGTAGGGTTCATCCAAAATTCATCGGCTCTATATAATCGAACTCCTTCTTGCCCTTCAATAATTGGTTCAAATGGCATAGCCTCTCTGAGTTCCAATGTGAAGTCGCCATAAACTTGTGCCTTTAGCTGTTGAGAGTCAGTCAAGCTGAATAGCATAACCAACGCTGCAGCTAAGGTAAGAAGTCTTTTCATTATAGTCTCCATTTATTTATTTAAATTATTTTCTTTTTGTTAAATATCGGTCTTCCTCCTAATTTCTCAGGAGGAAAACCTTTTAATTATAATATTATCTAATTACTTTTACTTGATAAGTTGATACGTTTGTGCCAGCTATCATTCTTATTGTATAAGTACCGTTTGGTAATAAGTTACCAGCTGCATCTCTACCATCGAAATGAGCAGATAATTTATTGCTTGCTACGTAATCACGATCTGCGATATTCTTAACAAAATTACCAAGAGCGTCATATACTTCTAATTTAACTCTACCGTATTCAGTTAGACCGAAGTTAACTGTTGCATCTGTAGATACGATACTTGGAGCTACATTAATAATACCAGTAGCTGTAGGTAATTCACCTTCGATACCACTTGTGCAGTCAAAGATAATATTAAATCCTTCAACGGCAACTGTCATTAATGTTAGAATAACTGTGTTACCTTGTACATCAAGTTGTGCATCACCAATAACTTTACCTAAACCAGTACTCATATTGATTGCGAAGTAATTACCATTTGAAGTTGCATCAACTAACCACCAAGAAGATCCAGCTGGATTAATTGTAGCATTATCAATTGCAGGAATTAAGCTTCTATCCCAAGAGATCTTTAATGGAACATAATTACCAGTACCAACTGCATCAACGTTTCCACCAGTTTGGAATGTATTTTTGTACACTCTTTGGCAAGCTTCACCAGAGACAGCTCTAGGTTGGATATTTAATAATGTACCAGTTCTAGTTGGAATAATCCATCTTGAATCAAAGATTTTCTTATCTGGAGTCGGAGCAATTTCATATTCGCAATAGTTGTAATCAAGCATACCGATTGCATGGTCATCATTACCATCACCTGTAGTAACAGGTTCAGCATCTGTATATGGAGCAGTACCCCATTCAAGTATTTGAGAATCACCATTATTATTAGCTACTGTAATTTTGCTAATAAAGTCTGGAGTTAGCATATGTCTATATACTATTTCATATACTGTTGTATTACCTTTTGAATCTTTTGCTTGTACTTTTACTGTAAATATGTTATCTAAGCCTAATTCATTTAAAGAACCGTTAAATCTTAAAATAAATGGAATTCTCTTCTTAGCTACTCTATTACCATTTAGATCTAATTCCCATGCATCTTCTGGTTTAATAGTATCTTTAATAATTTCCCATTTGTCGCTAACTGGATCAATAACTGTAAGTACTACGAATTCATCAGCTACAGGTCTTAATAAATCTAAATCCATTACGAATAGAGTATCTTTTAATGCTCCACTTACAGTGTAATCGAAACATCCTGATTTAACTAAACCAGTTAATACTGGAGAGTGATCTGCTCTCTTTACTTTCATATTGAATTGTTTCAAATCTGATAACATATCAAATTCTTTAGTTGTAATTACTGTAGGATTAATATTAACTGTAGTATCTTGTACGATATTACCCATATTATCAGTATATTCAACGATATTTTGAGTTCTTACTATCTTAGCAATCATACCTTCGTTACCAACAATAAAGCCATTATTTTCATCAATCATAACTAAATCATTAATATTCTTAGTTATGTTTTCATCTCTATTGTTGAATCTAACTCTATATAAAGCATTTAAAGTATTTGCATTTGCAGTTAAGAATGTTTTACCGCCATCACGTGATACATATAAAGTACCATTATTACCAGTAATATAAATTACAGATGATTTAGTTCCATTGAATCCAGCATCATCATTAATTTCATAATAACCGATTGATGTGAATGAGTTAGCACCTGGATGAGTAACATTTTGTTTAGTCCATGTAGTACCAGCATCATTTGAAGTATAAACAGCATTAGCTGTAATTAAAATAAAGTCATTTGCAGAAATTTGATAAATATCTCTTATATTTCCACTTAATGGAGGATTAACAGCTTGTACATTCATACCATCAGAAGTAATGATTTCTGCATAGTTATAAGTACCAGCTAATAAATATTTATCTAAACCTAAGTATTTAACTTTAGCAATTTCACTAGTGTTTACATATTCAGTATTAATTTTCTTAATTTCTGACCAAGTAGTACCGCCGTCATTTGTTAAAACTGCGTTACCATTTTGACCAGCTGCAATACCATTGTTGTCGTCTTTAAATTCAATTGAATTTAAGTTGTATATTCTATAAGTAGTATTTACTATATTCCAAGTAGTACCACCGTCAGTTGTTTTTAAGATTAAGCCATTATCACCAGCTATATAACCGATTTGACCATTTCCTACGAAAGTAATATCATTTAAGTTAAATGCTTCAGTTCCAGAAACTTTTACAAATTCCCAGCTTCCGCCTGTTTTATCAACTTTAATAATTGTACCTTTATCGCCTACAGCAAATAAACTAGTTCCATTATTTTTAATAGCTTTAATATTTGCTTTAGTACCACTTTGTCTGATTCTATCCCATACAAGTACAGTTACTTTTTCGTCAACGCCTTCTCTGATATTATCATTAATTGTTGGCATTCCGTATAGTAAACCTGATTGAGGATTAATCTTTAACCAAGATGGAGTAGTCTTCATATCAGTTAAGTCCCAATATCCAGCTTCTGAGAAACAAGGATCTTTTGGAATTCTTGTTCTAAGATCATTTGGATAAATCAATTCAAATCTGTGGAATTGATCAGTATTAGGATCATAAACTTTAATCATTTTATTAGTATCTAATAAGTTTGGATTATAGTCTACATCTTCTTGTGCTTCTGGTAATTGACCAATATCTTGAATAAATGGTTTAACATTTACATATACATCTACTGGCATTGCTGTCATACCGCTATGACCATCATTAGCAACTACTGTAAATAATGTATCAAGGTTCATACCCATGTTAGCGCCTTGACCAATTCTTAATAATTGGAATGCTTCAGCACTATCAATACGTACATTTAATCTACCTTGAGAAGTGTAATCAGCTAAGAAGTTATCTTGGCTAGCTGCATCTTCATTATTGTATTTGTAAATATATTGATCATTCATCCAAATTGGACGAGTTTGATTTCTAATTTCAATAATAGCTGTATCATTTGGATTTTCGCGAACTGCTATGTTATAGAAACCATAAGATGTTTTACCATATTTAAATTCCCAACCTTCTTTAGAAGCCCAAAAATCTTCAGCTTCGTCGTCGGTATTGAAATCTACTTGGAATCTTAATTTATCAGTAACAGAGGCAATTAATTTATTATCTTCAGTTAGAGTACAGAACCCATTTCTATAGATTGAAGGTAAAAGCATAACTCTTACATCATTAGAATCTTGATAAATAGGTGCTACATCTTTTTCAGGAGTGTAATTTACATCTTTGTAGAATACTCTTGGATTATCGTTATAAGAAATGAATCTTGGAGTACTATCAGCTACGAATAATCTAAATTTAGCTCTTGCAGTTGAGAATGCATCTGAAGCATTATTAATTGTATCTTGTTGTAAGTATCTAGCTCTTCTTACATTTTCGCCTAAATCATATTCAGGAGCGTGGAAATATGGAGGGAATATATAGATAAATTTATCTAATGTATCTTGTCCCCAAATATTTCTTAGTAAGTCGATAGTTTGTTTAGAAGGTGCAAAATTTCTAGCTGTTACAGTTACTTCTTCGCCACCTGGGATAACGTAAGGATTCATTGGAGTACCTTTAAGTACCATAAATCCTCTAGCGCCATCTTTTAAGTTAGGTCTTAAATTAGTTCCTGAAGGAATAATATTGTAACGTAACCATTTAGAAATACCAGTGTTTGGAGGTAATTCTAATGAATAGCTTAATTGTGCATAATAAGCAGATGTAGAATCAAATAAACTGCGTGGATCATAGAAACCGTTATAATCAATTGCTGTAATAGCTAAGATAGAATCTCTACCTTTTGCTTGACCTAACGAATTGCTGCTATAAATACCGCGTGATACTGGATAATTTCTATCTTCAGTAACCCAAATCTTATTTAAGAAATCAGTTACTTTAATTGTATCTAATCTATTTGCATTTACATCATCTCTTTGAATTTTAGTAATAGTATCTTGGCCTAATCTAATGATATCACCTGTAAATACTGGAGGCATTGTAGCACTTGAAATCTTGAATGCAAGACCTTCGTTAAATGCTCTTACCACGCCATATTTCCATAATGCAGTTCTAGAAATAATTCTTACTACATCACCAGTATCAACTGGTAAAGCTTGATATTTTTCACCTGCCCAATATGTAGCAGTATTATTGTTAGATGGAGCCCAATGATCTCTATTTATATATAAGTCATAAATACCTGGTTCAGATGGATTGCTATATTTACCGCCCATTTGAGTATGAGGACCGTAGTATTTTCTACCTTTTAATGTACTTCTATCTTCGTTTACTGGATTTGATCTTAGAGAATATAATAACATATCACCAACGCCTAAGTTCAATAATTTTTCAGCTGAACGGCGAACAGTAGTTTGTGGATTTCTCTTAGTCATATCAGGAAGCATTTCTACTCTTGATCTGAATTTATTATGAGTTAAACCATTATCTTCAGATACTTGTTTTAGATTTGTTCTGATAAAGTCACCAGTAGTTTCATTAATTACGAAGAATACTGTTTCATTTAAAGTTCTTAAATCTTTGTTAGCAATGTTAGCTTCGCCATCATAGTTAATTTCTGCTTCTAAGAATAATGGATATCCTATTGGATGGTAATAACCATAAGCACCATTATCAGCTAATCTTGGATCTGGTTTCCATTCTTGTTGCAATGCAGCAACCATAGGATATTTTAAATTACCAGTTTCAGGATCACGCATTTCAACAACTTTTGGATCGCGAGTATATCTTCTTACATAAGTAGCATTATTTGGATGTAAAGTATCATCATGAGTGATAATTACTGGAGGAATACCTACAGCAAAATCTTCAATTGGACTCATTCTTCTATTAGAGTAGTCAGCTACTTTAATATCAGTACCTTTATCATACATATCATATACTTTATAGCTCATTAAGAATTTTTCTGGAATAGTATTAGCATCTGCATCATTTTCTTGATCAGGACTAACATTTCTTAAAGCTACTGGTACATATTGCCATTTTGCAATAACTTCATCTGTTGAATTAGCAGTTGTATAAGTTCCATTTCTCTCGAAAGGACCTTGATTTAAAGTATCAGTAGTTCCTTCAGCACCGAATACATAAGATAAATAAGTTTTATCTGCTTGTTCGATAAAGAATGTTTCCATTCTTGCGAAATCTCTTTCAAGATAATTTAAATCTTTTAAGTTATGAATAAATAAATTAACGTCTGCTTCTGTTCTACCCCAATAGTTAGCTCTTAAAGTGTCGATTCCGCCAGGACCTGGTCTTCTACCAGCTAATGTACCTTTTGTATCAGGAGCATCTGGTAATCTAATTAAGAATCTTGCACTATTATCATACATTGAGTTAGCACCCCAAGAACCTACTACGTAAGGTTCTGGACCTTCGATTTCGCCGTATAAAATTGCGCCAGCTAAATCTGAAGAAGCATAGTTACCTTCAATACTTTTATCTTTGTTTTTATCTAATGTAGGACCAGTAATATGATTTTGTTTCATACCGATATCAGATAAAGCTCTGTTATTAGCAACTAATGATCTTTGAAGAATCATCTTTAAGTCATAGTTATCTGAATAAATAGCTGCACCTGTATAAGCTTCATTATTTTGGAATCTTACACGGTTGAATTTTACATAATCATCTCTGAATTCATTACGTACAGTTACGCTATCTAAAATATAAATACCGCCACCGAGACCTATACCGTTTTCACGAATATTTACTGCTGGATGGAATCTTTTTACATCTACGAAAGCTTCATCATAAGGTAATACATAATTCCAAGTTTCGCCATCATCAGTTGTGCGTAACATAGCACCTGAATTAGCAGCTAATAAAGCAATATTTTGTTTTGGATAATGTACTTCATTGAAATCATGATAAACTTTATTTCCATTTACTTTTACATCAGCTGCTGTCCAAGTAAGACCAGCATTAGTAGTTTTTACTAAAGCACCACTTTGACCATAAGCATAACCTTTATCTAAAGAAGTAAACCAGATGCTTTTAAATGTTTTTGTTGGTTCATTATAAACAGTAGCCCAAGTATTACCAGAGTTAGTAGTTTTATAAATAGCACCATCACCAGCGATATAACCAGTAGTAGCATCTGTGAAGTAAATTGAATAAAAATCATTATAAGTATTTGCATTTAATACGTTCCAATCTAAACCACCATTATTAGTAATTAAGATTGTTCCTCTGTTACCAACAGCATAACCATTGTTAACGCCTACGAAACGAACATTATTTAAGTGATTGTCAGTTCCTGTTGGAATTAAATTCCAAGATTCACCACCATCATTTGTTTTTAACATTTTACCCATTTGACCTACAGCATAACCATCATTAGAGTTAATGAAAGTTAAAGCATTAATATCAAATGAATTTACAGGTTGATTAACTATTCTCCAAGAAGTACCACCGTCAGTAGTTTTTAAAATTAAACCTCTATCGCCAGCGATATAACCAATTCTATTTGTTGCAAAATGAATTGCTTTAAAGTTATAAGGGAATGAATAGTTTTGGTATTGCCAAATTTGACCGCTTTGAGATAATTTAATAATTGTACCAGCTTGTCCTACAGCGAAACCATTTGCATCATCGATAAATTCAATTGCATTAATGTTATGGCCTGTAGTAAGAGTACCTGAAGTAATTTGAGTAGCACCTGAACCTGATTGAGAAGCTAAAATGTCATCATCCCACATTACTCTATTATCTAAAAATCTTGTAAGCATTCTTTGATCAGCAGGAGCAGCTTTATCAGCTAAAATAAATGGTTCATCTACTGATACGAAATCTGTAGCAACGCCTTTAGCATCATAAACTATTTGATCAAGGTCAGATACGAAGAATCTTTCTTTAAATGAAATTGGGTGAGCCATTTGAATAGCGCCACCATTACCATTTTTAACTAAGTTCTTTGTAAATTCAACAGCTTTAACAACGTTCATATCTGCAGTTTGTGAATAAACACCACCACCACCACGAACGAATTTTCTATTATAAGCAGATACAGTTTCACCAACTTTATTATTTTCTATTAAAGCTCTAGCGAAATGTATTGTTCTGTTTTCATCTGGAATTTGAGAATGTTCTTTGAATGGAAGAACAATTGCAATAGCACCACCAGTGAAGCCAGCTTCATTGTTAGTGAATTCAATTCTTCTTGTATCATCATAAAGTGGAGCTGAGTTTTCTACTAAACCACCAGCACCATTTAATCTCATACTTCTTTCAGTATATATAGCACCACCTTCAGCAGTTGCTTTATTATCTCTAAAATTAATATCATAACCATAATGGCGAGTAGCAATAGATGCATCAGAACCACCGACAACCGGTGAAGCTGATAAATCAACATTACCTGCTACATAAATAGCACCACCAGAAGCGGCAGAGTTATTTATGAATTCAGTAGCCATTTTGTTAAATCCATCAGTATAATATCCACGTACTTGTAATCTACCATGAGTATTTTCTTGGTAAATTGCACCACCGCGAGAATAATTACCAGCTAGAACGCCTAGATCTGGTTCTTCCATATTTTGAGTTTTTGCATAGTTATTAGTAAATTTACCAGCTACTATTAAAGAAGTATTTGCTCCTAAATAAAGAGCGCCACCCATTGAACCTAAAGAACCAATGTTCTTTTGGAAGTTTTGTGAATAGTTACCTGTAAATTCAACACTGTCGTTAGGAGTAAGAGTTACTAATTCTTCGCCACCTGCACTCATAATGTTAATAGTTCTATTTACACCAAGACCTACTTCCATTACATTTTCGCCAGCTTTACCAGGGCGACCAGCGATTAACATCGCTCCACCTTTTGTATAGTTAGCAATAACTTGTGGGAAATTAGCTACGGATTCTTCGTCATCTTCTTCGACTGGAGTAGTACCGTAGTAAGCAATTCTTACATTAGTTAATTTTGCAGTATTATATCCGAATTTTAAATTACGAACTCTACCTAAGAACATAGATAGACGAGCATCATCATAAGCTTGTCTTTCATAATCAGTAAAGTTAGGTTCATCAATTAAAGATTCATCTAAATTATCAATTCTTTTAATATTAGCATTAGTTTTAGATGGTTCTCCATCAATTTCTGTTAATGCTGGATTTTTTGAACCAGGATAAACAGCTAATGCATTATATTTATCGTTATTTTCAGGGAATCCAACTGGAGTTTGTAAAATTTGTACAGCACCAGCAGCATTTCTTGCAAAGTTATGATTAAATTCGCAATTTACTAACCAAGTTCTAGAGGAGAAAGTAGTGATAGCACCACCTTTACCATTGGTTAATTTAAGCATTGCAGCATTTACTTGAGCAGCGTTTGGCATTGAGCCTTCTGCATAGTAATTTACGTAATCCACTGTAGTGTCTTTACGCATATTTTCAAAAGAACAGTTTCTAAAAAATGCTGCACTAGCACCTGGTAGAACTATGATATGTCCTTTTTCACGTGTAAAATTGTTAGTAACTTGACCAACAAATTTAATTTTTTCTGGAACAACCTGAATCGTAGTTGATTCATTTGCTCTCTTCCAAGAAGAATTATTTCTAATATCATTTACAGGATCAGATACTTCTGCAATTCCTGATAGATAATAGATAATAGCTTTTTCGAAAGGAAGACTTACTTGATTTGGTCCCAAGTTAAAGGATTTACCATTCAAGCTTACAGCATTTACCAATCTTCTTGTGCTAAGATCAAGAACTACATTAAACACGTAGTCTTCTTTAGCTTTATTGATGGTCGGCTCTTGTGGGGTGGTTCTTTTAATAGTACCATCATACAAGAAATAATTTAAATCTGCATAGCCAGTCCAGCCTTTATTATTCAAAGTAGGCATTGGGTCTTGACCATCGGGCTTTGCAGTATAAGTTGCTCCGGCAAAGCCGTCAGCAATAAATCTACCGCCTGTAGAGTCAATAATTCTGCCATTTGGGGCAAACATCACGGTTGTACCCGGTTCTACTATAAGAGTACCTGCTATGGTGAGTTGTTTATACACCTGATAAACAGTATCTTTAGAGAACACACGTACTTCACCGGGAGCTATTCGCCCACCGACAAGTGCTAACGGTTTATCTACTGCGTATCCTGAGCTAAAGCCCATTATGCACAATAGTACCGCAAGTGTACTCATACGAAACAATCGACGCATATAACCTCCGTTATACAAAATGTTATTTAAAAAAATATTATTATTTATTATTTTCAATTTTCTATTTATTTATAATATAATGCAATTATTATTTTTTACTATCTATATATATAATAATTATCAATTTTATCAAAATACAAAAAACTGTGTAAATGATTTAACATTTACTTACGTACAGTCTAAGTAGAGTAATTTTACTCAATAATTGTGCCAAGTCTTATTAATCCCATTTTGGCTCTACCTACAAATTCGTAGCTTTTGTTTTCGCCAATAATTACATTATAAATTTTTATTGCTTCATCTTTTTTACCTAATTTCTCATAGCATAGTCCCATATAGTATTCATAGCGATTTTTAGAGCCATAATCTGTATGGTTATCTACTGCATCTTTATAGTAATCTATAGCTTTTTGGAAATTACCTTTATTTTCTTCAATAGAGCCTAATCCTGCATAAGCACCTTGTAGTACTAATTTCGAATCAGAATCTAAAGCTTTTTTATAAAATTTTTCTGCTTCGCTAAATTTTTTCTCGCCAAATAATAAATTTCCAGCATAAAAAGCAGCTAATTTACCTTGAGGTACATTATCATATTTATTAGCTATTTCAATAAATCCTATTAAAGGTTTATTTCTAATTACTATTGATTTATTCCCATAAAGAGCTAATTGAATGCTTTGTGGATCCTTCTGATTATATGCAGACATTAGCCGAGTAATCGCAGTACCTGCTTCTTCAATATCTTTCTCTTTATTCTTTTTAATATAATTAAAAGCGAAATAAATTATCACAATTAATAAAATAATTCCAATAACTATATATATCCATAGCTTGTAATTATTTCTAAGGTGCAAGTTCAATTTCTCTGTAAGACTTGCAGGTTTATTTTCATCAGAATCGATGTATAGAATTTCGTCTTTGTTGTTATCTTCCATCTGTCTTTAAAAACTTTATGTATTTATTTTTAATATTATTTTCTTTATTCAAACTTTATTCTTCTTTTTTTGCACGCCCGAAGGGAATCGAACCCTCAACCTCCGGAACCGGAATCCGGCACTCTATCCAGTTGAGCTACAGGCGCTTCTACTTCGAGTATATTTAAATTAATAAATATCTAATTATAAAAAGTGCAAATAAAATAGGTACAAAATTAACAAAATATGCAATAATATACAAATTGCAGTCTGCTAATTTAAGAAAAGTTTGCTTTATAATAATCTCTTATTGTGAATAAATTTTGCTTTTTATTAAAAAAAATTTCAGTGTGTCATATTTATTACACACTTTTTTAATAATTGACAAGTTTATTTACATTTTGGATAATATCATTGCTATTTAATAAAATTGCATTTTCATAACTCTTTGCAAATCCGACTGGAGTATTTTTACTTCCTACTCTCATGACAGGTGCATCTAAATATTTAAACATCTCATCGCTAATAGTGGAAGCTATTTCGCCTCCAAAACCACCAAACACTCTATCTTCGTGCGCGACTAAAACCTTTCCTGTTTTCTTTACAGAATCAAATACTAATTCTTTATCCCAAGGTTTGATTGAACGCAAATCAATTACCTCAGCGTTAATTCCAGCTTTTTCTAATTCTGTAGCTGCCATATTGCTTATATGCACTGCGTTACCATACGAAACAATTGTAACGTCTTTGCCAGGTCTAATTATTCTTCCCTTGCCGAATGGGATTATATAATCCGATTCTGGAACAGGGGTATGAGCAGGTTTAAAGTTATACAAGAATTTTGGTTCAATAAATATTGTAGTTCCTTCAGAGCGGATACAATTTCTTAATAGCCCAACAGCATCAGAGGCAAAAGCAGGATTTACTATTCTAATTCCGGGTTGAGTTATAAATACAGCTTCTAAATTTTGGCTATGATATAAACCTCCTTGAATATAGCCACCACTAGCTAATCGAATAGTAATATTTGGAGTGAATTGTCCAGCGCTTCTCCAATAATCGTGCGAGCATTCAATTAATTGTTCCATAGCGGGCCAGAAATAATCAGCAAATTCAGCACCTTCAATTACGACGCGAAGTTCTGGATCAAAACGGCAAAAACCATTTGCTGTCCCTACAATACAATCTTCTGCTATAGGTGCATTGAATACTCTTTCTTTCCCAAATTCTTCGGGCATACCTTTTACAGCATTGAACACTCCACCTTTTCCAAGGTCTTGTCCCCACATAAAAATTTTAGGATTAGCTCTAAATTCCTCTTTTAATGTACGATTAATGCCTTCTAAAAAGCTAATAGTTTCGGAAGAATTAAATGCTGGTTCAACGAAATTATCATTTTTGTAATATGGTTCTGGTAATATAAACTCCATAAAACGAGAACCATCAGCATTTGGTGCTGCTTCAGCATCATCAGAAGCTGCAAAAATAGTTTCTTTATTTTCTTCTTCAAGAGCAGTAAGCTCATCAGGAGTTAAAATATTTTTTTCTAAAATATGGTATCTAAATTGCATTAACGGATCGCGGCGACGTACTTCTTCTAATTCTTCTTTAGAACGATAAAGTTCGTGTCTATCAGAATTTGAATGCGAACCAATTCTATCGCAATCTGCATGAACAAAAGCAGGACCTTTGCCAGCAAGAACGTATTCTTGAGCTTCTTGAAGAGCTTTAAATGAATCAAATGGGTCTCTACCATCGCAATTTACTATTAATAAGTCTTTCATCCCACGATAGTTTTCTGAAGTAATTTGATTAGCTGTTTGGTCTTTTAATGGAACTGATATTCCATAATAATTATTTTGAATCACAAATACTACAGGTAATTTCTCAAGAGTAGCTACATTTACTGCTTCCCAGAAATATCCTTCAGAGCATGCTGATTCGCCAGACGAATAATATGCTATACCATCATTTTTAAATTTCTTTGCTGCTCGAGCTACACCAGCTGCGTGCAGTGAATGATTACCAGTGCAACTTGATACATTTTGAATTCCTATTTCGACATTAGCAAAGTGGTTGCTCATGTGGCGTCCGTTACCTGTTTTATCAGTTTCTTTGCTTAATCCATTTAGAATAATTTCCACAGGGGTAATCCCAGCAGAAAGCGCTGTAAGCATATCGCGATAATAAGTAAAAAGGAAATCTTTCTTTTGACGGAAAATCAATCCTAAGGCAAGTTGAATACCATCATGCCCAGCAAATGGCGCATGGAATGACCATCCTTTAGCCATTTTTAGATAAAGAGAAGCTTTTTCATCGAGCTTTCTCCCCAAATGCATAGTTTTATACCATTTTATTATAGTATCTTTATCTAATTTACCGAAATCGAAATTACTAAATAAATCAACATCGATATTTTTTCCTAAATATTCCATTTGAACAGTTTTATTGGAATTTTTAGAACCTTTTTTCTGAGCATTATTGCTTTCGTTATTTTTCATAATCTATTTAAAATATATTTGTAAATTCATTAAAATATAATAATTTAGAATAAACGAATTTAATCAAATATATTTTTAAATCCGCTTATTTTTTAATAAATAATTTTAATTCAACAATTATTTAATATTGCAAAATTAAACCAAACCTTTTATGCAAGTATAACCTTTTTCTTCAAGCTCTAAAGCTAATTCTTTGCCACCGGATTTCACTATTTTACCTTTAAAAAGTACATGAACGAAATCAGGAATGATATATTCAAGTAGTCTTTGGTAATGCGTAATCACAACAAATCCATTATCTTTATTTCTTAATTTATTTACTCCATTTGACACAACCTTAAGAGCATCAATATCTAATCCTGAATCTGTTTCATCTAAAATTGCTAATTTTGGATCAAGCATCGCCATTTGAAATATTTCATTTCTTTTCTTTTCGCCACCAGAGAATCCTTCATTTACTGAGCGAGTTAGAAATTTTTGGTCTAATTCGACGAGTGCCGCTTTTTTCCTCATTATTTGGATAAAATCCATAGCATCTAATGGCTCTTCACCTCTATATTTACGAATTTCATTTAAAGCACTTTTCATAAAATTAGCATTAGATACTCCGGGAATTTCCACAGGATATTGAAATGCTAAAAATACTCCAGCTTTTGCTCTTTCATCTGCAGGCATTTCAAGTAAATCTTTACCTTCAAATTCAATACTACCGGCTGTAACTTCAATATTATCTCTACCTGTAAGCACTCTAGCTAATGTACTCTTACCTGAACCATTAGGACCCATAATTGCATGGATTTCACCTTTATTAATTTCGAAGTTAATTCCATTTAGGATTTGATTATCTCCTACCTTTGCATGTAAATCTTTAATTTTTAATAATGACATATCTATTTTTATTATTATTTATTTTAATTTATTTATTTATTTATAATTATTTTTTAACTTAACCTACGCTACCTTCCAAACTAATTGAAAGTAACTTTTGAGCTTCGACAGCAAATTCCATTGGCAACTGTTTTAATACTTCTTTTGCATATCCATTTACAATTAAACCAATTGCATCTTCTACTGCAATACCTCTTTGCTGACAGTAGAAAAGAATATCTTCTGATATTTTAGAAGTAGTAGCCTCATGTTCTAAAATTGCTGATTTGTTTTTTACATCCATATACGGAAATGTATGAGCTCCACATTTATCACCCATTAGCAATGAATCACATTGAGAGTAATTTCTTGCATTTTTAGCTTTTTTAGAAATTTTTACTAATCCTCTATAAGTATTTTGACTTTTCCCAGCAGAAATACCCTTTGCTACTATACGACTTTTAGTATTCTCGCCTAAATGAATCATTTTTGTGCCGGTATCTGCTTGTTGGAAATTATTAGTAAGAGCAACTGAATAAAATTCACCGATTGAATTGTTACCTTTTAATATTGTTGAAGGATATTTCCATGTAATTGCAGACCCAGTCTCGACCTGTGTCCAAGAAATCTTGGAATTATCACCTTGGCATAGTCCTCTCTTAGTAACGAAATTATATATTCCACCATTTCCATCTTTATCGCCTGGATACCAATTTTGAACTGTAGAATATTTAATTTCTGAACCTTGCAGAGCTATTAATTCCACAACGGCTGCATGCAATTGATTTTCATCTCGTGCTGGAGCTGTGCAACCCTCTAAATAGCTAACGTAACTATTTTCATCGCATACAATTAAAGTTCTTTCGAATTGTCCTGTTTGTGATGCATTTATTCTAAAATATGTACTCAACTCCACTGGACATCGCGTATTAGGAGGGATATAACAAAATGAACCATCACTAAATACTGCAGAATTGAGAGCTGCATAATAATTATCTGCCATTGGAACTACCCTACCTAAATACTTTTGAATTAAGTCTGGATGTTCTCTGATAGCTTCACTCATTGAGCAAAATATAATTCCTAATTCATTTAAATGATCTTTAAAAGTAGTAGCAACTGACACGCTATCCATTACAGCATCGACAGCTACACCTGATAATTTCGCTTGCTCCTCTAGGGGAATGCCGAGCTTATCGAAAGTACTTTTTATTTCTGGGTCTATTTCGTCGAGCGACTTTGGATTGTCTTTAGTTTTTGGAGCTGCATAGTAATAAATATCTTGGAAATCGATGGGAGGTATATTGAGTTTTGCCCAATTAGGGTGGCTCATTTTAAGCCATTTATTATAGGCTTCGAGCCGCCATTTTAGCATAAATTCTGGTTCATTTTTTTTTGAAGAAATATACTTAATTACATCTTCATTTAATCCTTTTTCTGAAAATTCTGTTTCAATTTTACTCTCAAATCCGTATTTATATTCACTTTGTGTTATTTCATCAACTATATTATTTTCGTCTTTAGCCATATTTATAATTGTTTTATTTCTAATGTTTTATAAAAGAAATAAAAACGAAATTATAAATTTTGTATTGTTATTTTAATTAGAGTAATTAACGACAATTCTTTGATTTATAGTTAATTCTCATTCTATATTAGATTTAAGCAATTTTAATGCTTGCTTCATATCATTTGGGAAGTAGAATTGCATTGCGAAACCATAAAGTCTCTTCATTGGGTCTAGGGGATACTCTGCCGTATAATCAAACTGTAATAATGTTCTCCCATTTTCATCCTGATAAGTGGAGAATTCAATCGTTCCGTGAGTTTGTTCAGCTAAATCAGCATCTATAATTAATTTATATTTTTCGGTTTTATCAATGAAAAGATGTCCTTTGGTGAGAGGATGAGTGGGACTATGCCAATATAATTTGGATATTTTTTGATTTGGGAGGAACTCTACCTGATATATTATTGTAGTATCATAATATTGCCATGGGTTCCATTTCGAAAAATTAGCTGGGTTATATAAGATATTGATAATACTATCTTGACTTTTATCAATGATAATTGATTCTCGAAAATGGATATTAGAGTAATTAAAAAATGCTATAGAAAATAAAATAACAGCAATAAATAATGTGATTCCTACAAAGATTTTTGATACGAAAATATCATTATCATTGTTATTATTATTTTGATTAATCATTACTTTGATTATAAAATTTTTTTAGTAATGCTAAATCAATTACTTTCAATAGTTTCGTCATTCTTATCTACTTTCCCAAATAGAGCGTCAACGAAATCCTTAGGAATAAATACCTGCAAATCGTCGATTTTCTCACCTACACCTATATAACGTACTGGGATTTGTAATTCACAAGCGATAGGAATTACTACACCACCTTTTGCAGTACCATCTAGCTTAGTGAGTACTATACCGGTAATATTTGCTACTTTGAGGAATTCCTTTGCTTGCTGAATAGCATTTTGACCAGTAGTAGCATCAAGCACAAGGAATACTTCATCAGGTGCTGTAGGAACGACTTTTTTCATTACCCTACTCATTTTTTCTAATTCTGCCATTAAATTACCCTTATTGTGCAATCTTCCGGCAGTATCAATTATTACTACATCAGCATTTTTTGATTTTGCAGAACTAAGTGTATCAAAAGTAACTGCTGCAGGATCAGCACCTTGAGATTGTTGTACAATTTGTACTCCAGCTCTTTCTGCCCATATCTCTAACTGCTCATTAGCAGCTGCGCGGAAAGTATCAGCTGCTCCTATAATTACTTTTTTCCCAGTTTGCTTATAATTATATGCTAATTTACCAATTGTAGTAGTTTTGCCAACACCATTGACACCAATCACCATAATTACATGTGGCTTTTTCTCTTCATTTATAGAATAATTTGCATCATTTTGAGCAGAAGGTGATGTAATTAATAATTTTTCAATTTCTTCTTTTAAAATTTCAAATACTTCCTCTCCTTTTTCCTTCTTTTCTTTTCTTACTCTATCTTTGATGCTTTCCATCAGAATCTCGCTTGTAGTGACGCCTATATCAGAAGTAATTAAAATCTCTTCAATCTCATCTAATAAATCATCATTGACTTTTTTGCCTATTCCAAGAGTAACTTGAATTTTATCTACAAAGGAATCCCTTGTCTTGCTAAGCCCATTTTTGAGTTTATCAAATTTTAGCGCTTCGACTGTTTTATGCAAAGCATTATCTATAGCTTTATTGGTGCTATCAGTTACATTATTTAGTTTTTCTGATACAGAATCTGTTACGCCAGATACTTTCTCCTTTATTTTATCAAAAAAGCCCATCACTTACAATCACAATTATTTATAATAAATCAATATACTGCAAATTTATGAAATAATATTAAAATTTATATCATAAATGCAAAAATTTTAAATTAATATTTTATTAATTTATAGACTCATCAAAAACTTTTTATAAAAATATTTGTATGATAATATAAAATAAATTATTATTTTTGTTTTCTATATTTGAAATTGCTACATTAAATTGTGTAGTAAAATTTAATAATTAATATAACGGAAACAATTAAGAAACTTATAATAAATGGCAAAAAAAGAAATTTCAACTACAGATAATAAAACAAAAGAAACAAAAGTAAAAAAAGCTACTAAATCAAAGGTTCAAAAAACTGCAATAAAAGGCGACAAAACCTTAGTAATTGTAGAATCCCCTTCAAAGGCAAAAACTATAAATGGTTATTTAGGCTCTAAATATAAAGTTATAGCATCTGTAGGGCATATTAAAGACTTAGAAAAACATAATTTAGGCATCGACATAGATAATGATTTTACTCCTCGATATATCGTTGTGCGAGGGAAAGCACCTCTAATTAAAGAATTAAAAAAAGAATCTTCAGCAGCTAAAGAAGTATTGATTGCGACTGACCCTGATAGAGAAGGCGAAGCAATTGCTTGGCACATCGCAGATACTTTAAAAGAAGAAAATTCAAATTTAAAACGAGTCCTATTTAATGAAATCACAAAAGATGGTGTTAAAAAAGGTATTTCAGAGCCACGAGATATAGATTTTGATCTTTTTATGAGCCAACAGACTCGTAGAGTCCTTGATAGATTAATTGGTTTTAAAGTATCTCCATTTTTATCTAGAGCTTTATTAAATAAAACATCAAAATCTCTTTCTGCCGGTAGAGTGCAATCAGTAGCTCTTAGATTAATTTGCGAAAGAGATGAAGAAATAAATAATTTCAAACCAATTAAATATTGGAGCATCGTTGCTGACTTTCTTGACACTAAAAATGCACTTTTAAACGCTCGATTAGTTGCTTTCGACAATCAATCTATCAAAAATCCAGAAGGAAGTGCCGACGATCTTGAAAACTTAAAAAATACGCATTATATTCAATCTGAAGAACAAGCAAAAGAATTAATCGAGAAGATAAAAAATGAAAAGTTTCAGATTGATGATATTATAAAAAGAACTGTAAAAAGAAATCCTCAACCACCTTTCACTACAAGCTCCATGCAACAAGAAGCCTCAAAGAGACTTGGATTCTCAAATAAAAGGACAATGGCTATTGCTCAAAAGCTCTATGAAGGTGTTTCAATTGGTAGCGAAGGTACGTCGGGTTTAATTACTTATATGCGTACCGACTCAATTAGAATTAGCCCAGATGCTGAAAATTCTGCTAAAGATTTTATTTTGGAAAAATATGGTTTAGATTATATAATCTCAAAACCATATAAATTTACAACAAAGGCTGGGAAAGTTCAAGATGGACATGAGGCTATTCGTCCTACATCGCTAGGTAATACTCCTGATAAATTAAAGGAATATTTGACAAAAGAAGAGCTTAAATTATATCAATTAATTTATAATAGATTTCTAGCTTCTCAAATGAGCCAATCCATTAGTCAGCAAACTACTGTAAATATTGGAGGAGGCGAATTTATCTTCCGTTTGAGCGGTTCTATATTAATTTTTGATGGTTTTCTCGCTGTCTATAAAGATATAATAGAAGATAAGCAAACTAACGAAGAAGAAAATGATTATAATATTAAATTACCAAAATATTTAGCTGAAGGAATGAAATTATTATTCTCTCAAGCTGAATATTCAGAAAAATCAACTAAATCAAAACCAAGATACACTGAAGCATCTCTAATAAAAGAACTTGATGAAAAAGGTATTGGCAGACCTTCCACTTATGTAATGGTTATATCTACTTTATTAGAAAGAGAATACTGCGAATTAATAAATAAATCTTTTTATCCTACAGAATTAGGAATTGATGTAAATAAAGTTTTAATTGATAATTTCCCATATTTATTCCAAGTGAAATTTACTGCAGAAATGGAGAATAATCTCGATTCTATAGCTGCAGGTACTGAGACTTATCTTCATACAATTAATAATTTCTATTCTCCATTTATGAAGACTCTCGACAAAGCCTTAAAAGGTGATTCAGTAGAAAAAATCATTTGCGAAAAATGTGGCTCTGAAATGGTAATCAAAGTAAGCAGAAAAGGGAGATTCCTCGGATGTTCTAATTTCCCTGATTGCAAAAATTCGAAATCTCTACCTAAGGGCAAGAGCGAACAAAAAGCTGAACCGGTAATCGCAGAAGGAATAACATGTGATCTTTGTGGAAAAGAGATGTTAATTAGAGAATCTAAATATGGAAAATTCTATGGTTGCATAGATTTCCCTAAATGCAAAGGAATCAAGCAAATCACTACTCCTGGAATTAAATGTCCAAAATGCTTGGAGGGTAGCCTTACTGAAAGATATAGTCCATCATCAAGGAAAAAATTCTGGGGATGTACTAATTATCCAGAATGTGATTATATCACAAATAACGAACCATATCCGCAGACTTGCAGTAATTGTCATAATAAATTCTTAGAAATAAAATATAGGAAATATGGTGCTAATTGGGAAAAATATTTAATTTGCCCTAAATGCAAAGCTGCATTCGAAATTAAAAATGAAAAAGAAAACGAAAATAGCGAAAATTAATATTAATTTTAAATTTACATATAAAAAAATGCTCTTCACAAAATTGAAGAGCATTTTTATTTTAAATGGATTATTTATATTAATTATAAATTATAGCTAAGACCGGCAGAAACGCCTAATTTCTTTGAAGTAAACCAATTATAGCGGTTATTATAAAACATTGTAGCAAAATCAACGGATATATTTGCTGCTAAATTACCTATTATTTGTTGTTCTACTCCGGCACTTGCTCTAGCTAAAGGACCAACTTCGCCCGCACCTATAGCAATTTCAGCAAATGGTCTAATATTCAATACTGAAAAGTTAACCTCTGGGAAGGAATACTTACCAGCTATTGCTAACCAAAAAGCACTTTGATTAAGACTATATTCTACAATATCTCTATCTTCTTTATTAAAGAATTTTTTCTCAAAAGGCTCTTTACCGAATAATATTCCAATTTGGAAATTATCCAGAGATTCCATTGTTGTATAGGCTCCGGCTAAAAATGAATTTAAATAATCGCTTCCAAAATTATAATTTTGATTAAATGTAGTGCCAAGCACTCCCTTAAAGATAATTTGGAATGAGTATTTATTTTTTGTAAAATTCGAGTTAAAAACAAATGGATTCTGTTGAGCAAAGCTTGGTTGTGAATTATTACTTAATCTTTGATTATTTTCAAATCCACTCCAATTATTATAAGTATTATAATTAGAAAGCATATAAAAATCATTTTTACTAAAATTAAGATTTTCAGTAATTAACTGATTTTTCTCAATATTATCAGCTATTGTATTTGCTTCAATTTGATTATTGAATAGATTTGAATTGTTTTTATTACTTTTAGATATTTGATTTTTACTAGATTGCTTTTCATCTACTTTTGAATTAACAGTAGATGAGACTGGATAATTCTTAGTATTTTTATCTTTATTCGAGCTTATAATTCCAAAATTTAATTTAGATAATTCAGTATTAGCTTTATCGGTCTTTTGATTGACAATATCTTCTATATTAAGGTCATATTGCAGAAAATCTTTATTCAAATTTATTACAAAATATGTCCCAAGGAAAATAAGTAATCCAGCAGAAATTGGGACAATTACTTTCTTTAAAGATTTGAATAATGAGAAATAACCGATTTTATCAGTATTATACAGAGGATTTCTATTGAAATTCAGTGCTTTAAAAATTTCATTTTTGGCACTTTCAGGAGGAGTAAATGCCTGAGTATCATTTTGCAAAATGTCTCTAAAGGCATTTTCGTTCGATGGATCGAATATTTGAGAATTTGTATCTACTTTTTTCATTATTTCCTCTTTCAGAAAATATAAAAATTTAATTTTTAGTTAATTAAAATGTTGAATACAACATAGAATACTAATAAATCAAAAATCATTAATATCAACGTTTAATTCTTTCATTTCTTTTATATGATTTTTTAATATTGTACGAATTTTCGCTCTTGCTCGATGAATACGTACTTTCACGTTGGATAAACTTTCTCCGGTAATTTCTTGAATTTCTTGATAACTTAGGCAATTATATTCACGCAGAATAAATATTTCTTTATAATCGTCCGGTAGCTTTTTTAGTGCTTTTTTTATTAAATCAAGTAATTCATCGTTGTCTTCTGGCATTACAAATGAATGAATATCTTCTTCAAAAGAAATTAAATCTTGTCTTTTCCTAAGTATTCTTAAATATATTTTCCGAGATATATTGAATAATTTAGTTTGGATATTCATTATTATTGTTTCTGAATCAATGATATTATAAAATTCAATAAAAGTCTCTTGGAGTATATCTTTAGCTATTGTTTCATTATCAGTTAATCGAAGACAATATGCCCATACCTTCGGAGATAACCTTTCATAAAGCAAAGAAAATGCAAGTTCAGAATCCTTTACTTTATCTCCTACTAAGATATAAAGCTCTTGATCTGAATAGCTCTTTAGCTCTTTAAGTTTAATATTTTTACGATTATAGAAATACAAATTGTTGAATTAATTATAATATGCACTTATTCCATTATACGAAACGTAATTTACAAAATTTTAAGTAATTAAAAAAATATTTTTATCTAAATCAAACCGTACTTTTATTCGTCTTTTTATAATTAAATATACGCATTATTATATCTTATCTTTTTAAAATTCTCTTATGAAAAATATTTTTTTTGGTATTTTTATTTGTGTAATTTTTGGAATAATTGCTAAATTTCTGGGTTCTTTAGTTCCAATTGTGGGAGGTCCAGTCTTTGGAATAATTATCGGAATAATAATTGGGAATTTTTTTAAATTGCCCTCAAGTGCTAATAAAGGTGTTAAATTCACATCAAAAAAAATTCTCCAATGGGCTATTATCATACTCGGTGGCTCACTAAGTTTTAATGAAGTTTTTAGTACAGGACTTAATTCCCTAGGATTAATGGTAATTACTCTATCAATCACTTTTATAAGTGCAATTCTGATTAATAAAAAATTAAAAATTGGCTTTAATCTCTCCTCATTAATTGCATCAGGGACTGCTATATGCGGTGGCAGTGCAATAGCTGCCGTTGGTCCTGCAATTAATGCCGATGATTCAGAAATTGCATATTCCATTTCTGTAATATTTTTATTTAATGTAATAGCTGCTTTAATTTTCCCTTTCTTAGGGCATTTTATGCAAATGAATTATTATGATTTCGGATTATGGGCGGGTACTGCAGTAAATGACACTTCCTCAGTTGTGGCTGCAGCTTTTTCATATAATGATATTTCTGGAAATTATGCCGTAATAGTAAAACTCACTCGAACCCTTTTTATAATTCCAGTTGCATTTATCTTCGCTATAATTACATCAAGAAGACAGAAAAATCAAAATATAGCTGAAGATACCTCTAAGAATAATAAACTTTGGAAAAATTTTCCTTTCTTTATTTTAGGATTTTTAGCAATGTCAATTTTAAATACTATAGGAGTGTTTAATGCTGATTTTACTAGTTTCTTTGCTGCTGCTGGCAAGTTTATGATAACCGTAGCAATGGTTGCTATTGGGTTAAATACAAATTTTCAAAAAATTAGAGAAAGTGGTGCAAAACCAATTCTAATGGGTTTTCTACTTTGGACAATATTAAGTATTTCATCGCTTATTTTAATTAATATTAGATAAACTAATTCTTAATATATTAATATTGGTAATTCTTTAGTTTATAATTATATAATCTTCAACCGAAAAAAAAATTAGGTTATACCTTGTAGATATAACCTAATATATTTAATTGAATATATTTGAAAAAAATTATATTTCTTCGCCTAAAGCATATCTTTTGAAAGAAACAATTTTCAATTCTGGATTAGCTTCAGTTAATACTTCATTTACTTTTTTAGTGTTATCTTTAGCGAACACTTGTTCTAATAAACATGATTCTTGGAAGAATTTATTTAATTTACCTTGAGCTACTCTTTCAGCCATTTCAGGTGTTTTGCCTTCGTTAATAGCTAATTCTTTATAAATTTCAATTTCTTTATCAATTTTATCTTGAGTTACATTGCTTCTATCTACTGAAATTGGATTCATAGCAGCAATTTGAAGAGCTATATCATGTACAGCAGTTTTAGTTTTATCGTCTGGGTTAGCGATATTAGCTTCAGCTAAAACGCCTAATTTCTTATCAAAGTGATTATAAACAGATAAGAAACCAGAAGTTTTGATTTTCATAATTCTGCGAATTTCAATTTTTTCAGAGAATTTAGCTAAAATACCATTTTGCAAATCATTTACAGTATCATTTCCTACTTTTACTTTTAAAAGTGCTTCAATATCAGCAGCTTCATTATTTAAGTAAGCTTGTGCAACTGCTTTGCTAAATTCTACGAACTCTTCATTTTTTGCAACGAAATCTGTTTCGCAATTAATTTCTAAAATAACGCCAATATTTTTTGAGTCATTAACGATAGCATTAACGATTCCTTCTTTTGCATTTCTATCAGCTCTTTTAGCAGCAGAAGCTGCACCTTTTTTACGTAGGACTTCAATTGCTTTTTCGATATCGCCTTCTGCTTCGACTAATGCTTTTTTGCAATCAGCCATTCCAGCACCAGTTTTATCTCTTAAGTTCTTTACCATTTGAGCAGTAATTTCTGCCATTATTTTATCTCCATTTATTTTTTAATTTTTTCATTTAATTATAATTATAAAATAATCCTTTTTTTAAAAAAACCAGCCTTTTCAATATTAGGCTGGTTTATTTTAAATAGATACTATTTTATTAGTTAGCCTCATTCGTGTCATTAGTAGGCGGAACTGGTTCACTTTGAGGAGCTTCCTTTTTTTCCTCTTTAGCGAAGTCTTTTGCTTCTAAATTTTCATTCCTTGGGCGATTATCCCTTGGTGGTCTAGGTGTTCTTCCGCTAGTTGTTGTTCTTTTTCTTTCGCGAAGACGTTTATGAGGTTTACCTTCTTCATCAGCGCCATCACTTTCCTTAGACATTCTTTCAGAATCAGCAGCACCTTCTGCTCTGTGAATTTTAGCTATTTCATTACCTTCTTTAATTGCATTTGCCATTACACCAGCAATTAAATCAATAGTTTTAGATGAATCATCATTTGATGGAATAGGGAAATCAACGATTTCAGGATCGCAATTAGTATCAACTAATGCAATTACAGGGATTCCCAATATTTTTGCTTCTTTGATAGCAATATGTTCTTTTTTAATATCTACTACGAAGATAGCGCCGGGTAAGCGACCCATTTCTTCGATACCGCCAAATGTTTTACGCAGGCGATCGCGTTCTCTTGACAAGAGTAATCTTTCTTTTTTAGTAATAGCTTCAAAAGTGCCATCTACTTCCATTTTGTCGATAGATTGCAATCTTTTGATACTTTTTCTAATAGTAGAGAAATTAGTAAGCATACCTCCAAGCCATCTTTCGCTTACGTAGTTTTGGCTACAATATTTTGCTTTTTCTTCAATAATTTCTTTTGCTTGTGGTTTAGTGCCTACAAATAGGACTGTTTTCCCTTGACTAGCTACATTATAAATAGCATCTTTAGCTATATCAACTAGTACTTGAGTTTTTCTTAAATCTATTATATGAATGCCATTGCGCTCCATAAAAATGAAATTGCTCATTTTTGGATTCCATCTTCTTGTGAGATGACCAAAATGCGCTCCGGATTCTAACAATTGCTCTATTTCTAATGAGTGAGCCATATTATATTTTCCTTTGTGTTAGTCTTTTGCTTTTATCTCCTTATTTGCTCAACGGTTCAGATAAATTTTTCTGCCGCCACACACAAATAATCCAAAAGCAAGTAATTAAATTAGTTAATTGTACAATCAGATTGAATAATATTTTAATATTAATCCGATTGATTTTTTATTTTATTTAAAAGAACATAAGCCAATTACTATGAACGCTTAATTTCAAATATGCAGTATTCTATAAAGAATAATATTTGATTAACGTTTAGAGAATTGGAAGCGTTTACGAGCTTTTTTCAAACCATATTTCTTACGTTCCACCATACGAGGATCGCGAGTAATTGTGTGATTTTCGCGAAGAATAGATTTTAATTCTTCATCGAATTCTACTAAAGCGCGTGCTATTCCAAGCTGAATTGCACCAGTTTGGCCAGTCATACCACCACCACGTACAGTTACTTTTACATCGAATTTACCAACGTTATTAGTTACTTCGAGTGGTTTCATTACTGTGATACGATTAAAATCAATCGGAAAATAATCTTCGAATTCGCGGTTATTGATTGTAATCTTGCCAGTTCCTGGTAGTAATCTTACTTGTGCTACGGAAGTTTTTCTTCTTCCGGTTGCCGAATTAGATTTCATCTAAAGGACTCCGTGTTTTAAAATCTGTTAATTAATTTGGTAATTCATATACTTTTGGTTGTTGAGCAATATGATTATGCTCAGGACCAGCGTATATTTTAAGTTTTTTTATCATTTGTTTGCCAAGTTTAGTTTTTGGCAACATACCTTTAACTGCATGCTCAATGACGAAAGCAGGCTTTCTTTGGATCACATCTTTAAAAGATTCGATCTTAGCATTGCCGGGATACATTGAATGACGGAAATATTCTACTTGTTCCGCACGTTTGCCTTGAAATTTAATTTTCTCTGCATTAATAATAATGACATAGTCGCCATTATCTACGTGAGGAGTGAAGTTAGGTTTGTGCTTACCACGTAGCAAAATTGCTACTTGAGTGCTAAGCCTACCTACCGTTTTATCAGCTGCATCGACTACAAACCAAGAACGTGTTACGTCTTCTTTGCGAAGTGATTTTGTTATCTTTGCTGTAGTTTCCACTTAAACTACTCCTATCTATTAAAAATTTACTAAAAAGAGTACAAAAATAATATTTTTTTTCCACATTACCAAAATGAAAAAATAATAAAAAAATATCCGCATCCTCAGACTTCGTCTAACAAGCGGATATTTAGAGACTTACAGAAATATTATGTAAATGCTATTTCTTTAAAAATCTTTTAATTAATCCATTAATTCCTTTTCTTTAGCAGCGGTTGCTTCGTCGATAAATTTTATATGTTGGTCTGTTATTTTTTGAATTTCTTCTTCGCCACGTTTTTTATCGTCTTCTGTGATTTTTTTGTCTTTTTCATTTTTACGTAAAACTTCAATTTGGTCACGTCTTACATTCCTAACAGCTACTTTGCCTTCTTCGCTGTATTTTTTAGCTAATTTCACATATTCTTTGCGTCTTTCCTCTGTGAGAGGTGGCACTGGAATTCTAATAATAGTACCGTCATTTTGCGGATTAAAACCTAAATCAGCTGCTTGAATAGATTTCTCAATTTCTTTCAAATTTGATTTATCAAATGGTTGAATCACAATTGTGCGAGCATCTGGAGTAGATATGTTTGCCATTTGGCTAATTGGAGTAGGGCTACCATAGTAATCTGCCTTTAGTCCATCTACTAATGATGCCGTAGCACGACCTGTTCTAACTTTAGAAATTTGATTTTTTGAGAATTCTACAGCTTTTGCCATTAATTCTTTGGTGCTAGTAATAATTTCTTTGTATTCCATTATTCATTCCTTTTATTTATTATTATTTAACTATTTATTCTATTGATAATCAAATTACTTATAAAATTACTGAAGTACCTAAAGTAGTACCTTCAAGTAATTTTTTCAAGTTTCCATTTTCATTAAAATTAAACACTATAATTGGTAATTTATTTTCCTTACAAAGAGCAAATGCAGTTTGATCCATTACTCTTAAATTCTTTTCAAGCACTTCTTGGAAGGTAACTTTTTCAAATTTCACTGCATCTTTGAATTTCTCTGGGTCAGAATTATATATGCCGTCTACCCTTGTTCCCTTAAGCACAACATCTGCTTCAATTTCTATCGCACGAAGCACAGCAGCGGTATCTGTAGTGAAATATGGGCTTCCTGTACCAGCAGCAAATAGCACAATTCTCTTTTTTTCTAAATGTCTAATCGCGCGTCTGCGAATAAATGGTTCGGCAATTTGCTCCATTTTAATGGCAGTCTGCAAGCGAGTATCAACTCCCTTTTGCTCCAATGCACTTTGGAAAGCAACACTATTTATTACAGTAGCAAGCATTCCCATGTGGTCACCTGAGACTTTATCTATGCCTGTAGCATCACTTTGCATTCCGCGAAAAATGTTTCCGCCTCCAATTACAATACCGATTTCCACACCCAATTCATGAGCTTCCTTTATTTGGTCAGTGAATGAATTAAGTGTATTTGGGTCAATACCGAATTGATTATTGCCCATTAGAGCTTCTCCACTTAGTTTTAAGAGGATTCTTTTATATTTTAAATTTGCCATTGTTGTTTTAGAAGTTTAAATTAATTGATTATTTTAATAATACTTTTTGATTAACAAATTTAAGCATAAAATACGAAATTATGAAGAAAAAATTTCTTTTATTGCAATATGAAGATTTATAGTGAATATGGAACTGTTAAATATTCCATACTTTATTTAATTAAATCTTTAATATTAATGCTAATCTTGGCAAAATTATACTATTATAATCATTTTAAAATTCCATAAATATTATTTCAACATTCAATTTTATTTTTCTTTTTATTTGGAATAAATATTTATTACATTATCAATTTCATTTTTGATTTATAACAATTGAATCACTAAAAATTTGTATTTTAGAATATTGGATTTTTATACAAAGTTTATATTGCAATTAATAGATTTAACTAATATATATAATGAAACATTCTAAAATTATTGGCACAGGAATCACATATGACGATGTATTGCTCGTCCCAAGATATTCCGAAATACTTCCACGAGAAGTGAAATTAAGAACTCAACTTACTAAAAACATAGCTTTAAATTGTCCTCTCGTGAGCGCTGCTATGGATACTGTAACTGAGGCATCGATGGCTATTTCAATGGCAAGAGAAGGTGGTATCGGCGTAATTCATAAAAATATGAGTATCGAAAAGCAAGCATCTCAAGTAGATAGAGTAAAAAGAAGTGAGAGCGGTATGATTATGAAACCAATTACTCTCACTGGTGATAAGCATGTAAAAGATGCTATTGAACTTATGAATAAATTTCATATTTCAGGCATTCCTATTATCGATGATAAAAGAAAGCTAATTGGTATTATTACAAATAGAGATTTACGTTTTAACCCTGACCCAAATCTACTAATTAACGAAATAATGACCAAAGATAAACTCTTTACGGCTCCACTTGGTACGACACTTGAAGATGCTGAAAAATTGTTGCAAAAATATAGAATAGAAAAGTTACCAGTAGTAGATGACGATTATATTCTTCGCGGGCTTATCACTTTTAAAGATATACAAAAGAAGAAAAATCATCCTAATTCTGCTAAAGATATAGCAGGAAGGCTGATAGTCGGAGCTGCTTTAGGTATTTCTATTGATACTGTTGATAGAGCTACTGCATTAGTAGAAGCAGGAGTGGATATTGTATTTCTCGATACAGCTCACGCTCATAGTATTAATGTAATAAAAATGCTTAAAAATCTTAAAAACAAATATTCTTTCTTGCCTGTAATTGCTGGAAACATTGCTACAGGAGAAGCCGCTGAAATGCTAATTGATGCCGGAGCTGATGGACTTAAAGTTGGTATTGGTCCGGGGTCTATTTGCACTACAAGAATTATTGCTGGAGTAGGAGTGCCACAATTATCGGCTGTAATAAATGTAGCAGAAGTGGCATCAAAACATAATATACCAATTATTGCTGATGGAGGAATTAAGCAAACCGGCGATGTAGCTAAAGCAATTGCTGCAGGTGCAGATACAGTTATGATTGGCTCTCTATTTGCTGGGCATGAAGAAAGCCCAGGCGATAAAATGCTATTCGAAGGAAGAGCATACAAAGTATATAGAGGAATGGGTTCGACTGCTGCTATGATGCAAGGTTCTGCTGATAGATATTTTCAAGATATGGAAGACGAAATATCTAAATTAGTACCAGAAGGTATTGAGGGTAGAGTTCCATTCAAAGGAAGTGTCCACGATACAGTTTATCAAATTCAAGGTGGATTGCGATCAGCAATGGGATATTGCGGTTGCAAATCAATAGAAGATTTTAAATCAAATGCACAATTTGTTCAAATTACATCGGCAGGGCTACGCGAGTCTCATCCTCACGATGTACAGATTACAAAGGAATCATCAAATTACTTTGGGAAACAATAATTTATAATTAATCATTTAATCAATTTATTTAACAACATATAATTAAGTAGAAAATGGAATATAACAGACCCAAAATGCCAGAAAAAATAGAATATAGATTACAACAAGTCAAATATAATATGGAAGATGTGTTGAAAACTGATGCAATAGTAATCACACATTTACCAAATATTAGATATTTAACTAATTTCTCTGGATCAGCTGCTACATTATTTATTACTTCAGATGCTATTCATTTCATTACTGATGATAGATACGAAGAGCAAGTAAAAATTGAACTATTTCAATTGCCTAATATGAGCATTCATATTTCTCGTGACCCATGGGGTCTAGTAAGCTCAAATCAAATTCTCAAAAACATTAAAACAATTGCTTTCGAATCAGACAAAATGTCTTACTCTGATGTAGTAAGCATTAGAAATATTATTAAACCTATTAAACTGAAACCAGCAAATAAACCTGTCGAAAGATTTACTATAGCAAAATCTCCAGAAGAAATTGATAATATAATTTTATCTTGTAGAACTGCTGAAAAAGTAATTGAAATTATTAAACCTATGCTTAAGCCCGGAGTAAGCGAGAAAGATATTGCTGCTGAAATTACTTATCAAGGTAAAAAATTAGGTTCAGAAGGTGATGCTTTTGATGTTATTATGGTGAGTGGCGAAAGGGGTGCATTGGTACATGGTTCGCCAAGCAATAAAAAAATCCAAAAAGGTGATATTGTCTTAATCGATTTTGGATGTATTATTAATGGCTTTATTTCTGATTTGTCTCGTACATTTGCTATAGGCTCAGCTACACAAGAACAAAAAGATTTATATAAATTATTAGTAGAAGCAAAAGAAACTGCAATTGCAAATGCGTCTGCTGGTATAAATGGAAAAAAATTAGATGCTTTCGCTCGTGATATTATTGCAAAAGCTGGTTTTGGAGATAATTTCCAGCATTCTTTAGGACATGGGATTGGATTAGTAGCTCACGAAGCTCCTATAATTTCATATAGACTAAACGATCAAATTGCCCCAGAAAATTGTGTATTAGCTTTGGAACCCGGTGTATATTTACCAGGAAAATATGGAATGAGAGTAGAAGATAACATTATCGTTACTAAAAATGGCGGTAAGCATATTACCACTGCTCCTATGGAATTAGAAATATTAGGTTAGAAGTAAAAAAAAAACAAAATATTTTATGTGCCATAAATTTTTAAATAGGGAATAAATCAATACTTTATTCCCTATTTTTATTAATTATCAAAGCATTTATCTTTTTTAATTCTAAATACTAAACAAATGCAAAACCAATTATTTATACCATTTAACAAAAACCAGACTTATATTTTATTAATAGTCTCGATTTGTCTCCTTGCTCTTATTTTTTATGTTTATGTAGTACGAAATGAGAGTTTATTTGGAAATATTGGAAATACAATTGCAATAATATTTCTAATTATCTGCGCAATAATTGTATTAACAAAATTAATTACAGATTTATTTAAAAAAGACTGTGGATTATATTTTTCTTCTGATGGAGTAAAGATAAAATATGATAATAAAAAGGAAGTAAATATTCCTTGGCAAGAAATTTCAGGTATAGAAATAAAACCTATTCATAAAACATCATTTTTGCTTATCTATGTGTATGAACCAAACAAATATGACAAATTTACAAATTCAAGAAATCAGCATTATGATGAAGAATTATCTAAATATTTTGGCACTCCTATTAATTTAGATTTAAGTCTGTTAAATTTAAACAACAAAGACATTAATTCGGAAATTGATAAATATATCGATTTATATGTTTTTAATAGGAGTAATTAATTTTTGATATTATCTTTTCCATATTTTTTGTAATTATTTTCCCTATTACCCACACAATGCCCCAAATCAATATTGGCAAATAATTAATCATCAGTACTGATCCTAAAGATATAATACATTTTTGTAATATTGACCACAAAATAATTTAAGTTTAAGTAACAAATTTTTATAATTGAAGCGTCTTTATATAATATTTCTTACATTAATAAATAAAAGTTAAGAATTAATGAAATAAATTGTAATATAAAGCGATCATATAATTAATAAGTTGACTTTTTAAATCAAAATGAAATAAAAAGCAAGGTTACAAACCCCAACTTTATAATTATTAATGAAAGTGAGTTTTTTATGATAAGCTCAAAAACAAAGACTGTGCTGTCAATTATCTGTGCAATATTTTTGCTCTTTGCTGTGAGCGCTACAGCACAAGAAGAATATCTATGGAATCCTAAACTTGCGTGGGAAGATACTACAAAATATAATATTGTTGGTGGTATTAAAATCATTAAAAATGATGAGCAAATAATATATTTCGCTGATGGTGAGATATATTTAAGAGAATTGAAAACTGGAAATTTAATAGCTAAAAGCAAAAAATTCCCCAATGGGCAAATTGATATGTTTTCTATATCAGACGATTTGAAAACTATATATGCCCCATTAAAAATTACTCAAAACACAGAAAAAAGTTATACTGAATTACTCAAAATAAATAGTAACACACTTGAAATCGAGAGAAAAACAAGGATATATTCTGGAAATGATGGTGTCCTATACTCTGATATAAATAATAATAAATATTATATTAGAAATCTTATTGGACTATATCCTATATCTGACAATGATTTTCGTTTAATCTACAAGACCAGAAATCCTCTCGGAACACCATGGGATCCAAGTAATAAAATTGTTGAAGGGTTTTGCATATTAAAAATAGATTTAAGTACTAACTTGGATTCCTACGAAGATTCTATAAATTACAAATTAGAATTCTTTGAATATGGCTTGAATGCTAATTTTGGCTTTGGTGGAACATCTTCTTTTCATTCAGACTTCATAATTACTATTGATACTAAAAATAACTTTAAAATAATTGATAAAGTTAACTATAAGGAAATTTATAATTCTGGAAATAATATTATATATTTTTCTCCAAATGGTAAATACATATTTAGAGAATTAGTAGATTTCGTAGAAGTCATTGATATGAATTCATTACAAGTAGTTAACAAATGCGATATTAATCTAATTACTTTTCCTAGAAATGGATATAACTTAAAATTGAGTTCTAATTATGATAATAATCCAAATCACTTTTTTTATCCATCTTTATTATACCTAGGAGGAGATAGTCTAAAATATAACTACTTCAGTTTAGATGATAATAAGATAAAAAAAATTATGCCAATCATAGATGATTTTCTAAATTTAGATATGCATATTGACAGAAATGCAACAATTCTTTTTTGCATTAATGGTAGCCGTCTTCAGGTTTATAACTTAAATCCTAAAGTGTCAGTAAATGAAAATAGAACTGCTCTACCAACGTTAAAATCTGACAACAAAAATGCTTATATTCCTTTAGATAATTCTTTACCTAAAAATATTATATTTTATAATTATTCTGGAAAAGAAATATTTTCAATAACGAATGAATTTAATACAATTGATAACCAAGTTATTATAGATATTAGCAATTTGCAAACTGGTTTATATTTAATTTCTGTAGAATTTGAAAATAATTCAACTCAAAGCTTTAAGTTTATTAAATAGGGGAAATAATAAATGAATAATAAAATCTTATCTACCGCATTGTAAATTGGATTAAATTATATTTCGGCACTCCTATTAATTTAGATTTAAGTCTATTAAAATTAAGCAACAAAGACATTAATTCGGAAATTGATAAATATATCGATTTATATGTATTTAATAGGAGTAATTAATTTTTGGTCTTATCTTTATAAAATATTGGACTTAACAAAATCAAAATATTAATAATTGAAATTAATATTCTTATTTCCTTTATTTCTAAGATTATGCAAGAATTGAAAATATTCAAATAACTTTCTGGCATTATCCAAATTAATATAATACTAAATATACTCGCAGATATTATCGATTTATCCATATTTTTTGTAATTATTTTGCCTATTACCCACACAATTCCCCAAATCAATAGTGGCAAATAATTAATCATCAGTACTAATCCTAAAGCTGATGCTAACCCTATACCACCTTTAAATTTAAGAAAAATATTAAATTTATGACCAATCAATACTCCTATGCTTGCTACGGTAATATGTTGGAAAGTAATGCCGAATATTGATTTTATTATCCACAGCGCAAAAATAGCTTTCAATACGTCAAATAATAATATTGATATCCCTATGATTTTATTCTTTGTTACTAAATAAGCATTAAGAGTACCGACATTGCCAGAACCCTCACTTGTAATATCTTTACCTGATATAATTTTAACAATAAAATAACTTAATGGCAGAGCTCCAATTAAATAGGATATAATAAAAATTATAAAAGTCATAAAATAATAAATATTAATTTTTTATTTCCTCAATTAGCTATAAAGCAATATGAATTAAATTCAATATAATTATATATATTGTTTAAATATTCACCTCAAAATTACAAAATTCTAATGAATAATAATATATTTTTGCTATATGAAAAACAAACAATTTAATTAATCAGTAACAAAATTTATAATTGATGTGTCTTAATATTAAATTCTTTCTTTATTTAAAAATTATTGTTTTAATTTTAACGAAATAAATTGTAATAAAAAGCGATTATATAATTAATCAGTAAACTATTGGAATCAAAATGAAATAAGTATCATGGGGACAAACCCCCAATATTATAAATTAAAAAGAAAGTGAGTTTTTTATGAAAAGCTCTAAAACAAAGACTATGATGTCTATAATCTATGCAATATTTTTGCTCTTAGCTGTGAGTGCTACAGCGCAAGAAGATTCTACTTTGCCATTTATTTGGCAAAAAGAAGTTGGATATGCTTCAGGATTGTATTTTTCGCCTGATTCAAAATATGTAATGTTCTATAATGATACTTGCACTCATATTTATGAATCTGCCAATGGCAAAGAAGTTGTTAAATTTAATGGAGAAAGTATCGCAAGATTTACGCCTGATGGCTTATATCTTACGACTGCTGTAAAGAACTTCTTAATAAGAAGACATTTAAACACTTGGACTATCAAAGATACTATCAAATTTGATTTTCCTATCACTTATGCCTATGAATATTCGCCCGATGCATCGAAATTAGCTATTGCTGATAACGATACTTTTATGTGTGAACAGAAGCATAATTTCAAAATATTTGTATATAATACAAAAGATTGGACGGTTGAGTATAGCAAAAGCTTTACTGACTACTTAAAAATCAAGCGTTATTTTTGGGGCGGTGGTATTGACACAGCTTACCGAAAATTTATCCAGGCTAGACATTATACTTTTAGTAGAGATAGTAAATATTTAATATTTGTTAAATTCGTATATGATAATACTAATCGTAAAAAGTATCTTTATACAAGAGGCATTTTTCTTCGCGGTTTGGGGAACTATGTAATAAATTTAGAGCAAAAATTATGCTTTTCATTGTATGAGAATGAAATAAAATATACTATAGATTATCCTGATTATCTTGGAATGTATCAATTTTCAAAAAAATATGACAAACTATATTGTATAACAACAAAATCTATGTATAATCCTTACGGAGGTGACTTAGTATACAATGCTCATGGATTTGCAAATATAGATTATAATCCAAATTCTAAAGATAGCGCGGATTTTTTCGTTAACGTTATAAAATATCCATCAAAGGCTATAAATGATTATAATATTTTAGAAAATAATCCTACATTGAATTATCTAGAAGATGAAAATATTATTTTGCAGGATGGGTATTACTATAATAAATTAGGAGAGAGAAAGCATAGAATCTTCAAAATTTACGATATGTATTCGTATGACATTAAAACTATATTTTCCAATAAGAAAAATAATTTTACAGATAATCTATTAACTTTTCCATTATGTAAAATTAGTAAAGATAAAAAATATGTTGCTTCTCAGGATATATACTTAACTATATATAATTCTGATTTATTATTTAAATCAGAAGTAATTGAAAATAATTCTCCATTTTCAGCAAAATATGTTAGTGAAACAAATAAAATCTTCCTCTCTGGATTTGATAAAAATACTTATCTAAGCAATTACAAAATTTTAGATATTAACGGTAGAGAAGTATTTTCTAATAATAATCTTAATAATTTTAGAAATGGAGAATCTTCATATTTGCTCCCTTTAAATTCAGTTCCTAACGGAGTTTATTTAATAAACTTCCAAACCAACAATAATTCTTTTTCTATAAAATTTATTATTGAGAGGTAAAAGAATCTATGAAATTATTTAAAATAATTGTTTTAATTTTAAAGAAATAAATTATAATAAAAAGCGATTATATAATTAATCAGTAAACTATTGGAATCAAAATGAAATA
>CALLXS010000107.1 GCA_937875295.1 uncultured bacterium | reverse complement strand
CGGTTTAGTTGGTTTGGTTTTTAATGAATCGCCTATTGACAAGTCTATTGGGAAAGAATTTACAACTAAATCTAAATATTTCTTAGTTTCATTAGAATCAACAATTGATCCAGCACCGCTTATAGTTTTGTTTTCATATTGCAAATCAAAATTTAATTTCCCAGCATCCTGATTATTTAGGCTTACATTTGAAGTATTTAAAGCAATATTATATCTTGGATTTTTTAATTCACCATTTGCTACTATTGATAGATTTTCTATTTCACCTTGTAAATTATTTAATTGTATATTTGTTAATTTACTTAGCATTGAATCTAAACTAACTAACTTCATATTAGTAATATTGACTTGCATATTACTAAATACACCATTAATAAGATCACCAGTTGCTAATATTCGCGATTCATATTGATCTGTAATTTTTAGATTTTGAATATGTATATTCCCGTCATTATAGCGAATATCTAAAGTATCATAATTAGATAAATTTAAAATATCTTTATATTTAAAATTTAATAAATCACTCGATAGAACTATATATTCATTTAAAAAATTAATATTTCCACGATTCACGAAATACATTGTATTATCTAAATTTAATCCTAATCTATAATCAATATCATTTTTATCCATAGTGATTTGTAAAAAAGGTTCTATAAATTTTAAATCATTGAAAACTACTAACCCATTTTGTGGCAAATTAATATATAGTGTGTCAAGGAAAAATTTATTACTATCTGAATTTACAATCATTGAAGAACTTAAATGAATATCAGTCATAGTTAATTTTGTTCCCGGAGATTCAAACTGTAAATTTTTAATATTTATTGTATCAATATCAATTTTTGCTTTATCTTGCCTTATATCAGCGTTTAAATCAATTTTCAAATTAGAATATAATTTAATATCATCTAAAAACAAATTTACAAAAGATAAATCTTTAATATCTGCTCTGAGATTAAATGAAGCTGGAATCATTGGGTCATTGAATGGTTCGATAACATAATTTACATTTTTGATTTTCTCCATTCTACTTTTAATTAAATTTGACCATACTTTCCCCTGATGCGAGCCAAATGCAATTAAAGAATTTAAATTAAAATCACCATTCATAGTAATATTAGCTATTTCTGATTCAATATTTATTGTTCTTTTATCTTGGTTTTTAGTATCAATTAATAAATTTACATTAAAAGGCATTGCAGATTTATCTTTCATAACTAAATCGATAATTTCTGCATTACCTTTTATTAAAAATCCATTTGTACCTATACCTTCTCCATTTATGTGAATTTTAGATGATAAAAATTCAATAGATTCAGGATTTTTCGTTAAATTGGCTATATTTAAACCTATAGTTTCTATATTTAATTCATATTTTGGATTACTAATATCAGTAAAATTAATATTTCCTGAAACATCTACTGTAGGAGATTCATCATAGAAATTTTTAATATAGTCGGAATAATATTCTGGAGGTAATTTTAAATGGAGTTTATTTATATCTAATTGACCATAATTTGCTTTTGCAATTAAATTTAAAGTATCGACATTATATTCCTGAAAACGGGAATGATATAAGTTAAGTGATAAATCAGCGATCATTTTTCTATAATCGGTACCAATACCATTTGCTTTTAAATTTCCAGTTAAATTACTATTCATTTGGTCATTTTTAGTAATTTTAGCTAAATTTAAATTTTGAAATTTTAAATTAGCATCATATTTTAATATAGGAAAATAAACTAAATTCACTTTTCCATTAAAATTGCCTAATTTACTCATAGCATTAATATCTGCTTCTAGGGTTTTGGTGGTTCCGTCGAAATATAGATTTTCAATATTTAAAATGTCAAAAAAAGGAATATTATTCGATATATTTGGATGCAATATTTTATGTATATCATCTTTTATAATTTTTGTCCCATAAATATTTCCTTTATATCTTAGCTCTCCTCCTCCTAATAAATTATATAGCTTCGTATTTATTTTAATTTCGGAATTCTCTGGTTTAAGTACTAAATTCTCAACTGTTAATTCTTTAAATGTACCATAAGCTTTTCCAGATAATCCAACAATTAAACTTTTTTCTAATGTGGTCGGAGCAAAATATTCAACATCACGCACATAAGCAATTGAAGGTTTAATATTTAATTCCAACTTCATATTATTTAAATCATCATCAGACATTGCTTTAGTAAGCGATAGTCCCGACACTTTTCCGTTAAGATTTAAATCTGTCTTTTCAGTTAGAACTGATAAATTATCAATATTTATCCCATTTTTTAATAATTCAGCATCTAAATTAAAGTTTTTCAAATTAAAACCACTTACTAAATCATAAAACTGTAAATGTTTAATTTTCGCCCTGCCAATAAGTTCTTTTGTTTGAAAATCAGCTTGCAATTTCAACGATAAATCTCTTAATTTCAAATTTTTATAATTAATTCTATCTTTATTGATGATTTTATCAGTTGATTTTAGATCAATTGAATCAATTAAATCTAATTTAGCATTATCAATTAATAATTCATTTAAATTTATTTCTAAATTCGAAGAAGGAGTAGAATCAGGAGGAGTAGGTTTAGCAATTTTTGAAAAATTCCATAAACTGTCGTTCCCTCTTATCATTTTAATATCTGGACTTTGTAAAAATATATTTTTAATACTAATCTTTCCTGATATTAATTCTCGTAAATTAGGCTCAACATAAATTTTAGGAGAAGAAACTAAAGTATCTTTTCCTGTAATTAACTTAGCATTGAGAATTTTAATATTAGGAAATGTAGAAAAATCTATATCCGCTACTTCAATTTTTGCAATTAAGCTATTATTAACAATCTCAACAGCTTTATTAATTACAAATTTCCTTGATGATGGCACTTGTAAAGAAATAACTAATCCTAACACAACAATAATAATTAAAGTGCATATCCAAAAGATGCTACTAAAAATAAATTTTATTATTCTTAGAAAAATTGACCTATTTGCGAGCTTTATATTATTACTTTTTTCCTGCATTTTCTATAATTATTGAGTATAACATATTATAAGTTATATTTTTTCTCAAATTCTTTCATTAAATTAAATATACTTCCTACATTAAAAATTTCAATTGCTTTTTTTATTTCATATAATCTATGTAAATATTCATCATCTACTTGATAATTATTAGCAAAATTCAATCCTTTATTTAAAAATTTCTTTATATCATCAATATTTAACGTAGAAAAAGCAATTTCAAATTCATTTTCCAACACTTCTTTTAAAGCTTTTAAGTTAATTAAGCTGGAATTAGAAGTTTCGATAATATTAATCGTTTTTGTATCCGAAGATTTCAATAAATTATATAATTTATATTTAAAAGCATCGAATTCTATTGGTTTAGAGATCATTGGAAATTCTATATTATCTAATCCATCAATTTTTTGAAAGGAAGTATATCCAGTTAGAATAACAATATTTACAGGCTTATTTGCAAGCTCGTCGCGGATTTTTCTTGCGACTTGTACACCATTTAATTTAGGCATAGAATAATCTAAAATCACTAAATCAATATTATTATTTTTGAATTCTTCTAAGGCATCTTCACCATTGGCTGCAGTTTTAATATTAATATTATATGGTTCGAGAATCTTCGTAAGAATTAATATATTTGGTTTGTCATCATCAGCAATTAAAAAAGTTTTTCCACCAAGAGTTTTTACTAATTCATTATCATCAATTTTTTTTAAATCGCTATTATATACTTCTTTTTCTAATTTTTCATCGCTTTCTTGAATTTCAACTTTATTAATATAAAAAGTAAATTTACTTCCTTTGCCTATTTCTGATTCTACGCTCAAGCCACCATTTATTAATTCAGCTAGGCTTTTGCTAATACTTAATCCCAATCCAGACCCACCAAATTTTCGATTTAGTTTATCATCAGCTTGTTTAAAAGGATTAAATATTGATTCAATATTTTCATGCTCTATCCCGGTCCCAGTATCATCAATTTCAAATTTTATAGATAATGAATTATCACTTTGAGTTTCTTTATAAATTCTAAATATAATGCTACCTTTTTCCGTAAACTTCACGGAATTTTCTAATAAATTATGTAATATTTGCCAAATCTTTGGTTCGTCGGAAATAATAAAACCTGGTAATGTTGAATCCATTTCTAATTTGAAATTAACTCCTTTTTGCAAGGCTTTATCCTTGTAAATTGAAGATAATTCATTGATAATGCCTTGTAAATTAATACTTTTCATATTAATTTGGACTTTTCCTGATTGAATTTTTGATATATCGATAATATTTGTTAACAATTCCATTAACTGTTTTGAAGATTTCAATATACCATCAAAATAAAAATTGTACTTTAGTTCTTTGTTTGAATCTTTTAAAATATTAGAATATCCTATAATAGAATTCAATGGTGTACGTATTTCATGATTAATATTTGCTAAAAAAGCACTTTTAGAAAGATTTGCATTCTCAGCTTCTTCTTTAGCTTTTACTAGTAATTCTTCATATTTAGCTCTAACTAATGCAGAAGCTACCATCCTATTCATTGTATGTAATTTAGAATGAGTAATTTTATCAAAAGCATTATTATCTTTATAATTTATTAAAATAGTAAAACCAATAAATTCATCAGGTGTCAATAGTGGAATAACTATAAGTGTTTTAATATTTTGCACTCTATAAAAATTCCTTATTTGAATAAAATCTTCCGGAATGATATCCAAACTGTCAAATATTGCAACATATTCTTCTAATGGAGTATCACTAAAAGAATGAATATATGCCATCATATCTTTAATAAAAGAATTATTAATCGGAATTTCATGATATTTTTGATAATTTGGATGTTTCCATTTGACTAATACTTTATCTTCAGCATCATTGTCAAAATTTACTATTATACCATTATGATAATTAAAAACTTTACTTGCTTTCTCAAAAGCATATTCAATTGTTTCAACTAAATTATTAATATTTGTATTTAGGAATTTTTCCGAAAGAAAAGAAATTATATTTAATATATTATTTTGATCCTCAATTTTTTGGTTTTTTAAATCATATTCTGTAATATCTTGGACTGTACCAATATAATATGCAAGTTTACCTGCTTTATCAAATATTGGCTCACCGGAAAACTTAATTTTTTTTATTTGACTCCCACATACTATTGAACATTCAAAATACAAATCAGTATAATTCACTGCTACTAAATATAATGCTTTTGTAACTTTGAATTTGTCTGCAACTGTTACTGAATTCATTAAACTATCAATACCAGCTAATGATTTATCTACTTTACCAAATATATCAAAAATACCTTCACTCAATTTTATAGATTGCGAATTTTCATCCCATATCCAAAAAGCTGAATTAGTAGATTTTTGATTTATATTTAGAATATTATGAGCTAATGATAATTCTAATTCTAAATCTAAGTTCTCAGGATTAAGCAAATATGAAGTTTTTATATCCATTTTAAAAAAATTATTAAAATTGTATGTTAATTAATTGTTGATTTAAAATATAACAAAATTTAATCAAAACCGTTAATATAAAACGATTAACAGAGTCATTTAATTTGAAAATTCAATTAAAATTAACAAAATTAAAATCATAAAATGAAAAATGATTTAATAAGACCCTCTTGGGATCAATTATATATCACTATGTGCTATTTGATTGGAATGAGATCAATTGATGGAAATACGCATGTAGGTAGTGTTGTTGTAGACTCGGATAATGTGTTAGTCTCTACTGGATATAATTCCCTACCTCGTGGAATCGAGATTGATATTGAAGAAAAAAGAATTTCTCGCGAAAATGGCGAAAAATATCATTGGATGGAACACGCAGAGAGAAATGCAATTTACAACGCTGCAAGAAGAGGGACAATTCTAAAGGGATGCAAACTTTATGTACCTTGGATGCCATGTTGTGATTGTTGTAGAGCAATAATTCAAACCGGTATTAATGAAGTTATAGTGCATAAAAATGGGCAAGATTTCTATGATAAACACACTAATGGTAAATGGAATGAGTCATATCAGCGCACTGAAACGATGCTAAACGAGACGAATACATTGTTAAGATTTGTTGAATGTAATATTGTAATCCCCGAAATATATATGAATAGCTTAATTCATAATGCTTACGAGAATTTAAACAAATTAGAAAATCTTTAATTTTTCTTATTTATTAGCGTTATAATAAATTATACAATTATATTAATTTAAAAATTAAAAGTGCTTAATTCTGTTATTAATAGATATAAAAATATTGAATTTACCGGTAGCAATGGTAGAATTGATGCTCTTGATTTGTATAGATTCATAGCTATTGTTCTTATGATCCAAGGACATTCAATTTTTGCATTTGCTGTTCCTGAATATATTGATGCAAACAAAGCTGGTTGGGACATTTGGACTTTTATCAGAGGTCTGACTGCTCCTATTTTTATGATGATATCAGGAGCTGTAAACGTTTTTGCTACAAAAAGACTACCTGATGGCACTATTGACAATAAAAAGATCTTAAAACGTATTAGAACAGCTGTCATACTGCTTTTTGTAGCTTATGTTATGTCGTTTCCTGCTGCAAGCCTAAGGCATTTAGATACTTTTACAGATGAATTTTGGACGATATTTTACCAAACTAATATACTTCATATTACAGCAATATGCTTATTGATTTTGCAAGTATTTTATAAAATTGCAAAAAATGATAAAGAATTGTTGACTTATACTTTAATGTTCTCATTTTTTGCTCTTTTAATATCTTGGTTTATACAGAAATATGATTGGTATGCTATATTACCAGAGATTCTAGCTCCTTATTTATCCTATGAAAGAGGTTCTATCTATACAATGTTTCCTGTAAGTTCTTATTTCTTTTTTGGCGTTTCGGCAGGAATATATCTAAGAAACACACCAAAAAATCTCTTATTTGAAGCAATTTTTAGTAAAGGTCTTAAGTTAGGAATTGCCCTAATAATTATTGGGGTACCAGCTTTTAATATTATTAATGGAGTAGAAACTAATTATAGACAAATATCTCTTATTAATCCAGGTGGTATTGTAATGAGAATAGGTATAGTCATTACTGCCTTTCCTTTGATTATTTTATTAAATGAAAAGATTAAGAAATTCTCTTGGCTATATCTAACGTTAAGCAAAAAATCATTCTTCTTATTTGTTATTCATATATTAATAATATATGGAAGTGCTGTTTTCCGTGGATTAAATTATGTTTGGAACCAAAATCTTACAGGATGGAAATTAATTGCAAGTGCCATTTTAGTAGAGCTATTGTCTCTTTCAATTGCGTATTATTATAACAAAACTGTAAAATTTTTACCTTCAATACGATATGCCTATTTATCAATAATCATTATGATTACAATAATGATCAACCTCACTTATTAATACAAAGAAATGAATTATACTTACCTCTCATATTTTGGAATAGCGATCACTATTATAATAAATCTAATTTATTATATATTTAAAAATAAATTAAAAAATAATGAAATTCCTAATACTATCTTGCTTAATAAATTTATCAAAATATCTAATTATTTGATTTTTTTAAATATTCTTATAACTATAATAGGAATAATATTAAAATTAAATAATGTCATTATACATACTTTTGATGATTTCCTAATAGTAATGTATTTTAATGCTATATTGATAATTACAAGTTCTATTATTGGACTTATAGCTTGCATATATAATTTATTTAAAATAAGAAAAGAAAATAGGGATTTAATGTCTCAGGCACCTCAGAAAGCAAAGTTCAGATTTTTTGCACAATTTGCATTATTTGTTTTTGGAATTACTTGGGCTTTTACTGATAGTATTTTTACATTCGATTGGACTGATTATATCACTCGCTTACTATTAAATGAACCTTTACAATATATTCCGATAGAAGGAGTTATTTACATTGTGTTAATATATTTAATACCAAATTTTAAACTATTTGATATTTTTCGGTTCAAATTACCTTTTAGACGAAAAAATTATTAATAAATAAAAATGAGAAAAAAATATTTAATAGCAATTACAATTCTAATTTCATTTATTTCTATTAATTTAAATTATAATATGTTTGCAGATAATAAACAAAATGACCCTCAACATAAAGTAAAAATAGGAGATTTTGCACCTAATTTTACAATTAAATATTTAGATGGAAAAGAAGAAAAATTATCTGATTATCGTGGCAAAGTAATAATGCTACAATTTACTGCATCATGGTGTCCGGTTTGCATCAAAGAAATGCCATTTATTGAATCAGAAATATATAATATCCACAAAAATGATAGTAATTTTGCCATTTTCGGCATAGACCTGAAAGAAGATTCTGAACAAATTAAGAAGTTTAAGGAAAAAACAGGTGTATCATATCCAATCTTATTAGATCCGGAAGGTGAAATATTTAATTTATATGCAGAAGAAGGGGCTGGAGTAACTCGAAATATTATTATCGATAAAGATGGTAAAGTTGCTTTCCTCACTCGTCTTTTCGACAAAGTAGAATTCAATAATATGAAGCAAAAAATAAATGAATTATTAGCCGATTGAGATGATTCCTTTTTTGCCTTTTGCTATCATCTTATATGCATTTATAATAAATATTTATGCTTTTTATCTATTTTACAAAGATAAAAAGCTATCTAAAACAAAAAAACTTCGCATAAGTGAATCACGATTGCTTACTACTGCTGCAATCGGTGGAAGCCTTGGTGCATTAATTGGAATGCTAATTTTTAGACATAAGACGCGCCATATTAAATTCAAATTATTAATCCCAATAATATTAATAGGTCATTTTTTCTTATTGATCTTAATATTCTAATAAAATATTAATACGCAATTAGACATATCTTTAATTTTAAAATTTAATATTATCTAAATTTTATTCTAATATATTTAGAGAATACTCTATTATAAAAAACAATTTTACACCTAAAATGTAAATAAGATTTTTTTAATAAAGTTAGCTTTTTAGATTATTGAATAATTATCTTTTGCATTATATTTCTATTATTGAACTGCAATTTCAAATAATACACTCCAGCTGATACATTATATGGAACCCTAATTTTATAAGTACCTAAATTATCTAAGATATTATAATTTTCTATATGCTCTCCCATTTGATTATATAAATCAATATTTACTTTTTCTGTTAAAATTGGTGAGATTATATTTATATTAATCATTGAGCCAATGCTAGTAATATTTGGAAATATTGAAATTTGCTCTTCTTGAATATTTTCTTCTACTATTGATTTATTAAATGTTGATTTATGCAATAATATTATTTCATTAGTATTCTGCTCTGCCGGTAGAAATGCTAAAGTATCAATAAAACTTTGCTCTCTTTCTGACATAAAATAACTTTTTTGTACTTTAATATTTAACTTATCATTTTCACGAACCGCGTACTGAATTGATATTGGCATTTCAAATACTTCCGGAATATTTTCGCCAGCTTGAGTTTGTTTAATATTAATATGTGCTATTGTAGAGTCAGATGTTTCATTTAATTTTGAATATTCAATATTGATATCATAAATTGGATAACCGCGTTTAAATAACCATTGTTCAAAAAAGATATCCCAGTCTACAATACTCTCAGGATTTTCATTTTTTACTACTTCTAGAAATTGCTCTGTTGTGATTGATTTAGTAGGATAAGTAGTAAAGATTTTCTGTAGGGTTTTGTAAAATTGTTCTCTCCCGACTAATTCAGACATCATTTGATAAAACATACCTGCTTTAGCATAAGTTAGAGACCAATGGAATAAAATATTTTCAGGTAAATCATAAATAGGATGATTCTTATCATCTCCATATATATAACCATTTGCATTTGAACGTATTTCATTTACATAAGCTTCATTTCCGAAATAATGTTCTAACCAAATAGCAGCAGCCCATGTAGCTCCACCTTCATTAATCCACAAATCTTGCCAATCGGCACATGTAATGTAATTTCCAAGCCAATGATGAGCTAATTCATGAGCAAAACCACTTGCATAACTATTACTTCTCCATTTTGTATCTACTCTCGTAATAGTATTATGCTCCATTCCACCCAAAAACGCTGGAACAAACACAACGCTGTATTTTTCATAAGGATATTCAAAGAATACATCACTAAAGAAATTCATCATATTGCCATGCAATCGAGTAATCGGAATATAAGCTGAGTCTGTGGGAATTAGCTCTTTCCAATAAAAATATGGCATTTCAATTTTTTTACCACTTTTTAGAGTCGTTGAATCTCTATCAATTAAAAATGTGCTAGCTGTAACAGACATTAAATAAGTAGGAATTTCAAAATCGTGCCTCCATTGAAAGTAAGTTGTATCGCCTATTGTAGTGGAATCAATCAATTTCCCATTAGCAACTGCAATGAATCCTGTCGGTACTTTCACTCTTACATCACTTATTGCTCTATCAAATGGATTATCATTACATGGCATCCAAAACCTAGCTTCTTTTGGTTCTGACATTGTATAAGCAATGTTGTCATATATACCACGATTAGTACCAATATTGTCTTTTTCATAAAAATTAATTCCTAAATTATCGAATGAAGTATCTGCAAAGCTAATATGAAACTCTAATTCTTCATCTTTATTGATTGTCCTATTTGGTAGAATTATTAAACTACTTTGGTCTTTATTGTACAAAAAATCTATACTTTTATTCTCAAATTTTATTTCTTTGATTATCAAATCTCCTGCATCCATTACAATTTGAGTAATAGTGTCAGTCTCAGGAACTAATTTAATTATAGATACGCCTGACCACTCTTTTTTAGCAGATTTCAGCATATCATACCAATTAAAATCAAGAGAATAGCTCTTTACATTATAATTTCTTTTAAATGTCGGTTTGAAATTAAGTGATGATTGTAAAGTATTATTTGCTTTATTAGTTGAACCATTTAGCAAATAATCAGGCACTTCAGCTTTGAGGCTTTTCGATAAAATTAATAGTGCAATTAATTGAAATATTATTTTTAAAAATCTAGAATTCATATTTTTTATTTTTAATTTAAAACATTTGTAAAGCAAATATAATAAAATTATATAAATAAAAATTGATTATTAATATTATAACTTTTATTTTTCATTACAAAAAATTTATTAATACATTAAAAATCACTTACATTCATTTTTCTTTTGGCAATTTGCTTAAAATATCCTAATTTTGTAATCTACCTTAATATAGATGTCAATTCAGATTTATAATAAATCA
>CALLXS010000106.1 GCA_937875295.1 uncultured bacterium | reverse complement strand
ATAAGCACGTTCTATTTTATTACCTATAGAAAAATATGAACGCGAAAATGAATCATATATTATTGGGTCAATTTTCTTTAGGTCCGGAATATCATCTGTTAGAATAGATTCATTTGCTTTTAAATCGATGATTTCTGATATAAAAATATTATGACTCCCTAAATCTATACTATTTTTAACTTTACAATAAATAGTTACGTTAAAATCATCAAATTCAGGAGCATTTATTATATCTGATTTTCTTACTTTTAATCCTAAATCAGATATTTTATCTGTATTCTTTTGCGAAAATACTCCGCAATAATCTGTTTCGTGAATTTGTTTTGTATTTGGAAAAGATAAAGTAAATTCTTTATTTAATTCAAGACCTTTAAATGTAGCTCTTTCTTTGCGTATACTAATTGATAACATTGCAGGAGTACTATTTATTATCCCTACCCATGAAGCAGCCATTAAATTTGGTTCGTTGTCTTTAACGTATGTACCAACTAATACAACTGGTAATGGAAATAACGCCGTTTTGGCACCAAAAGATTTTTTCATTTTTAGCTCTTTATTTGTATTTTATATGAAATTATATTTTTTCTTATGTAATTTTGTAATTTGTTTTAATTAAGTTCTAAGAAAATGGATTTCTTATATAACAAAATATTTATTCAGCTTGTAAAGCTCTATATTAAATTCCAAAAGAATAATAAGAAACTCAAAAATAGAGAAATAATTGCAAATAATCTTCTTAATAATTTTGGAATTATTGATAATTCAATATCAAAAAAGAAAATTTGGTTTCATGTTGCTTCTATGGGTGAATTTGAGCAAGCTCGCCCAATTATAGAAAAAATAAAACTAACTCAACCTAATATCTACATAATATTAACGTTTTTCTCTCCTTCTGGTTATGAAAATCTAAAAAATTATGAATATGCTGATTTAATCACTTATCTTCCATTAGATTATAAAGAGAATGCAATTAAATTCATTGAAAATATTAATCCAAATATTGCGATTTTCATTCGTTACGAAATTTGGTTTAATTACTTAAATGAACTACATAATAAAGAAATTCCGATTTTTCTCTTAAATGCTAGCCAACCTCAAAACAAATTCATAAATTTCTATTATAAAAGATGCTTTTCTTTCTTTAAAAAAATTTATGTGATGAATAAGTTAGATTTACCATATTTTATAGATATGTGCGGTATCAAAAAAATTAAATTTTTACCAGATACACGTTTCGATAGAATTTTTGGGAAAGTAAATGAATCAATTCAAAATCCATTTTTAGACAAAACTATATTCGGAAAATCAAAAGTACTAGTAGCCGGAAGCACTTGGGAAGAAGATGAAGATCTACTCCTCGAGGCAGTTAAGAAAATCAATGCTAAGAATGATATTGTAAAATTATCATTAATTATAGTCCCTCATGAACCAACTCGCGAGCATCTTGACAAATTAACTCAAAAACTTAATAAATATACTTTCCTTAGCAATATCAATTCAATTAATGAAAATGAAAAAATCGAAATCCAATTGGGTGATAGAATTATTATCGTCGATAGTATCGGAAATTTATTGAAATTATATGCAAACGCTGATATTGCCTATATTGGTGGTGCTTTTGGTGATGGTGTACACTCTGTAACGGAACCTGCAGGATATGGAATTCCTCTAATTACAGGCAAAGACATCAGGAAATCTCCTGATGCAAAAGAACTTAAATCAATTGGAGCTTTATTTACAATTGAAAATTCTATTGAATTATTTAGAATTATAGATAAATTACTAAATGATAATAATTTTTATTCTAATGTCTCTCAAATTTCTAGTAAATTTGTAAATGATAGATTAGGCTCAACTGATATATTTATCAAAGACATAGAATTATAAAGCAAAATACAATAAAATGTATTTTAAAGTAAAAATAAAAGTCTCTACTCACTAGAAAACTTGTGAATAGAGACTTAATTTTGTTTTATTTTACAATGAATTTACCTTTTATTTCCTGATCTTTAATTAATACTTTGTAGAAATATCTACCGGGAATAAAGTCAGAACTATTGAATATCGAGATGTTTGAATTAAAAGTCCCATCTTTAATTAATTGACCTTTTTCATTATAAATTTCAATTTTACTTATGATGTTTTTATCAAAATCAAAAATGATAAATTCATTTAAAGTATAATATTCTTTTGGTAAATGAATATTTAGATTTTCTATTATATTATTGGATATTCTATTGATAAATTTAATAGCTGTCAAGTTATATATAAACTCATTATTCCTATAAGATATTATTAATGAATCAACTACATCGTCTATTGAACTGCTAGATACTTTATATTCTAAATCAATATCTATAGTTGAATTTTTATTAATTGTAATTAAAGCATTATTCTTATTATTGACAATACCAGCAAAATTGGTAATTGTTCCTTTCTTCAAATTTATTCCAAATGGTAAATATGAATTATTAGTAATAGATAATTTAGTAAAATGCAAAGAATCAAGTTTATAATAAGGTAATTCTAAATAATCTATAGGAGTAACTATTAATTTTGATTTGTTAATACTTCCTTTTAATTCAACTTTAATGTTTTTATCAGTACTTAATTGTATTTCTATTGAATCTATATCTAAAGTATTTGTGAAATTATCAGGAGTATATTTTACTCCAAAAATTGTAGAATCACCAGAATTTAATGTAAAATTATTGTCATTAGTAGCATCTAAAATACTATTTGAAATATTTAAATCATCAAAAGCAAAATTACCTTTATTTTTTAAGAATCCTACTTTTTTTATTTTTATTTGTTGAGAGGTACTATTTAAGACAGTAAAATATTTCATTTGTGGAATTTTAATTAAATAAGGTACATTCTCCCAATCTACATTTTCAGAAATAATCACAATGCTATTATTAGAAGCATAAAGATTCACAGCTTTATATGAAATATCATTTATATCAATATACATTTCAGCAGTGTCAGCAAGTGTACTTGGCTCAAGAAATCTTGCAATTATATTTATAGTGTATTCAGCGCCGGCAGGTAGAATTATATTTTTATCTTGATTCGCAATTTTAAAAGAATTATTTTTGCTATTAATATCAGGAATGGTAATTTTTAATTCATTAGCACCCGTATTTTTGATAGCTATTGATTTTGTATAATCAATATTCGTATTTTCAATGAAATAATCTAATCTACGTAAATTAAGTTCCAAATCCGGTGCATCATACGTAAAATTAGTGTCTATAGTACTTCCTCCGCTCGATTTTGCAATGAATTTTAAATTTCCATCAGCAAATTCATCAGGGAATGAAATATTGAAATCCCAGCTTTTAGAATTTGAATTTATTTTATAATCTAAAATTGCATTTTTACTGAGAGAATCAATATTTTTAATATAATTTACAGCTGAACACGATTTTCCATCGTACAAGTCAATTGCGTTTACTGTACCAGTGAATTCATTGTGTTTTGGTTGAGTATAACTCATTAATAATGTATCTACACAATGCTCAGAATAATCCATACCAGGAGTAAATCCATGACTTGTACCCTTTTCTGTTCCAATTAAATATCCGTATGCATATACAGTAAATTTAATGTCTTCATTAATTGATTCTACTATATGAACCCCAGATAGAGAAGTAAATGCTATATATGAATAGTCCGAAAATGGTATATTTTTTATTTCTGTTGAAAACTTATAAGTCAATAATTGATTGTCGAATTTTATTAAAGAATCAGTCCCTTTTCGAAAAACCATAGTAAAATATTGAGGAATTAAATTCTGTAACGATGTAAATGAGCAATAATTTACCCATCTCTCGTTTGGAGTAACTCTAATTAACATGCCAGTACTACCCCTTGTGCCATATTGCAAATCATTATCATCTTTATCTGATTCAACTTCAGGATTTATCTTATACCCCCAGGGCCAAAGATTAAAGTAAGTTTTTGCATATTGAAAGACTGCAACAGGCTTAGAGCTATAATAAACTTCAGGTTCTTGTTGTTCAGCATTTTCATAGATTTCACCAGCTTTCATATCATCTTTTATAACTTCTTTTTGCCCGGTATATTTACTATAAATATATAATTCCGTATTATCTTGAGTGGCGATAATTCTAATTAAATCACCTTTTTCATAAGAAGTTTTATTTAAGTATGTGCGATTTTTTTCAAAAGCAAATGGAACAGTGATATTTGTGGTTCCTAATAAATCCACAGGTAACATTTGTTCAATCATTAAATTTCTTGGATAAGCAAATTGCAAAGTCGAATAAATTGTACTTCCATACGCAGGAAAGGAAACCCTACAATGCCCAGAGAAAACAGCAATTTTTTTATTTGCTGAAATGTAAGTTCCAGTTAAATCAGAAATATAATTATGTGTAAGACTTTTAAGTGTGTCAGCTAATATTAAGTAAGTCTCACCTTTATTTAAATTAATAGTTCGCGATTGCCCGGTTTCTACTAACCTAGTTTTTGCCTTTGGAGAATAAGTAATATTAGTATTATCTTCTGTAGCTAGTAGTATTATTTGCCCAGGAGACTGGATAAATTTATTATAAGTATTTTTATAATAATCTTGATATAAATTAGCAGTATAATAATTATATCCCAAGTTATTAGATGGTATTATACTATAGGATTCAAAATATGCATTAGATCCTACATGAGCAGTTACAGAAATTGGTTTCTCAGACACGACTCTTATGCTATTGTTGTTTTGAGTAGTTTCTGATTGATCTACCATATAATTTAATGGAATCGCAATTATTTTATCTTCATTTGCATTCACAATAATATTGGATATTATTAATAGCCCTTTACTATCGTAAATTTGAAGAGTATTTTTAGTCTTTGAATTAATAAATAATTGAAATATTGAATTAGATTCTGTACTACGTGGTGTATTAAGTCCATCGGAAATTAGATAAGGAAAAGCAACCCAGAAATTCGTTCCTTCTGATGAACTGATTTGAGCTTTAAGAGGCAGATTAATAAAGATAATAAACAAGCCCATAAAAGAAAATAAATATAGTAATTTAGTTTTCATCGTATTCCCCAATTTAATATGTAATTGTTTAAATTTTATTTATTTACAAATAAAATCAAAACTGTTAAATTTATTAATGCAAATTAATAAATTTTCTAATCATAAAAAAAAATATTTAAAAAGAAAAAATTGACTATATTTTTTATTAATTTTGGAATAGGAATTTACCTATTTTTCGGAGTTTTCTAAATAAAATAATTCATCATTTATTAAGTCATAGGCTACCAAATTTCCTTTTCCTGATTCTGTTTTCATATCATTATAGACGACACCTCCATCTAAAAAAATTGTATCTCCTTTGTAAATTGATTCTTTGATTTCACTAATTAACTTTGGTGTATGCCCTACAATTAATTTTCTGTTATTTATTTTACTTTTATCTATAGATAAATTCCGAGTCCAAAGCATAGAGATAATATCGTTTAATGGATTTTCTAATTCAAAATTTAGACCAGCATGAACAATTACATAATTTTCAATTTCATAATAAAACTTAGTTGACTGGAAAAACCTCAAATAGTTTTCGTCTAAATCTTTTATATTGTTAATCCTAAAAGAACTTAGTGTATTTGCAGCACCATTTATTAACCATTGAGGATATAATTCAGGATGAAAGTAGGTATCCAAAAGCATTTGCTCGTGATTACCTCGCAGAAAGATAGTATTATAATTATTATTTTTTAAATAAATTAATTCATCGATTACTTCCCTCGAATGTAATCCTCTATCAATGTAATCACCTAAAAATATTAATTTATCAGATTTATTGATTTTAATAATATTATAGAGTAATTCCTTTAGAGTATTAACACATCCATGAATATCACCAATTACAATTACTCTATCCATAAAAAAATAAAAAATAAAATCTAAAAATTTCTAATAGCAAAATTAGATATAATCTTTTCTGTTTGTAGTTAAATTTTTCTTTTTACTTAGCATTTCTTCAGCAAAAACGAATGCTTCAATTGCTGCAACAGATAATTTATTTTCTAATTTCCCAAATTTCTTTAAATAATCCTTTCTGCTTCTATTAATAACATCATGAGCTTCTTCTCTACCATAAGTATGAGTGATTACACATCTTGGAGTATGCAGTCCGGGCATATCTTTATAAGTTAAAAAATAATGTTTTAGCCTATGAATCAAAGAATCAGGTATATCATCAATATCATTCCAATGCCCATATACTTCATCGCCTTTTAAAATAGCAATTATTTTATCATCAGCTTCACCTCCATCTATCATTCTAAATCCGCCAATAGGTACAGCTTTCAGCAAAATATCACCATGCATAATATTTCTTTCTGTTAGGACACAAATATCTAATGGATCTGAATCGCCAATAATATCTTTCCTATTGTTTTTCATATTACACAATTGAGCAACAAAATGTCCACAATAAGTCTGCGGAATAAAACCATATAGTGCCGGAATAAAACTTGAAAATTTATTAGGTCTATCGATCTTAAGATATCCAGTTTCTTTATCTAATTCATATTTCATAGTATCAGTTGGTACGACTTCAATATATACATTCACCATATCGGGTACATTTTCGCCAATTTCCACACCATGCCATGGATGAGATTTGTATCTCAACCCAGCTAATCTCCAAAATTCAGCTATTGATTCCATAATTTTCTTATAATTAGTTATTAATATTTAATTCAAATTATTTAAATAGAAAAAATATTCCTACAAAGATTAAGACTCCACCCATTATTTTAGTTAATGAATAATTTTCATTAAAAATAAAAACGCTTGCAATACTACAAGTGAAAATCACTAACCCTGAGCTAATAGTAGTTGCAGTACCAATAGATAATGTCTCAAGTGCTTTAGTATATAAAATAGCACTAATCGAAGCACATAAGAAACCACTACCTATTATATAGAATTTTTTGGGTGATTCTAAAAATGAAGAATATTTTAGTAATATTCCTGAGCTTGCATTAAATATTATTGATATTAATAAAATTGCATAATTCATTTTTTTTACTCTATTTAATTGTATTTTGATATATTTTATCTCTTACTTCTTGAATAAAATCAGCCATAGTTTTTTTATTCTTTATTTCGGGTAAATCCATAGGAGCAGAAATAATTATTTCCACATTCACTCCTTTTTTATAATTAAATTTTCCCTTTGGAAGTACTAAATTAGTACCTTTTATTGTAACAGGTACTACCTGTTTTTCAGCTTTTTCTGCTAATAGAAAAGCCCCTCGTTTAAATTCACCTAAAGTTCCATCTTTGGAGCGAGTACCTTCAGCAAAGACTAAAATACTTTTATTTTCTTTCATTGCTTCGATAGCACTCGAAAGTGTTTTCTTTGCTTCAGCTCCACCTTCCCTACTTACTGGAATAAAAGGAGAGTATTTCATACCTAGTCCAAACAAAGGTATCTTCTCAAGCTCTTTTTTGTAAATTATTCTAAAATTATCATTTAGTCCAAATGTTAATACCGGAATATCTATTAGACTTAAATGATTAGAAATATAAACGTAATTGGAATTTTTATTTAATAATTCTTTTCCATTTACAGTTATTTTGATTTTTAGAATTTTAATAACTTTTTCTGCCCATTTATATGCTGTCTGTAAATATAAATCCGAATTTCCATTACGTCCTTTAAAAGATGAATATAAACTATAAAAAGTTGTAATTATCCCTAATTTACTTAATGTGTATATATAACTAAACATGTTTTATTTTTAAAGGTCTATTTGAATTGAAATGTAAAAAATAAAAGTAATCTAAAATATCATATTTTTAGCTAAAAATCTAAAATATTAATTATTTTTGCAATTATTTATATAAAAAAGTAAATATCAAATATTAAAAAGTACAGCAAGAAATATTAAATGCAACAAATAGTTCAATACCAAAAAAATGGAAATATGCAAGTGGAAGAGCTTCCACCTCCGCAATGTATAGATAATGGAATTTTAGTACGTAATAAATTTTCTTTAATAAGTGCTGGAACTGAAAAAACATCTGTTTCAAATGCACAAGGCTCCTTAATAGCAAGAGCTAAAAAACAACCTGAACAAGTAAAGTTAGTATTAGATTATGTTAAGAAAGAAGGTTTAATTCACACTGTACAAAAGGTATTTTCAAAATTAGATTCATTTAAAGCTCTTGGTTATAGCTCTTCCGGGATTGTAATAGAATCTCGTTGTCCTGAATTTTCTCCTGGGGATAGAGTAGCTTGTGCTGGAGCTGGATATGCAGTTCATGGCGAAATAATTACTGTTCCAAAAAATTTAGCTACAAAAATTCCTGAAAATGTATCTTTCGAAGATGCTGCATATACTACTGTTTGCTCAATTGCTATGCAAGGTGTGAGGCAAGCAGACGTTAAAATCGGTGAAAATGTTGCAGTTATTGGACTAGGATTAATTGGTCTAGTTACAGTACAACTGCTTAAGGCATCTGGTTGTAAAGTAGTTGGATTAGATATTAATGATTCATCTTTTGAATTAGCTAAATCATTTGGTGTAGATGAGTGTTTTATAAATAATGAACAATATATTAAAAATTTATTATCTTTTACAAATGGCTATGGTTTCGATTCTGTAATAATTACAGCATCCACTTCATCAAATCAACCTGTAGACTTTGCTATTAAATTAGCGAGAAAACGAGGTAATGTCGTTGTAGTTGGTGCAGTAGGTATGAATATTAATAGATCACCATTTTATGAGAAAGAAATTAATTTTAAGATTTCTTGTAGCTATGGTCCCGGTAGATATGATTCTAATTATGAATTGCTTGGGCAAGATTATCCCATTGGATTTGTCAGATGGACTGAAAATAGAAATATGGAAGCTATATTACAATTAATTGCTGAAAACAAATTAAATGTAAGAGACTTAAATACCCATATTTTCGAACTTAAAAATGCTCCAGATGCATATAAGTTAATCACAGGCGAATCAAATGAAAAATATTTGGGAATACTTATAAAATATAATGACAAGGAATATCCTTTCGATAAAGTAATTAAAACATATAAAAACAATCCATTAGCAAAATCAATTTGTGTCGGTTTCATTGGTGCCGGTACTTTTGGTCAAAACTACTTAATACCAGCATTAAAAAAGACAAATGCTCAATTAATTAGCGTTTCTACTGCTACACCTGTTAATGCAAAAACTGTGGCAAATAAATTCGGTTTTGTTGAATGCACCACTGATTCCGATTCTATTATTAATTCACAAAAGACTAATGTCATCTTTTGTTCTACTCAACATAATTCTCACTTCAAATATGTGCTTTCTGCAATAAAAGCTAATAAACCAATATTTGTAGAAAAGCCACTATGTATCAATAGAGAACAGCTAGAAGAAATTGATAAAGCTGTGGAAGAATACAAAGGCAAAGTGTTCGTAGGTTTTAATCGTAGATTTTCTAAACCATTTAATGCAATTTCTTCATTCTTCAATGGGAGAAGTGCTCCGATGAATATTCTTTACAGAGTTAATGCCGGCACAATTCCAAGCACTCATTGGTTATATCAACCAGATCAAGGAAATGGTCGTATCATTGGAGAAGCATGTCATTTTATTGATTGCATGAGTTATATTACTAACGCTGTGCCAGTGAGTGTATATGCTAAATGTCTTAGTTCTGATAATTCTAACGAATATAATTATGATAACTCTTCTATAATTATTAAATTTAGTGATGGTAGCTCTGGCACATTACTTTATTATTCAAATGGCGATACTTCATTTTCAAAAGAATATTGCGAAGTATTTTGCGAAAATTCAATCGCAATTATGAATAACTTTGATGAAGTTACTCTCATTAGAAATGGTAAAACTAAATTACAAAAGTTTGATGGAAAAAAAGGACATTTAGAAGAAGTTCAAGCAGTAATCAATTCAATAGAAAAAGGTACTGAAATGCCTATTTCATATAATTCAATTCGAAAAACTACATTAGCCACTTTTGCTGCAATTGAATCAATTAATTCTGATAAAGTCATTTATCTATAATAAATGGGAAATATTAAGCAAGAGATAATTGACTTTTCTATAGAGTTAGAAATAGATAAAATTGGGTTTGCGAAAGTCGATTCCTTAGAATTTGAAAGCGAAATTAGTTTACAATCATTCAAAAAGGGATACTTTGCAAATAAGGATTATCTCATAAAGAATATAAAAGAAAAATCAAATCCTAAACTTTTGCTAGAAAATGCTAAATCAGTTATCGCTATAGCTGTTAATTATAATACATCTTTTCTGCATTCAGATAATCAAACTGGCAAAATTTCTCGGCATGCTTGGGGTGATGATTATCATCAAATTGTTAAAAATAAATCAAATGAAATTGCTAATTTCTTAAAAACAAATTATAGCGCAAATTGCTTTATTTCAGTTGATGGAGGAAAAGTATTTGAAAAAATTTGGGCTGAAAGGTGTTCAATTGGTTGGATAGGTAAAAATAGTCTAATTATTTCTCCTGAATTTGGTTCATGGATATTTCTTGGAATTATCTTCACTTCATTAGTAATTGAACCCGACCCTCCACATAAAAATTTATGTGGAGCTTGTCAAAAATGTATTAATTCTTGCCCTAATCAAGCAATTGTCAGCGACAAAATCATCGATATTAGAAAATGTATAGCATTCTTAAATATTGAAGATAAAAAATCAGAATATATTAATATAAATACTAATTTGAGCGGATATATTTACGGCTGCGATATTTGTCAAAACGTATGCCCTTACAATAAAAATAGACCAATTTCAAAAATCAAAGAATTTACTCCTAGAAATAATGATATTTCCCTTAAAAATGATTATTTACAAAATTTAGATAAAGAACAATTCGACAAAAGATTTAATAACTCATCTATTAAAAGAATTGGATTAGATAAAATAAAGTCTAATACTTCATATTTGTAATATTATTAAAATAATTCTACTACTCAAACTTCTTATATTTCTTCATTTTATACTCACCTGAATTTCGAGTGAAATTCAATTTTACGTAATTTGAACCTAACTTTTTATCAAATTTTTTTATTATTTCTATATTTTCATTAAATGAAATCTCGTACAAATATACTCAAAGAAAAAGAATCAAAAGCAATTATGCAGCTATCTCTACCAATGATGTATGGCTTTTTAAGTGTAGTTGGTGTCAGCTTAGTAGATGCTTTTTTTATCGGCAAATTAGGTACTCACGCATTAGCTGCTTTCGGTTTTATTTTTCCGTTGATTATGTTTTTCAATGGAATTATTTTAGGTGTAGCTAATGGTGCATCTGCCCTTTCTGCTCGTGCTTTTGGAGCTGGAGATATTAAGAGTGTGAGGCGCCTTACAACTGATGCTATCATGCTTGGAATTTGTATAACATTTATATTATCAATAATTACTTATTTATTTGATGACTTAATCTTTACATCTTTGGGAGCTCCTCCAGAGATTTTAATATTAATCAAAGAATATGTACATATTTGGTTGCTTGGATCGATTTTTGTAGTTTTTCCAATGATTGGTAATAATGCAATGACAGCAATTGGTAATACTAAATCAGCTGCAAATGTGATGCTTTTAGTATTATTATTCAATACAATTTTTGATCCAATATTCATTTTTGGATTAGGTCCCATCCCAGCACTCGGATTTAGAGGAGCAGCAGTAGCAACAATTGCTTCAAGGATTTTTATTGTAATTATTGCACTGTATATATTAATAAAAAAAGATAAAATTATTGATTTATCATTGCCAAAAATAAAAGATGTCTTAAATAGTTGGAAAGATATATTATATATTGGATTACCTAATGCTTTAACAAATATTATTTTGCCACTTGGGTTTAGCATAATTACTCACTTAGCATCTTATTATGGAAAAGAAGCCGTTGCAGCTTTATCAGTAGCAGAGAGAATCGAATCTTTAGCTTTGACAGTGATGATGTCGTTTGCTGTTGCCATGTCTCCATTTATAGGGCAAAATTTAGGGGCAAAACAATTCGGAAGGATAAAAACAGGACTTCGCAAATCCATACAATATTCAACATATTGGGGAGCATTTCTGTTCTTAGTATTGTTTTTCTTTTCGGATAAATTAATTTTGATTTTTAATAATGACCCAATTGTAATTCAACACTTTAGATCATATTTTAATTTTTTACCATTTAGTTACCCATTTTTAGGATATATTTTTGTGACAGGTGTAACCTTAAATGTATTCAAAAAGCCATTCCATTCTGCTATTCTTACTCTCACAAGGGTATTTATAGTCTATATACCATTAGCATATTTATTTACTTCATTAATGCAAGTAGATGGTATTTTCTTAGCCTCTATGCTTGCAAATATAATTACTTCAATATTTGGCTTTTATTTATTAAAAAAGTATAGGAAAAAAATAATCGGAGAATAATTTTTATTTCATAGTATAAACAAAAAAATGCTTTATCCTCATACCAGAAGATTAAAGCATTTTTATTTATAAAAAATAAATTATATTAGATTTAATTCTTTTAATTTATCAGCAATAATTTGCCTACTAATTGGTTTCACAATATAACCATCACATTGTGATTTAAAAGCTGAAAGAATAGTATTTGCATCATCCATAGCTGTAGTCATAATGATTTTCACACCATCTAATCCACTTAGTCCATATTCTTCTTCTAATTGTCTAATTTTCTCTAATACTTCTTTCCCATTCATTCCGGGCATCATAATATCTAAGAAAATTACATTGAAATGCTCATTGGTCATTAATGCTTTTTTAAATATATCTAAAGCTACTTCACCATTTTCAGCTGTTTCACATTTACCATAAGATTTTAAAATCTCTTTCATTAATTGAGCTGTAATATAATGATCTTCTACAACTAAAGTTTTCATACTTTTATTCTATTTTATTATTTAAATTCAATTTGATTATACATTTATAACCGAAAATATTAAAAATTATTGTATATAAATTTTAATATTATATTTTATCTTTTTTATATAGATTGATAAGTTCTTGAGTAATATTATCTAATCTTATTTGTCTTTCTACTCCACCTAATTCATAAGCTACTTTTGGCATTCCATAAACTACACAAGTTAATTCATCTTGACCAATTGTTCTAGCTCCAGCATCACGCATAGCTTTTAGACCTTTAGCGCCATCTGAACCCATACCTGTTAAAATCACTCCATAAGCATTGCGACCTACATTTTGAGCGACAGAATGAAACAATACATCTACTGATGGTCTATGTCCGGATACTTTTTCTTGATTATTTAATTCCACTAAATAATGCCCACCACGTCTAACGACTTTCATATGAAAATCTCCAGGAGCTATTAAAACTCGTCCAGTAACGATACGGTCGCCATTTTCGGCTTCTTTTACTTGCATCAAGCAAGTTTCATTAAGTCTCTCAGCAAATGTTTTTGTAAATCCTGGAGGCATGTGTTGCACTATCACAATCCCCGGAGTAGATGGAGGTAAGTCTGTAATTACTTTTTTAATAGCTTCTGTACCACCGGTGGAAGCACCAATAGCAATTACTTTATCAGTAGATTCAGATAAAGCTTTATTATTAAAATATTTATTTGTAGAGTTAGAATCAAATCTTTTATTTTTCCAATGTGCTACGTTAGCATTTGCAGATATTTTTATTTTTGTTCTTAATTCTAACATCATATCAGCTAATCCACGAGCAACGTCTGTAGCAGGTTTAGGAACGAAATCTAAAGCACCTGCTTCTAATGCTTGCATTGTAATTTCTTTTCCACGTTGAGTTAGCGAAGAAACTACAATTACTGGAAGTGGGTATTGAGGCATTAATTTTCTTAAAAACTCAATTCCATCCATTTTTGGCATCTCTATGTCAAGTGTAATGACATCAGGACGTAATTCCACAATCATATTTCTGCCAATATATACATCAGGAGCTGCTCCTACTACTTCAATTCCAGAGTCAGCTGAAAGACCTTTTTGTAATATATCTCTTACCAAAGCTGAATCGTCAATTATTAATACTTTAATTTTTCTCATTTTCTATTATTCTATTTATTCCTAACTAAATTATACTTTTTTATATACCGCTGGTTTAATATATTGAAAATTATGTGTATCGCGTTTTAATGTTTCAGAATGTCCAATGAACAAATATCCACCCGGTACAAGTAAATTATAAAATTTATTAACTAATTCAATACGAGTCGGTTCATCAAAATATATCATCACATTCCTACAAAAGATTGTATTAAATTTCTTTTTAAATGTAAAAACAGGATTCATTAAATTAAACCTTCTAAACACTACTTCATTTTTAATATTGTCTATTATTTCGAATTCATTCCCTGCTTTCTTAAAATATTTCTTTTTATACAGCTCTGGTAGATTATGAATTCTATCAGCAGAATAAACGCCTTTGCGAGCAATATTTAATGCTTTTTCAGAAATATCTGTGGCTAATATCCCAGCAGTCCAATTTTTGTAGTCATTACCGAAATATTCGAGCATAAGCATCATCAAATCATAAGGTTCTTCACCGCTTGAGCAGCCAGCACTCCATATTCTAAGGTCTTTAGAACCTTGGGATACTAAAGTGGAAGTTACCTCTGGTAGTACAGTCTTAAGAAAATATTCAAAATGATCATTTTCTCTATAAAAGAAAGTATGATTAGTCGAAATTGAATTTGCTAATTCGCTTAGTGCTTCACCTGATGAGTCCTTTGAAACAAAATCATAGTATTCTTTAAATGTAGAGAAATTTCTAGCTCTAAGGATTTTTTGAAATCTCCCCATCATTAAGTTTTTCTTTTCATCAGATAAATTTTCGTAACGGG
>CALLXS010000105.1 GCA_937875295.1 uncultured bacterium | reverse complement strand
TGGGAAAATGCCACCCTTCAGCAAGCACTGAACGCACTTCCCGCAGGCGGCTCGACTTAAAGAAAATATAAAAAAACAGTTCATTATAATCTTTGATATTGACACTTTTTATTTTTGTGTTAGAATTAGTCAAAATTAAAGGATAATCATATGTTTTTATGTTGATTTTATCGCTTTAACAGCAGGATTAATAGATATAAGTCAGGTTCATATTCATTAAGTACACTAAAATCAAAATATTAATTTCTTTCATTATTTTTTTGTGTTTCTTTTCCTGTAGAAATAACCAAAACAAAGTGTTTGAAGATAATAATAGTAATAATAATCATTCATTAGATTTAATTATTATATCTGATTTGCACTATTTCGCACCAGAACTTGGGGCTGGCGAACCAGCTTTCTATAGAGATAAATGGACAGAATCAAAACTCACAGAACATAGCAAAGAGATAATAGTAGCTCTTTTTAAAGAAATTTCTCAATTACCAGAAAAAAATATTTTGATTTGTGGAGATTTATCTCATCACGGCGAAAAATACAACCACTTACAATTAGCAGAAATGCTAAACCAATTGAAAGAGCAAGGTAAAAATATTTTCGTTATTCCGGGCAACCACGATATAAATAATTACTCTGCTTCACGCTTCGAAGGAAGGGATTATTATTTAATAGATAATGTTTCACCAAAAGATTTTTCTGAAATATACAAAGAGTTTGGTTATTCCAAAGCAATTTCGCGAGATACAACTTCACTAAGTTATTTCGCTGAATTAGACAATCAATATGACATTATTTGCTTAGATGCAGCAAAATATTCAATTTATTCTCGCAATAATATGCCAAGCTCCGGCATATTAAATCAAAATACATTAATTTGGTTGCAAAAGGTTTTAACAGAAAGAAAGAAATTAAATAAAAATTTCATTGTAATGCTGCATTTTAATTTAATAGAGCATTTTCCGTGGCAAGCATCTAATCCCATTAGTAATAGCTATATTTTAATGAATGCCAATGAATTATTAGAAATTTTAAATAAATTTGGAGTGCAACTTGTTTTTACTGGTCATTTTCATGCTAATGATATTGTAAAACATGGTAACATTTACGATATTGAGACAGGTTCTGCTATTACATTCCCGCATTCTTATAGAATTGTAAATATAAAAGATAAAATAGCTTCAATTTCTACTAAAAATATTAATGATTCTGCATTTTTCATTGATGATCAAAATTTTGCGGAATATTCAAAAAATAAAACTACACGCGGATTAAATAATTTTTTTTCTCACAACTGGAAAAAACTAAATAAAAATTATGATAGCACTACAACAAATAAATTAAAAGAAAGTTTCGCTAAAATTGTCTTTGCTCATTACTATGGTGACGAAAGCATAGACTTAGAAACAAAACAATTCTGTGATGAATTAATTAAAAGCGATGATAAGATACTTAAATTAATTGGAAGAGCATTAAAAGCAGTATATAATGACCCAGAGCCTAAGGATAGAAATATTGAAATTAAATTAAATAGTTAAATATATAATAAGAAAAAAATAAAAATGGATTACGATATAGTTATAATAGGAGCAGGAGTTGTCGGGCTTGCAATTGCTATGAATTTCTCTGCACAAGGCAAAAAATGTCTCGTCGTTGAGAAAAATTCTTCTTTTGGAATGGAGACAAGTTCAAGAAATAGTGAAGTAATACACGCTGGTATTTATTATTCTGCTGATTCATTAAAATCAACTTTATGTATCGAAGGCAACAAATTATTATATCAATGGCTCGAAAATACAAAGTCAAAATATGAAATTAATTATAACAAAATAGGAAAATATATAATTGCAAATTCAGATAATGAAATTGAAAAATTAGAGAATATTTACTATTCGGCTATTAGCAAAGGAGTACCGGGTTTAAGCCTAATTTCAGGAAAAGAAATGTCAACTTTAGAAAAAAATATCATTTGCTCCTCTGCAATTTTATCTGAGACCACAGGTATTATAGATAGTCATCAATTAATGACTTCATTTTATGATTCTGCCTCTGAAAATGATACAGATTTCGCCTTTAATCATACATTTAAAGCAATAGAGAAGAAACAAGATCATTATAAAATTTCAATAGAATATAATGACGATAATCAAACCGAAAATTTTGATTTAGAATGTAAATATTTAATTAACTCTGCTGGATTAAATAGCGATGAAATAGCAAAAATATGTGGAATAGACATAGAGAAAGAAAATTTAACACTTAATTATTCTAAAGGTTGCTATTTTCGCATCAATTCATACAAAAATATAGCCTCAAAATTAGTTTATCCTGTTCCACCTGATAATGCAAAGAGCTTAGGAATTCATTTTACAATTGAAACAAATGGTGGTACTAAATTGGGTCCAGATGCAAATTATATTTCCCGTGATTCTTATGATTATACTGTAAATCCTGAATCGATTAATAAATTCTACGAATCTGCTTCTAAATATATAAAAAATTTAAAAATTGAACATCTATCCCCCGATCAATCAGGAATTCGCCCAAAATTGCAAAAACCAAATGAAAAATTTAGAGATTTCATTATTCGCGACGAAACCAAAAATGGACTACCAAATTTCATAAATTTAATTGGTATAGAATCTCCCGGACTTACTTCTTGCATAGCAATAGCAAAATATTTAGAAAAATTTATAGATTAAAATTTCTTTCATTAAAAAAATTAATTAAATGTTTGTTTCTGGTTTCTCTTTTGTGCGAAATGCAATTAAATATGATTATCCGATTATTGAGGCAATTTTGTCTATATTGCCAATTTGCGACGAATTTATTATCGCTGTAGGTAATTCTGAAGACGAGACTTTAGAATTAATAAAATCAATTAATTCCAATAAAATTAAGATAATTGAAACAATTTGGGACGACTCCATAAGAGAAGGAGGAAGAGTTCTTGCCATTGAAACCGATAAAGCATTAGCTGCAATTTCAAATGAATCTGATTGGGCTTTTTATATCCAAGGTGATGAAGTAGTTCATGAAAAATATTTAGAAAATATTAAATCTGCAATGCTCCATTATAAAGATAATACTGAAGTAGATGGCTTACTTTTTAAATATACTCATTTCTATGGTTCTTATAAATATATTGGTGATAGCACACGCTGGTATGATAGAGAAATTAGGGTAATTCGACCAAAAAGAAATATTTATTCATATAGAGATGCTCAAGGATTTCGCAAAAATAATAATGAAAAATTAAAAGTAAAAGAAATAGATGCTGAAATTTATCACTATGGTTGGGTGAAAATGCCGGAAATAATGCAAAGGAAACAAGAAGACTTTAATAAACTATGGCACGATGATGCATGGATTGATGACAATATTCCAAAAGTTGTAAAATTCGATTTCTCTAAAATTGATAAACTTAAATTATTTACTGGGACTCATCCTGAAGTAATGTCTCAAAGAATCAATGATAAAAAATATAATTATGAAATTGATTTGTCCGGTAATAAATCAAGCGTAAAAGATAAAATAAAAAAATCCCTTAAAAAAATTGGGATTAATTTAAGCTACCAAAATTATATTAAGATCTGATAAATTATTATCATTTATAAAACGCTTTACCTTTTGATTTCCTTAATATCTCAATTTTTTCTTTTGAAATATTAGCTGGAATAAATCCTATCGGAGCTGGAGCTGTAGTCTCAATATATTGATATCCAGAATTGTTTAAAGTATTTTTTGCTTTAGACTGAATTGCACAAGCAGCATGCTTTTCCTTTTCCATTAATATAACCGCAGTGCCATACCCAAGTTGCTTCAAAATTGAAGCTAATAAAATGCTTTTATCAGTACAAACTCCTTTATTTTTATAAATAGTTTCGTAATGAAAGTTCAGTTCAGTATCAGCATCCCATTTTTCGTTAATAATTTTCTCCGCTTTTGACGAGTCGTAATCAATATATTGTACAAATGTAGTAGCAAATTGCGGTAAATCTTCCGTTTTTATCCCGTTTTTTCTAGCTAATGACGACAGTTTATTTACTATCATGGTAATTAAATTATCATTTACCTTGATGTTCATAAATTTCCCAATAGTTTTATCTTTGCTATCATTAGTGAAGTATAATCTTTTATCGCTGTTTTTATAATAATTATAAGTACGTGAATTCAGAATCAATTCCATTGAATAATCTTTATTTTCATATTTCCATGTGAAAGCTTGCTTAAAAATTTGAGCATTGCTTTGAGAAATTGAGAAAAAAATAAAAATTAATATATAGTAGTTTAATTTATGCATCTTAATAATATCATATATTTATATTATTATATAACGAATTTAAGCGAAAAGTGTTCTTATTTTATTACTTGAATTTAATTTTGAATAAAACAAAATTACTAAATATGTAATTATTTTCATTATTCTTTTCAAATTTTAGAAAATTTGCTTATTTTCGTAATATTAGAAATTTAAATATCTTTATAAGTTTATTACAATAATAACTAAAGTATATTATAAGATCGACAATTTTTCATAAAAATAAATTTTAATAAACAAACTTACAGGTAAATTATTAATGGATTCAGAACCTATTTTCAAGACTAAACTTCCTGATAATGCTTATCGCGAATTAAATGAAAATGAGGAATATTATCCTGTAATGCCTACATCATACGTACCTAACGAAGTAACTAAATACTCGGTATTGATGGGCATATTAATGGCTATTATTTTCTCAGCTGCAGCAGCTTATTCTGGCTTAAAGATTGGTCAGGTATTCGAAGCTGCAATTCCAATTTCAATTATTGCTGTGGGTGTCTCCACTGCTTTAAAGAAAAAAAATTCACTTGGGCAGAATATTATCATCCAATCTATTGGCGCTACATCAGGAGTGATCGTAGCAGGTGCAATTTTCACTATTCCCGGACTTTACATCCTACAAGCAAAATATCCAGAGATCGAAGTAAACTTCTTACAAATATTTCTATCATCTCTATTGGGTGGATTCTTGGGAATATTATTTCTTATCCCATTTAGAAAATATTTTGTAAAGGATATGCACGGAAAGTTTCCTTTTCCTGAAGCTACTGCTACAACCGAGATTCTAATTACCGGAGAAAAAGGCGGCAAACAAGCTGGCATATTAGTCCTAAGTGGATTAATTGGAGGTGTTTTTGAATTTTTATTCTCATCAATGAAATTATGGGCTGATACAATTACTACCCGTATGATTCCATTAGGAGAATTAATTGCAGATAAATATAAATTAGTTTTCAAAATGAGCATTAGCCCACTTGTATTTAGCTTCGGCTATTTAGTAGGATTAAAATTCTCTTTAATTATCACATGCGGATCTCTTCTTTCATGGTTTGTATTTATACCGCTAATTCATTCAATTGTAGGAGCTGTAGTTGGCACAAGCGGAGTAAATCCTATTGATGCAATGAGTGCAGAAGAAATATTTAACGTTTATGTTAGACCAATTGGCATTGGAGCTATTGCAATGGCTGGTGTGATTGGAATTATTCGCTCTTCAAGTGTAATAGGCTCAGCTTTTAAATTAGCAATAAATGGTATAACCGGAAAAAACAAAGGCAATGAAAAAGTAGAAAACGAAGTAAGAACAGATAAAGATATAAAAATGTCAAATATTTTGCTTTATTCTTTTATTGTAATTGCTGGTATATTTATTTTCTTACTTTTTGGTGTAAATATTACTACTTCGCAAGCTATTATTGCTCTGATTACTATTATCGTTATTGCATTTTTATTTACAACTGTAGCTGCAAATGCTATTGCAATTGTTGGCTCTAATCCTGTATCAGGAATGACATTAATGACTTTGATAGTATCATCATTCGTTCTTGTAGCTGCTGGTTTAAGTGGTCCTATGGGTATGGTCAGCTCGCTAATTATTGGTGGTATAGTTTGTACAGCTCTTTCAATGGCAGGTGGGTTTGTTACAGATTTAAAGGTTGGATACTGGCTAGGTACTACGCCATATTTGCAAGAAAAATGGAAATTCTTAGGAACTGCTTTCTCTGCTGCAACTGTAGGTATCGTTATTTATATTTTAGCTCAAGCTTATGGATTTGTCTATACTCCTGCTACTCCAGACCCATTAGTTGCTCCTCAAGCTAACGCAATGGCTGCAGTAATTGAACCATTAATGCTTCCAGGTGCTGAAGTTAATTGGATGCTTTATATAGTCGGAGCTATAATTTCACTAATCACTACTTGGCTTGGAATTTCTCCGCTTGCATTTGCTCTCGGAATGTTTATTCCATTACCATTAAATACTCCACTTGTTGTAGGTGGATTATTAAACCATTTCTTAGGAAAAACTAAGAATAATGATGAAAAATTATCGAAAGCACGTTTGCAAAGAGGTACTCTCATAGCATCAGGATTTATTGCTGGTGCAGCTCTATTCGGTGTATTGGGAGCATTCCTGTTATTCTTTGGGGTTAATCCAAATCTAAATATTTGGGCTGAAGGAAGTACAGGTGCTGAATGGGTGGCATTAATTGCATTTATCGGAATGATTCTTTATTTCATTTGGGATACTAAGCGTGCTAAAAGCGAAGATATTGATTAATTTTAATATCATTCTAATTTAAATAAAAAGAGCAATAATTTTTATTATTGCTCTTTTCTTTTCTAAAAGTTAATTCGTATTAAAAAAACAATGCCGTTACAGCTACATATAACCAATGAGCAAATATTCCTGCGAAAAGACCTCCAATTGAATGTGAAATAATAGCTTTTGAAGTTAACTGTCTATATCCAAGCGAATCAAGCATAGCAGTATGAGTACTTAAAAATCCACTCCAACACATACCAATTGCGGTAAAGACTGCAATTGCATTGCCATCAATAAATCCTTGAGAAATAAATCTTGGAATTAAACCCAAAGCTGCCCCTACAGCTCCTAAAGACGTAATAGGAAAGGCAATTAATTCAGGATTAGTAAATCCAAATAACCATTCAAAAATAAAATTAACTTTACCAGCTAAATATGGTAGCAAAGCTACACCTTCATAAGCAGCCCCTGTATATCCATCAGGAGAAGGACCAAAAGTAAGGATCATCACAAAAGTAGAAATAATTAATACACCTGGAATAATAGCTAAACCAATATCGACACCTGTTTTTCCACCATCTAAAATAGAATTTAAAAATCTAATAAAAATACTTCCTTCTGATTTAAAAGAAATTAAATCTTCGTCTCCACCTTGGACTTCTTCATATTTATATTCTGGATATAACTTTAAAGTAAATTTTTGCATTAAGCGAGTAGATATAATACTACCAAATATTGCCCCGACTAAACCAATTAAAGCTCCAAAAGCATAGCCCTTACCTGCCATAAATGCAATCACGACTAGTCCCATTCCAAACGCAGTTCCAAAATTCGTAAGAGAAATTAATTGGAATTTTTTAAAATATTTATTAAAGTTTGGGTCTTTAGAAAGTGAAATTATCGCTGGATTATCTGATAAGAATGTCATTACAGCACCTAAAGCGGATACTCCTGGCAAATTATAAAGGGGCTTCATCAATGGTTTTAAAATTGATTCAAGCAACCTTACTACACCGAATTCAGTTAGAAGTTTGCCTAATGCTCCTGATAGTACAGTAATACCCATAATATAAAGAACAGTATCAATAAGTAAGTGGTATGAAGTTTGCATAATAGTATTTAGCATATTTTGCAAAGTCATTACTTCAGCTAAATAACTAAATATTGCAAAGAAAATAATGAGGAAAATTACCGCTTCTATTATCCTCCTATTTACAAACCTCATATTTTTAAATTTTTCCATTTTTTATTTATTATTCTTAAAATTAATATTTAATTTAAATTATTTTTCGACAATTACAATTGCTGTAGCAAAATTATTTATATGCGATAGAGAAATAGAAATCTTCAGATCACTATATTTATGAATAAAATCGCCAAATAGTTGTGATGTTGGTTTGCCCTTGTTATCATTTAGTACTCCAAATTCATTGAGCTTAAATCCTTCGGTTATACCGGTTCCTAAAGCTTTGCTAAAAGCTTCTTCTGCAGCAAAGCGAGCAGCATAATGCAAGAATTTCTTATCGTTAAAAGTTTCGCAATATTCAATTTCAGTTTTTGTGAATACTCTATTTAAGAATTTATCCTTATATTTTTCAATACTTTCCTGTATTCTTTGAACTTCAATAATATCAGTTCCAACCCCTAATATCATTTTCTGCCTCTTTCTATTAAATAATTTTCTAAAATTTTAGGCATCGCCACTCCACTTGGTTCATGTATAGAAATATCTAAGTATTGTGAAAGTGCAGTATGATTTGGATTAATTTCAACTACAAATGCACCTGAATTTTTTGCATTAAAAGGTAATTGTGCTGCTGGATAAACCTCACCGGAAGTTCCTATTACAAACATTATATCAGCTTTTTGAGATGCGATTACTGATTCTTTAAATGCTTTTTGAGGTAATTCTTCTCCAAACCAAACAACAGCAGGTCGAATATACCCACCACAATGCTCACATTTTGGAATTTCTTTGTCTAATTCTAAAATTGATTTTGTAAATGGTTCATGGCACTTAGAGCAATAATTTTCTACAATATTACCGTGTAATTCATATACTTTCTTGCTACCTGCTCTTTGATGGAGTTTGTCTACATTTTGAGTAATTACAGTTACATCATCAAAATATTTTTCCATTTCAGCTACAGCTTTATGCCCATTGTTAGGAGATACATTGTTAATAACGTTTAATCTCATTGAATACCAATCCCAAACTAATTGAGGATTAGACATAAATCCATCCATACTAGCAAGCTCAGTAGGTGAGAATTTTGCCCATAAGCCATCGGGGTCTCTAAAAGTACTAACACCACTTTCTGCTGACATTCCAGCACCTGACAAAATTACTATATTTTTAGCAATTTTTAATTTATCTATTATTATTTTAGGAATTTCCACTTTTGTCTCCTCTAAATTTCCATTTTACTCATTGATAGAAAATAATTAACAAGATTAATAATTATTAACAATAACCCTACTTTCGATAAAATTGACTGAAGAGGTAATAATACCTCTTTTGTTCGCTGATAATTTTCTTGAGATCTTTTATTCTTAGTATATAGATATTTGCCAAAACCTTTAAAGGTCAATACAAAGCCACATACAATGAAATAAATAATAACGAGAAATCTAAGAATAACAACTATATAATTAAATCGAAACTGATAAATCAAATAATTAAAATTTGCATAAAATTGAAATAAGCCCCAAAATAATATCAATATTCCCATTATCCCAGCTAAAGTATTATTAGATAAAAACTCAGGAAATATTTTTTTCTTCTGAGAAAATTCATCAGCAATAGTGAGCATCCAGCAAAGAATTAAAAAAGATAATATTGGTAAATTATTTAAAAACATCTTCCTATCTTTATATTATATTTTTTTTGGATTAAAATCTTGAAAATACATTGGAGTATACTCATCTGGAGAAGTAAATTCTCCTTTTGATAACATCTCATTAGCTAGATTTGAAATTAATTCAGCAGAAAAATTTATTGAATTAATATCAATGTTGTATTTTGGAAATAAATATGCTGCACTACCACAAAAAATAGAATTGCTCGCATCATTTTGTTGAAAATAATCTTGAGCAACTAATTTTGGCTCGTTCAAAGCAATAAATTCATTTGAAAATTCTTGGAAATATAGCAAATCTTTTTGAGCTTTAATTGTAGCAATTATTTTATTTATTGTATTATTTTCTTTAGAATTTCTTAAGAAAACATTATTATTAATATTTTTCTTTCTGTTTCATTAAAATTGTTATATTGCGACTTAATTTCAAGAAATGCACGTGGGGTAGAATTCATAACATCACCTTTTCTTATTAATATTCTTATAACAATTATATGCAAATGCCATTAAATTAGGAACGGCAATTAGATTTGGAGTTCCTCCAAAGCACATTGCTTTAGCAATACTTCCACTTATTCTTAGTCCAGTGAACGAACCAGGTCCAGCCGACACAGCAACAGCATCTAATTCAGTAATACTTATATCTAAATCGTTTAGAAGTCTTTTAGCAAATTCTGCTAATAATTTATCGTGTTTATTAGCAAGATAAACTGAAAATGTAGCAGAAATTACATTATTTATACTAATTGAAGCAGAGCAAATATTCCCAGCTGATTCTAATGATAATATAATTGTTGGTTTAGACATAGTCGAGAAAGTTATTGAATATTTTATCTAAATTAAACAGAATAATCTAAAACTAATATTTAATCGTTTTCCAATTCTTCCATAATATCATCAGGAATATCAAAGTTCGAATATACATTTTGTACATCGTCTAAATCTTCCATAGCGTCAATGAATTTCATTACTTTGCGTGCATCATCTACGCTTGTAATAGGTGCAAAATTTGAAGGGATATATTCTAATTTACCTTCAGTTACGTCGAATTGCTTTTCGCTTAAATACTTATTTACTGAATTAAATTCTTCCATTGGACAAATAATACGTGAGCTTTCTTCGTCAAATTCTAAATCTTCAGCACCTGCTTCAATAACAGTTTCAAATAATTCATCTTCGCTTTTACCATTTGTATTAAATGTAAAAGCTCCTTTTCTACCAAAATTCCACATCACAGAATTGCTTTCGCCCATATTTCCATTATACTTATTAAATACTTGACGCACTTCTGCTACTGTTCGGACTTTATTATCTGTTACTGTCTCTACAATTACAGCCACTCCTAAAGGTGCATATCCTTCATAAGTAAGTTCTTCATAATTACTACCCTCTAATTCTCCTGTACCCTTTTTAATAGCACGATTAATATTATCAGATGGCATATTTACAGCCCTTGCACTTTGTATAGCAAGTCGTAATCTTGGGTTCATTTCTGGGTCTCCACCACCATCTCGTGCTGAAATTGTAATTTCTTTAGCAATTCTGGTAAATATTTTACCTCTTTTTGCATCTTGTCTGCCTTTGCGGTGCTTTATATTAGCCCATTTACTATGACCTGACATTATTTTTCCTTTATATTATTTTATATACTTCTATTTAATCATTAATTAAAATCAATTTAATTATTTTCTTTTAAATGGTTTACCTTTACCTTTAAAAGAATCGTTACCTTTTCTTTTGAACGGACGACGTTCTCCACGTGAGGAATTATCATTGTCACGCTTGAACGGACGACGTTCTCCGCGTGAGGAATTATCATTATCACGCTTGAATGGACGACGTTCTCCGCGTGAGGAATTATCATTATCACGCTTGAATGGACGACGATCTCCGCGAGAGGAATCATCATTATCTCGTTTGAACGGACGACGTTCTCCACGTGAGGAATCATCATTATCTCGTTTGAACGGACGACGTTCTCCACGTGAGGAATTATCATTATCTCGTTTGAACGGACGACGATCATCACGAGAAAATTTATTTATTCTATTATTAGTTTCGTCATTTGTGAATTCATTATTATCAGGATTTTCTTCAGCTCCAAATCTTTTTCTTCCTCTAGCTGGGAAATTATCTCTTGATTTGTAATCATTTCTAAATTCTATTGCATCATCAATTTTTCTTTTAAACCTATCGTTTACTTTAGAATTATATCTTGGTTTTCTGAAATTATCTCTTTCTCTGAAATTGTCTCTATAATCATCTTCTCTTAAATAGCTTTCAATTGAAGATGCTTCTGGCATAAGTACAGTAGTAGATTCGATATTTCCTTCAAACACTACAACAAATTCACCCTTGAATCTATTTTCATTAAATTTATCATATAATTCAGAAAATGTTCCGTAATGATGTGTTTCGTATGACATCGTGAGATTGCACCCGATATATGCTTTTCGCAGCGGAATTACTTTAAGGAAAGCCTCTAATAATGGCATTAGTCTGTATGGAGTTTCTAGTAAAACAACAGTATGAGGATTATTTGCAAGTTCTACAATTTGATTTAACCTTACAGATTTTTCTCGGCTCATAAATCCAGCGTAGAAAAATGAATTTATTGGGAATGAACTCATTACTAATGCAGTCATAATGCTACTTGCACCAGGTACAGCAACTACTTTAATATTATTTTTAATGCACTCTTGTACTAATAATAGTCCAGGGTCAGCTAGGATTGGAGTACCGCAATCAGATACTAATGCAATCCTTTTGCCCAATTTTAGCTTTTGTAACAATTCGTAAGTTTTCTCTACTTCATTATTTTCGTTGAGAAGTTCCATTTTTTGAGTAATACTATGTTTTTGTAGGAATCTTCCCCCTATTTTACCTTCTTCGCACACTATTAAGTGCGATCCCCTAATTGATTTCAACGCTCTCAGAGAAATATCATCATCATTTCCAATCGGAGTGGATATTACATATAAAACGCCATATTGCTCACTAGGCATTTCATTTTCTTCAATTGCTGTTTCTTTATCAATTATTATTTCTACATCAATTTTTTGGTTTATTTCATCCATTTCGATTGTCAATATAATTATAATTAAACTGTTAAGATTACAAAAATAATCATAATCTCAGAAAGATTAACTAAATTTTATCTATAAAAATACTTAAAACTATATATTTAATTTTTTTCAAACTAATAGTATAAAAAAAACCCAATCAACTATAGTCAATTGGGTTAATTTTTTCTATTTCACAAAATTTCAACAAATCATTTTATTATTTTTTAAACTTTTATATTAATATTACATATTCATATAAAAAAAAGGTGCTTCCCCTGTAAACTCACTACTAATATCTTTTACCACCAATTTATGAAAACCGAATAGAAGGGGAAGTACCCGTCATACTTATTAGGAGTTAAAATGATTATCAAGGAGAAATTTTATGAAAAATCAATTTTAAATACTTTTTATTAAATTTATTTTCTTAAATAATATTTCAAAGTACCATATTTACTAAATAAAACTTAATTTCTTATATAAAAAACGATTGTTATTAAGAATTGTTTTATTTTATTTCAATTTTTATATTAATTAATTATTTGTTCTAAGAAATAACTAATAATATTAGAGACGATTATTATTTAATAAATATTTTAAGAAATATTTTATTATTTGTAAATTTCTTGTTAATTTCGTTTTTTTAAAATTATATATAATAATGAAATGAGTTATGTAATTAAAGAAATTACAACTAAAAAACAAATTAGAGATTTTGTAGTATTTCAATTAAATCACTATAAATACAATAAATATTATGTCCCACCTACAGTGGCAGATGAAGTAAATACTTTCTTACCAGAAAAAAATCCTGGATTAAAGGATGTCGATTTAAAGCTTTTTTTATGTTATAAAGGCAATAAAATAGTTGGTAGAGTAGGGGCTTTAGTAAGCAGACCAGCTAATGAAAAATATGGTTATAAAAATTGTAGATTTAGTTGGATAGAGTTTATTGAAGATTATGAAGTATGCAAATTATTACTCGATACTGTAGTAAATTTTGCTAAAGAAAGAGGTATGACTACCATTACCGGTCCTCATGGCTTAAATGATTTTGATATGCAAGGAATGTTAGTGCAAGGCTTTGATAAATTAGCTACAATTGCTTCATTTTACAACTTTGAATATTATTCTGAATATTTAGAGAGATATGGTTTTAAAAAGGATATCGACTATGTAGAATATTTCTCTACAACTCCGGGCAAAGATGATATTCCCGAAAAGTTATTAAGAGTAAATGATTATGTAATGAAAAAGCATAAATTTAAGTTAGTTGAATATGATACTATATCTGAATATGTAAAGCGTGGCGAAGAAATATTTAAATTATTAGAAGATACTTTTAAAGATAACTATGGAACTGTACCTCTGACAGATAAACAAAGAGATTATTATATAAAAAAATATTTGCCATTTCTTAACCCAAATTTAATTAAATTAATCGAAAATGATAAAAACGAATTAATTGGTTTTATTATTACTATGCCTAATTTATCTAAAGCAATGCAAAATGCTAAAGGCAAACTCTTTCCATTTGGATTGTTCCATCTGCTCAAAGGATTAAAGACTTATGAAGTACTCGACTTCTATTTTGCTGGTGTGCGTGAAGATTACCGCTCAAAGGGAGTTGACGCAGTTTTAGTAACTGAAATCCTAAAAACAGCTATGGAAATGGGATTTAAACATGCTGAATCTAATCAAGAATTAGAAGACAATTCTCTAATACAAGCTATGTGGAAATTTTATAATCCTGTTAATCACAAAAGAAGAAGAATTTATAAACTAGAAATATAATTAATATTTTTTTTATTATTAATTTCACAAAAATGATATAATAATTCTATGAAAATTCAAAATCAAGAATATAAACAAAACAAAATTATTGAAATACTAAAATCTGAAATAGTTCCTGCTCTAGGTTGTACAGAACCAATAGCAGTAGCACTTGCTACAGCTAAAGCAAAAGAATTATTACCAAATAAAGTATCTTATATTTCTATAGATGTAAGTCCAAATATCTATAAAAATGGTATGGGCGTAGGTGTACCTGGAACTGGAATGGTGGGATTAAATATTGCAGCTGCATTAGGTGCAATATGCGGGAAATCATGCGATAAATTAGAAGTTCTTAAGTATGTAAATCTGGAATATGTATCTATTGCTCAAGAAATGATAAAGGAAAACAAAGTACTAGTAAAACCCATTAATACTAAGCAAAAGTTGTATATTTTAGCTACTTGTAGCGATGGCACTAATCATTCTCAAGTAATAATTGAAGATAGTCATACAAATATTACAAAAGTAATTTATAATGAGGAAGTAATTGAATCAACTAAAGGTGCAAATGTAGCTTCAAATTCTGAAAATGAAAATGACAATTTCGTTTTAAATTTTAACGATATATACTCTTTTTCTATGAATACTCCCATAGAAAAAATTGATTTCATCATCGAAGGTGCTAAAATGAACTCAATATTAAGTGAAATTGGATTAAATGAAAAATCTGGTTTGGGAGTAGGAGCTAATTTAGCATCAAAATTAACAGATTTAAATGATAAAAACGAATTAATGAGTGCTGCTATGGCTCGCACAGCGGCTGCCTCAGACGCCAGAATGTCTGGAGTAATGCAAGCTGCTATGAGCACAGCCGGAAGTGGTAATCAAGGTATTACTGCAATGATGCCAATTGTATCAGTAGCAAAATCACTTAATTCAACGAAAGAACAGTTAATTAGAGCATTAATTCTAAGCAATTTAACTGTTATTTATATGAAAAAATATTTCGGAAGACTATCTGCAGCTTGCGGTTGCGTTGTTGCCTCTACAGGTGCAGCTTGCGGAGTTACTTATTTATTGGGAGGGAATGAAACACAAATTTCATATTCCATTAAAAATATGATTGGTAATTTAACCGGTATGATTTGCGATGGTGCTAAATTAGGTTGCGCTCTAAAAGTAGCGACTGGCACTTCTGCTGCAGTTCAATCTGCATATTTAGCTATGTCTAATATTTGCATAGCACAGACAGATGGTATTGTCGAAGTAGGTGTCGATAAAAGCATTAAAAATATTGGAAAAATCACTTGCGGAGCGATGGACAAAGTCGACGATACTATCATCGAAATAATGGTAAATAAAGAAGATTAAGCTTTTAATTATTATTTAAACTATTTTATAAAAGTATTTTTGTAATCGCTAAGTATTATTTTATTTTTCTTAAATCAGGTAATATTCATTACATTATCTCTCTTTTTTTTATAAATTCAAGAGACTTATTGTAAATTTATTATTAAAAGTAAGTAGCGCAAATGTTTCTAAATACTTTCTATTAAATTACTTCCTGCGCCTAACTCTTTTGCTAATCGAGGGAATTGAAATACTGCATTTCCATTTTTATCTATTGCTGTTTCACCCTGCAAATCTTTTGAAACATCGAGTAGCATATTTTCAATATCTTCTTTGGTATATATATTTTCCTTACCTCTAATATTTATATTATTTGGTGATACATTTTCACCATTTTTAGCAATGATATTTCCAATAATTTCTTTTCGAAGAATATTACGTTTTCTATTCTTCTTTTCTTTTAAGTAAAATGGTAATCTCAAAAGTGGGATAAGAAAATACAAACTAGATATTATTAATGGGAAATATCCAGCTAAAGCTATAAACCAAAAACCCTGACCTTCGCTTGCTAAAGCATAATCAGCATTAGTTACTATAAAATATGACATCATCAAATTGAAAGTATTCATAATACTTACTAATACATTCTTCCCGGTAGTATTTCCATTAAATTCAACTGGTGATTCTATTTCATTTGTATAAAATTCAATCTTACCGCCATCAAGTGCTGGATTAAATTTGTGTAATAATTGTGGGAATTCAGCAGTTGCAACGCCATATTCATTAATATATATTTCTCCGTTATATTTCCCTACATATTCAGCTAGCTTAGACTCTGCTTGTGAATAATTAGCTCCAGTAAGTGCTACGATATCACCTGTATTCAGCTTTCCATTATTATTCTTGATATATGCAATAGCTTCTAATGCATCAAGATTTGGGTCATATTTAATCTTTTCAGGTCCAAATACAAAGCTAAAAACAGATGCTATAAAACCTTTTCCTTTATTGTTAGATATTTTTACTTTTTTATATTTAAAAGCACCATCATTTCTATACTCATACATAGGTGCTGTCATTCTCCTAAACCAAAGGGCATCAAAGATAGCACTAAATAACCCAGAAATTAAATTATCGCCACCTCTTCTGTCATCAGAATCGGATCGAGACAATGCTACTAATATCAATAGAGCAAAAAATACAGTGTATGCAACTAACACAATTCCTAAAGATGCTTTATAAATTGCTTTAAAGACTTTGAGTAAAACATCACCTACTTTAATTAAATTTTCTTTGAAAGAAACTTTATCACGACGTTGCATTGGATATTGGAAATTAAAAAGTAAATCTCCAGTATCGCTATTCATTTGTAATTTGGATTGATATCTCTCTAATAATTTATTTAAGGTTTGACGAGCTTGTTCAATGGGTAAACCTGTTTCAGAGGTAATTTCCGCAAGAGTCAATTTACCTTTTGCTTTTTCAATTACTTTCTCAATTTTAGTAATTTCTCTTATTTCATCAGCAGTCTCTGCCATTTTCATCACCAACTAAGTAATTTATATGTTATTATAATGCAAGCCAAATTTCACAATAGTTCCTTCGTTTTCATTACTTTCTATATTAAATATAGCATCATGCAATTCTAATAATTTTTTTGAAATGACAAGTCCTAAGCCCATTCCTTGCTGTTCATATCTTGTTCGTTCAAACTGAGCTAAAGCAGCAATTCCGGATAACTGTTCTTTACTCATTCCTCTTCCGAAATCTTGTATTGTAATATAAAATAAATTATCTTCTATAAAAGTATTAACAATTACTTTTGAACCCGGTTGAGAGAATTTAAAAGCATTATCAACCAATTCATTGATTAGTTTATATAAGCTCTCTGTAGAGATTTCTACATTAATACCTTCAGTAATATTCTGGAAAGTAATATCATTTGCTCGCTCATATTTATCAGCAATTTGATTGGCTATATCAACAAGCATAGCTGCAGGCTCATTAGAAATTTGATTTCTTAATTCTTTTCTCTCTTGTGTATTGGTGAATAAAGATTCTATTTTCACATATATCAAGAAATCTTCAGTAATTTTCAGTAATCTATTAGCAGAATAAATAATATCGTTTGATAGTTCAATAATTTCCTCAGGTTTTACTTCATTAGCAGAAGTTTTTAAGTATTTAGCTGAACCAATCACTTCATTAAGCGCAGTTCTAAATTCGTGTGGCAAGGCATAAGTAACGCTTTTACCTACATTTTCTACTTTTTCATTAACTTGTTTTTCAATTAGATTATTTTTACTCCATTGAGCATCGATTGCTGCAATTAATTCATTTCTAGTATAGGGTTTTACGATAAAATCATCAGAACCTTTTTCCATTCCAGCTCGCATATGTGATTTTTCCGTAAAAGCTGTCAGAAAAATAAAAGGAGTAGTTGCTAATTTACTATTTTTTCTGATTTTTTCAATTGTTCCGAAACCATCTAAGACAGGCATAGAAATATCACACAATATCAAATCTGGTAATTCTTTAATTGCTAATTCGACACCTTCTTCACCATTGCTCGCAGTGATGACATCATATCCTTCGAATTTTAACAAAGTAGAAGTGCTTTCTATAATAAATTCCGAATCATCTATTATCAATATTTTTTTCATTCTATTTTATTTGAGTAAAACTATTATTTCCTAATTTACTTAAATTTTATCATTGTTATTTGTATTTCTTGACTATATTATGCTTGATATTAAGTAATTTTAGTATCTTCATTTTCATTATTATCGGTATCTTTTATAAATTTATAAATTAAATATCCAAAAAATATTAAAGCAATTGGTAATAATATCAAACCATAGTGCTCAACATACCGAAAGACTTCTCTCCAATTATCGCCAAATATCTTTCCTAAATATATTAACAATCCATTCCAGAGTATACTAGAAAGAGCTGCAAGCAACATTGAATATCTTAATCTCATACCACTCATTCCAGCTAAAAATGAAATCACTGCTCTAGTTCCACTTAAAAATCTATTTACAACAATTACTAGATAACCATATTTATGAAACCACATTCGAGGTTTCCGCATGTTCTTTTCATTGATAAATTTAAATCTATTTGAATCAATAATCTTATCCCCAAAATATCTACCAATTAAAAACATTAATATAAATCCTATTACTGACCCTAATGATGAAACTGCTAAAATTGATATAAAATCTACTTTCCCTAATCCAACAAAAGCACCAAGCAAAACTAAAATCGAATCGCCTGGGGCAGGAGGAAAAATATTTTCCAAAAATGGTGCTAAAAATGCAATTAATAAGATTAATATATATGGAAGATTTGCATTAGCAATATAATTTACTATTTGTTCCAATGAAATTAAATTTTAAAACAATAATGTTATAAAGACACGTACATAATTAATATTTGTTGTAAAAGGTAAAATAAAATAAACAAAAAAAATTATAAATATTTTTCGAAACATAAAAAAATAAATTTATTTAGTTAAATTTGTAATTTTTTATTACAAAATATCAATATTATTTTTTTCAAATAATTTAAGTTTTATTAGTATTTCTTTAACAATGCGTAAAATTGAGAAATCAGAAATAGTTGAAGTAGCAAAAATATTTGCCGAAAACATTAAAGATATTAATATTCATAAATATTTTTTTCCTGACCCTGTGCAATATCATGAAAGTATGGAACTTTTATATTTATTTTATACTAATTATCATTTCGACAATGTATTTGTGAGCGATGACTTAAAATGTGCTTCAATAGTTCATCCTCCACATAAAAAATTTAAAATTCCTTCAATTAAAGACGCTTATAGCAATTTTACGTATTTAACTAGTATTGGAATAAAAGCAATGTCCAGATTAGTATCTTATCAATATTGGATGGCTTCGTTTCGCGATATTGTTACTAAAGAACCTAATTATTACTTAGATATTTTTGCCTTAAAAGGTTCATATAATTTACAAGTTAGTGAAAAAGAAAATTTTAAGAAATGTGATTCATCTGACGATATATTAATTAATATTATAAACAAAGCCAATTCAGAAAATTATAAAGTTTTTACTGAAACTTATAATCCGGAGAATATAAAATTCTTTGAGGATTATGGTTTCAAAGTTGTTAAAGAAAATGTGGTTCCTCAAATTAGTTTAACTCAATATAACTTAACTACATAATTCTATTATAAAGATAAAATGCAAAAAGTAGAAGAAAGTGATCTTGAACAAACAATTAATTTTTTTACTGAAAATATTTTAGATGAAAAAATTCATAGATATTTTTTCCCTGATAATAATACGTATAATGAAAAAGTAGGATTTCTATATAAATTTTATTGTAATTTTCACTTTAACGACTTGTATAAGAGTGATGATGGAAATGCTATAGTAATTTGCCATCCACCTACAAAAAAATTAGTAACTCCTTCAATAAAAGATGCCTATGGTATTTCTTATGCAGCTAAAGTAGGAATAAGGGAAATAGTAAGATTGATTTCTTTCCAAATTTGGCTTAATAATTTCAAAAGTACAATTTTACAAGAACCCCATTACTATCTTGATTCCATTGCAGTCAAAGATAATATACTCTCTAACGAAGCTAGTAAAGAAATTATCTCATCAATTACTAGCAGAGCAAAAAGCGAAGTTTTCCTAGAAGTATATATACAAGAATTAGCAAATGATTTTTGCAATTTGGGATTCAATGTCGCAAAAGAAGTATTTATACCAAATTCAGACTTAAAAGCATATTGTTTGCTTTTTTAGTAAAAACAATACAATATGCTTTAATAAATTCAAATTTTGAAATAACTATTAAAAATCAAATATTCCAAAAGATAACCCTAAAGAAATTAAAAATCCTTGAGGCTTTAATTCTTTAGATGTATTTTTCATTTCAGCATAATTATTATAATCCCATTTAGGAGAAAATGGAATCAAATATGAACCAGTTACATTTATCATGAAGTTGCTTGTCAATACATATTGCAATGATAAATGAGGATCAACGCTAAAAAAGTTACCATCTAATTTATAGAATTTTGTATTTTTATCATTTAATTCATTTGTAAATTCAGTATCGAACTCATATTCAGATTTTGTCTGAGAAAAATCGATATTCAAACTTGATAATCCAAATCCTACACCAGCTAAAATTGCAAAGTGCTTAACAGGTACAAAAGCATAATCTACACCAATATTAAAATACGATGTACCATATTTTAAATATCTACTATATCCTAATAGATCATCAGAAATGAGCTTTTGTTCATATTTCTTTGAGCCTGCTAAATATTGCAAACTGAAGCTCACATTTTTAGTAGCTTCTAATGCTAATTTAAAGCTTGCACCATTCATAAATATTGGCATACTAATTTCACCCATGCCAAATTGTTTTTGCATAAATTCACTGAAATTTCCATTCTCATTAAAGAATGCTCCAATGTTCCACCCAAGCCCTAGTACATTATATGACGATCTCCCCATATCTTCATCAGCTGGTTCATAGTCGAATCCTGCTAATAAATCGTCATCGCTTATTTGTTCTTCATTTTGAGCAAATAAATTAAAAGAATCTTGCGATACACTTTTTTGCACTTGAGCAAAATTAATAAGTAATGCTAATAATATTAAACTAAAATATTTCATCGTTTTTACCATTATTAATATTAAATAAATATTGACTATTTTATATAAATTAAATTTTATTTTTATTTGAAGAATTTTGTTCTATGAATTTTCAATATTCCATTGAAATTCTTTTTTCATTAATATAATTTCACTTTCAAGTAAATCTTTATTTCTGCGTAACATTACTTTTCGAGCTACTTCAATTGATTTCTCGAAATCATAAATATTTGAATTTAAATCCCCACCAAAAGAGAATGATTTAATTCGTTTTGGAGGAAATCCATTATTAAAAATACTAGAGCATATACCGATTACAGTACCGGTATTAAACCTACTTCCTATTGCACTCTTCGAGTGATCTCCCATAAGCATTCCGAAGAACATTTTTTTTGTTGAAATTTCTTTATCTTCTATATTAATTTTGATTTTGCTATAATTATTTTTTAAATCAGAATTATTAGTCCCTGCCCCTAAATTTACCCACTCAGAAATAAATGAATGACCTAAGAAACCATCATGTTGCTTATTGCTATATGACTGAAAAATACTATTTTCTATTTCTCCCCCAATTTTGCAATATTCACCAATACTGGAATTTTCATAAATTTTAGCACCAGACTTAATCATAGTATTTTTACCTATATAACATGGACCTTGAATCATAGAATGCGATTTAATAATTGCATTGTCATCAATGATTATTCCTCCATCTTCAGTATTAAAATAACAAAACGGTTCAATTATGACGTTTTCACCAATTAAGAGCTTATTAGTTCCGTATATTGCAATATTATTAAATTCCTCTTGCTTTAATTCTTTGTAATTTTTTAAAAGAGTGAAATCTTGTCTAATTATTTCTCCATTTAAATCTATCAATTCCCATAAATTATCAATTAATATTAAATTATCATTATCAATTGAAAGATCTACTTTGCAAGATATTTTATTTATAATTGCTTCAAAATCAAAATCTTCAATTCCAAAATTAATTTCATCCTCTCCGATATAGGCAATTATTGGCATATTATTAAGGTAAAATACTATAGATTTTGATTTTTCATTAATATCAGGGGAGTTTATCCAGTCTTTAAGAATTGTTTTAGCAAATTTTTTTTCAAAATTATACGCATCTAATTCATCAATTTCCGCACGATACTTAAGATAATCAAAATCAACAAGGTTAATTATATTTTCTTGATTGTTTTCATTAATTATTTTATTGTGCTTTAAAACAGAATTTAAGTACGCAAAAGTCGGAAGATCAATTAAATTGTAAATTTTTATATTTTTATCATATTTAAAATCGGGCAGATGTATTTGCATGAAATGCCTTAATTCATGC
>CALLXS010000104.1 GCA_937875295.1 uncultured bacterium | reverse complement strand
CAAGACCTATCGATATGCATCTTAAAGCTTTAAGATGCATATCGATAGGTCTTGGTCCAATTTCGCACCCACCTGGATAGCTAATTATAACTTCACCACATCTAGAAAGCATAGCCCCCATAAGTATTATTGAGGACCTCATTTCCCTAACTAATTCATCTGGAATCTTAATACTATTTAAAGGTTTTGAGTCAATCCACATCATCTTATCTATTCGCTTTACATTACAGCCAAGGGATAGAAGTATTTTTTCCATAACCTCTACATCTTTAAGATTTGGTACATTAAAAATTGTACTCTCATTATTTCCAATAACAGTAGCAGCTAATATAGGTAAAACTGCATTTTTTGCACCAGTTATATTAACCTCACCATTAAGTTTATTACAACCATTAACAATTATTTTCCCCATTATCGCACCTCCAAGATATGCCAATGCTTACGTATATTATTATATTATGCATATTCATTGAAAGTGTGATAGAAATAATTATTTTGTTAATTCATCAACAATATTAACTATTTTTTCTGCTGCATGTATCTCTCCTATTTTTTTACTTTTTTTAGACATCTCCATTAATTTGTCTTTTAGTAGTAGTTTTTCTTTTATTACTACCGAAACCAAATATTTTCTCAAAAAAATCAGAACCAGAATCGCCACCTTGGAAAAAGTCATTGATTGTGGAGCGTTTACTTGAAAATCCACCGGTAGAGGAATTGTTTTGTCTTGAGTTATTTATCCAATCATTCCAATTAAATTCAGTATTGTTTCCACCTGATTGTCTAAAATTGCTATATGATGAGCCTAAGTTATCATATTTTTTTCTTTTTTCTGGATCACTTAGTACATTATAAGCTTCGTTGATTTCTTTAAATTTGTTTTCAGCAGTTTTATTGTTAGGATTTTTATCAGGGTGAAATTTTTGTGCTAACTTTCTGAAGCTTTTCTTAATTTGATCAGCAGTAGCCTTTTTATCGAGTTCTAAAATTTTATAATAGTCTTTAAATTCCATTTATTTATGTTTTTTTTAGTATTTTTAATAATTAATGTGATATAACATAATAAATACGGAAAAAATATGATTTTGTGCTAAAAAATATTAGGTATATTATTAAGATAATATTGAAATCTATAATATTTATTATGACAAATAAGACGAAAATGAAATCTTTTAGTGTCTATAATAAAGTAGTCAGATAAACTTGAGAATAATTAAATTAAATTTAAAATATTTGATATTAAAATAATTAAAAGTAAAATTGTATTATAAACGTCTAACTATTACTCAAAATATATTAAATATAAAATAAAGTAAAAAAACCAAAATAATATAAATGTCTGAAATTGATATAAGTAAATATAAATTTTTAGATAAAATAAATTCACCAATAGATCTACGCAGACTCAAATTAGAAGATTTATTTTCAGTTTGTGAGGAAGTCCGTGAATATATAATCGATACTATCACTCAAATTGGTGGACACTTTGGGGCTGGGCTCGGCGTAGTAGAACTTACTGTAGCTTTACATTATGTATTTAATACTCCAGCAGATAAAATTATTTTTGATGTAGGGCATCAAGGATATCCTCATAAAATCCTAACAGGGAGAAGAGATAGACTTAATACAATTCGCAAAAAAGGCGGATTATCTGGTTTCTTAAAACCTACTGAAAGTATTTATGATGCTTTCGGAGCTGGTCATGCCAGCACAAGTATTTCGGCAGCTCTGGGTATCGCTACAGCAAGAGATCTAAAAGGAGAAAATAATAGAGTAGTAGCAGTAATAGGAGATGGTGCTTTGACAGGTGGATTAGCCTTCGAAGGGCTAAATAATTGTGGTGTGCAAAAGCGTGATATTACTGTGATTCTTAACGATAATAATATTTCTATTAATCCTAATGTATCTGCATTATCAGATTATTTTAATCATTTATATTCTACTCCAATGGTGCAGAGGATTAGAAATAATATGTGGGATTTCACTAATAAATTTGATACTATAGGAGATAGATTAAGAAAGGCTGCTTCTAAATTAGAAGATGGAGTAAAGGCTGTTATTACACCTGGAGTATTATTTGAGACAATGGGATTTAATTATATTGGTCCAATTAATGGGCATAATATAAAAAAATTAGTTCGCACACTTGAGAATGTAAAAGATATTAAAGGTCCTGTTCTACTTCATATAATTACTCGTAAAGGTAATGGTTATAAGCCTGCCGAAGATGATACTAAATATTTCCATGCAATTGGGAAAATTGACAAAAAAACTGGAAAATCAATTAGCGTAATTCAAAAAAATGCTCCACCAGAATATTATAAAGTGTTTGGAAAAGCACTTAGCGAAATAATAGAAACAGATAAAAATATAATTACTTTGACTGCAGCAATGGCTGATGGCACTGGACTTGATATTTTAGAAAAAGATTTTCCTGATAGAGTGATTGATGTAGGTATAGCAGAAGAACATGCAGTTACACAAGCAGCTGGTATTGCTACTGAGGGAATTACTCCTATTGTAGCTATTTATTCATCGTTTTTACAAAGAGCTTACGATCAAATAGCTCATGATGTAGCTTTACAAAATTTACCTGTTGTTTTCGCAATCGATAGGGCTGGAATCGTCGGAGAAGATGGTCAAACTCATCATGGTTTGCTTGATATTGCATTTTTACGGTCAATCGTTAATATGGTAGTAACTGCCCCAAAAGATGAACAAGAACTAAGAAATTTACTTTATTCAGCTATTTATGAATATAAAAAACCGTTTTCAATTCGATATCCAAGAGGGAGAAGTTTAGGTGTAGAAATTAAACCATTTGAAAAAGTTCCTTTTGCTTCGTGGGAAGTAGTGCGAGATGGCAAAGATATAGCCATTTTAGCAGTTGGGAAAATGGTGAAAATTTGTCAAAATGCTGCATTAATGTTAGAGGATTTTGGCATTTCAGCTAAAGTAATAAATTGTAGATTTATTAAGCCATTAGATAAATTGATGCTTGAAAATACAGCAAATAGATTCAATAATTTATTTACGGTAGAAGATGGTACTATTGTAGGAGGATTTGGTTCAGCTGTGCTAGAATATTTAGCGGAAAATAAGCACTATAATAGTGTTAAAATTATAGGTACTCCCGATAAAATTATCGAGCATGGCGCGCAAGATGAATTATTTGAAATGTTGAAATTAGATGCTAATGGTATTGCTGAAACAATTAGAAAATCTCTATAAAACATAGATATTTTTCTTTAAAAAATAATATTTTTAGTTTTACTTATTTCTATTTTTGTCTATCTACAATAAAATAAGCAAAATTGGTCAAAGATGTTTTAGCTGGAGAATCTTTAAAATTATTCATTAATTGAATTGCTTTTTCAATAAAATCATTTGCTTTATTCTGAGCATAATCAATACCACCCATCTTAAGTACAAAATCAATTATTTCTTTAATATCTTGAGTTTGCAAATTGTCGCCTTTAATTAGTGCAAGGTAATTATTTGCTTGCTTTTCGTCAATTTGCTTAAGTGCATAAATTAGAGGCAAAGTAAGTTTTTTTTCTTTTAAATCATTACCTGGTTTTTTCCCAGTGATTTTAAAATCACCAATATAATCGAGTATATCGTCTCTAATTTGGAAGGCCATTCCAATATTATAACCAAATTCTTCTAATTTTTCACAATCACTTTTTTCCGCACCTGCAGAAATTGCTCCTAATTTGCAAGAAGATGAAATAAGAGAAGCAGTTTTATCATTAATAATTTTATAATATGTATTTTCAGTTAAATCAATTTCAGTGCTTTTTTGTATTTGAAGTAATTCGCCATCAATTATATGTTTTATTGAATTTATTAAAACTTGTAAGAACTCAATATTATTATATTGTATAGGTTTTATAAAAGCTTTAGCAAAATAATAATCACCAATAAGAATAGCTAATTTATTATTCCAAACGTTATTTATTGTATTTACTCCTCTTCTTATATCTGCTTCATCTATTACATCATCGTGCATCAAAGTAGCTGTGTGGCATAATTCAACCATTCCAGCAGCTTTATATGTTTTAATATTAATATTTTCAAATAATAAAGCAGATAATAATACTAACATTGGGCGAATCTGTTTTCCTTTAGTTCCTGATTGATAATTAACAATAGAATTAACTAAGTCTAAATCAGAAGAAAGTAGTTCATCTAAATATACAGTAAATTCTTGCAAATTTTGCTCAATCGGCTCTGAAATATCATGTAATGTTATCATATTATTATTGTTTTAATCAAAATAATCCACTAAAATAATCAAAAATTGTAAAATTCTTAACTATTTTCATCAATAAAATTAAATTTTGTTATTAAATGTTATTAATTAAGTTCTTCGAAAATACCTAATTTTTTATTTTTTATACAATTATCCCAAAGAAAATATCTACCATTCATTGCAATATATACTCCTGGAGGTAATGTTTGCACAAAAGCAACAGATGAGCCAAGATTGAATAATCCGTCTGAGCTTCCAAATTTATATGGAATCATTGCTCCAGTCATAATAATTGTTTTGTTTTTTACTTTTTCAGCAATTACTTTTGCTGTTTCTACCATAGTGTCAGTACCATGAGTGATGATAATTTGTTCTTCCTTGCATCTATTACAATTATCTGCAATTAATTCTCTGTCTTCTTTTGATAAATAAATGCTATCGACCATCATTAATGTGCGGATATTGATTGGAGCTAAACATCTTCCGAGATTAAGCATCTCATTTAAATGCGTATCTTTAAAAAAAAGTTCACCATTTAACTCGTTGTACTCCTTGTCGAAAGTACCACCGGTAATAAATATTCTAATTGACATAATTTGATTAATCAGAAAGTTAATATTTTATTAAGTTATTGATAACGTCTAAGAACAACATTTATGTTAAATTATTTTAAGAAGTTGAAAATTATTTTTAAATATTAAATCTTTTTAAAAAATATTACGTAATATGATTTGATTGAAAGAAATATTATTATACAAATTGTACAATTTATTATTGCAGATTATAGGTAGTAAGTAGCTTCTGAATTATCAATATAATAAATAATATATTATTTATTTTAAATGTACAAAAATATATTGATAATTATAATATATATTTTCATTATTTTTGTAATCTATTATATTTAATAATATTAGAAAAAGCATAAGCGGAAGATAATTTTTATTTAATTTCAAAAAACAATTTAAAAATAAATAAAAGTTAAAAAAATATTTATAAACATTTGGAGTTCAATCTACTTAAATGGAAAGTTTAATACTGATACTTTATTTCTTATCTCTTTGCATATTATTTGCTTTCGGTATTCATGGCTTAGTAATGTTATATTACTACAAAAAAACCGAAGGTATTAAAATTAAGGATGAAGGATTATCTGAAGAATTACCTCAAGTAACTATTCAGTTACCTCTATTTAATGAACTATATGTAATAGAGAGGTTAATTGAATCTGTCTGCAAAATCAAATATCCCAAAGATAAATTGGAGATACAAGTATTAGATGATTCAACCGATGAGACTCAGCAAATCGCTAGCAACTTAGTAAATCACTATAAAGATCTTGGCTTCGATATTCATTATATCCATAGAACTAATCGCGAAGGATATAAAGCAGGAGCGCTAAAAAATGCTCTTAATTTCTGCAAAGGTGAATTCGTGGCAATCTTTGATGCTGATTTCGTTCCAAATGAAGATTTCCTAATTCGCACAATACCTCATTTTAAAAATGATAATGTAGGAATGGTGCAAACTCGTTGGGAACATCTTAATGAAGATTATTCATTCTTAACTAAGACTCAAGCTCTGAACTTAGACGGTCACTTCTGTATGGAACAACAAGTTAGGAATAAAGCAGGATTCTTTATTAATTTCAATGGTACAGCAGGTATTTGGAGAAAATCTACAATTTTCGATGCGGGCAATTGGCAAGCTGATACTCTCACTGAAGATATGGATCTAAGCTATAGAGCGCAATTAAAAGGTTGGAAATTTGTTTATTTAAATGATGTAACTTCTCCTGCAGAACTACCAACTGATATTAATGCCCTAAAAGCACAACAATTTAGATGGACTAAAGGCTCAATAGAAACTGGTAAAAAAATATTACCTAAGGTATTCAAAGCAAAACTTCCACTAAAAGTAAAAATGGAAAGCTTAGTGCATTTATCAGGTAATATTGTATTTCCATTTATTATTTTAGTAGCAATATTGAACGTACCAGTGGTTATTTTGAAAAATAAATATCCAGAATTAGATATTTATTATTCGCTTATGTCAATATTTGTTCTTGCTACAATTTCTACTTTCTTGTTTTATATGTACTCTCAAAAGTCAATTAGATTCAATTGGCGTAAAAAGTTATTAATTTTCCCTGTGTATTTGGCTGGAAGTATGGGTATGGCAATTAATAATACTAAAGCTGTTTTTGAAGCTTTAATAAATAAAAAAACAGGATTTGTACGTACTCCAAAATATAAAATTGAAAATGTTCAAGACGATTGGAAAAAGAAAAAATATACTTCAAAGAAAATTGGGTTCGTAGTGTGGTTAGAATTAGCTTTAGCATTATATTTTATTTTTGGAATAGGAGTATCAATTTACTATGCTGAAATAGCAGCGATACCATTCCAATTATTGTTCTTAATGGGATTTGGTACAGTCGGATTTCTATCCCTTAAACACGCATTAAGCAAATAACTATATCAATAATTTTAAATTTAAATAGTCTTTCCAATAGGAAAGGCTATTTTTTTTATTTATTTAGCAATCAATTATGCAAGAGAATATTTTTAATAATTCTTCGAAAAACGAAACAGTTATAGAAGAAAGAATAAATGAACTAACTGAAAAAATTAATTTTTATAACGAAGAATATTATTCCAAAGCAGAATCGCTTATCTCCGATAGAGAATATGATTTATTATTTAAAGAATTAGAAGAGCTAGAAGCAGAATATCCTCAATATGCTAAGAGCAATTCACCTACAAAAAAGGTGGGTTCTATTCCTACAAAGAATTTTTTGCAAATTGCTCATAAAAAACCGATGTTATCTCTTGCAAATTCATATTCCATTGAAGAAATTCAAAATTTTATTAGAAAAATATCTGATACGATTTTTCCAAATATAAAAAATTCACTTGATAATAACTTATTCTCAGACAATAAAAATGAAATAAATGAATTAAAATATACTTGTGAATTAAAATATGACGGTGTATCTATGAGTTTGCATTATGAAAATGGAAGACTCAAATTAGCACTCACACGCGGAAATGGAATTGTGGGAGAAGATGTTACTCAAAATATAAGGACTATCAAATCAATACCACAAATAGTAAATAAAATAGACATTAATGGAAAAATAATAGAAAACTTTGAAGTGCGTGGTGAAGTCTTTATGCTAAACGAAGATTTCATTAGTATCAATAAAAAGCGAGAAGAAAATGAAGAAAAATTATATGCTAACCCTCGCAATCTCACTGCAGGCACTTTAAAGCTATTAGACTCAAAGCAAGTCGAAGAAAGACCATTGCAAATAGTATGTTATTATCTCGACATTGAAGGAATAGTAGTCGATTCACAATATGAAAAAATAAATATCCTTAAAAATCTTGGATTTTCTATAGGAGAGGAAATAGCTGTCTGTAAAGATATAAATGAAATTGAAGATTTTATTAAAAAACAACAAGAGAATAGAAGTTCATTACCTTTTAATATTGATGGGGTTGTAATAAAACTTGATTCTCAAATATTTCAAGAAAAAGTTGGTTTCGTTGCTAGGTCACCTAAGTGGGCTATTGCGTATAAATATGAAGCTGAAACGGCTATAACTAAATTAAATTCAATTAGTATTCAAGTTGGTAGAACTGGAGTAGTAACTCCAGTAGCCGAGTTAGAACCAATTTTTTTGGCTGGCTCGACAATTACACGGGCAACTTTGCATAACATCGATAACATTACTCAAAAGGACATTAGAGTAGGTGATATGGTATATATTGAAAAGGGTGGAGATGTGATTCCTAAAATTAGTGGTGTAGCAATGGAATACCGACAAATAAGTGCAACAACATTTGAATTTCCTAAATATTGTAATTGCGAAAAGCAATCTGAGCTAATTAGACCTGAGGGAGAAGCAAATTATTATTGTGATCATCCAGAATGCCCATGGCAGTTAAGACGAAGAATAGAGCATTTCGCTAGTAGAAATGCAATGAATATCGAAGGATTAGGCGAAAAAGTAGTTGAGCAGTTTGTTAATAAAAAATGGTTGAAAAATATCGCTGATATTTATTCTTTATTTACTTTTAAAGATGAAATTGAAATTCTTGATAAATGGGGCGAAAAAAGTACAGTAAAATTGTTAAATGCTATTGAAAATAGCAAAAAACAGCCATTTCATAACATATTATATGCTCTGGGTATTAGATTCATTGGGGAAGGTGCAGCTAAAATACTTGCAAAAAATTTCCAGAATATAGATGATTTAATAAATGCTGATGTTAATAAATTAAGGACAATTAATGAAATTGGAGAAAAAATGTCTGATTCAATAATTGAGTTCTTTAAAAACGAGAAGGAAATTGAAATTATATTAAAATTAAAAAGTGCAGGATTAAATTTTACAAGCGATAGCTATTTGCAAGAGAATGAAAATGTGAATGAATTTACAGGGAAAACAATTGTCTTAACTGGTGAACTCAAAAAGTACTCAAGAAATGAGGTTAAAGAAATGTTAGAAAAAGCAGGAGCAAAAGTTTCTGGCTCTGTATCAAAGAAAACAAGTTATATAATTGCAGGAGAAAATGCAGGGGGTAAGTTAAAAAAGGCAATTGAACTAAATATTAAAATTATAAATGAAGATGAATTTATACAGAAAATTGAGAATATTGATATAATTTAAAATAAGTAACCAATATGTATTTTATAGTAAATTAAATTATTTTTTTAGTTTTTTAAAATAATAGTACATGTCTTTTTATCGGAACTCCATATTTGCTGAACTACTTTGCCTTTTCCTTTGGCAATTACTTTGACACCATTTGAGTGCAATATATTTATTGCTCTTCTGGAGCTAAATCCAATTAGATTTGGGTATAGTTCTTCCGCAGTCATTAGATTTGGTTCTTTATTATTTTTAAACCCGAAATAAATAGTTGTGTGTTTGTTTATTTTGCTTCCTGCAGCTGGGTCTTGCCTTAATATTATTCTGGTAGAATTAGAATCTTTATTATCAGTAGTTAATCCATAAATGTTCATAAAATAATATGCATCTTTAAAAGACATTCCCTTGAAATTAGGTACAATTACACTGTCTGGAGATTGAAAATAATTTTTAGTGTTTTCATTTAAAATTATACTTGGTTCGATTGATACCCATTTTTGTGCAATATTTCTAAAAATTGGAGCTGCGACTGAGCCTCCATAGTAACTACTTGTAGGTTTGTCGAGAATTACAACTATAGCTAATTTGGGGTTGTCAGCAGGGAAGAAACCAGCAAAAGAAGCAGTATATTTTTTATTTTTATATGACCCATCAACTAATTGCTGAGCTGTTCCAGTTTTGCCAGCGACTTTTATTCCATTTATTTTTGCATTTATTCCTGTACCTTTGTCAACAACATTTACTAATAAATTAGTTAAGATTTCGCTTGATTCCTTTGAAATTACATTTCGAATTTTTTGAGGTTCATTTTCTTTTATATTTTTACCAGATGGATTAAAAATATTTTTTACGATATAGGGCTTATATAGAGTGCCATAATTAGCAACGGTAGCATATACCATAGCAAGTTGAAGCGGTGTTAATGCGATACCATACCCATATCCAGCAAACATTCGTGAAGAGACGTCAAATTTATCTGCACTTTTTAGTTTGCCTGAAACTTCTCCGGGCAGTTCAATATTGGTATTAATGCCTACTCCAAAATCTCTAATGTACTTGTAAAATTTATTTTCCGGCAATCGAAGTGCTAAATTCGATAATACTATGTTACTTGATTTTGCAAATGCTTCTTTAAAAGTCACTCTTCCAATAGGATGATCATCTACTATTGTATAATCTTTATAATGTAATGTGCCATTTAGTCCATCTACCATATCATCGGGATGAATAATATCTTCTTCGATAGCAGCAGCAGCAGTTATAATTTTAAATGTAGAACCTGGTTCATAGATATCACCAATTGCTCTATTTTTCATAAAGTTGGGGTCAGAAATGGTCATATCGTTAGGATTAAAATTCGGAAATGAAGCAATTGCCATAATTTCTCCGCTATTTGGTTCTATTGCTACTACTGTGCCAGATTCTGCTCCCGAGTTTTCTACTCCTTGTTTTAATTCAAATTCGACAATTCTTTGTAAAATAATATCTATTGTTAGCTGAATAGAATTTCCATGTTTTGGTTCTACTCTTGGCAAATCTGCCATAGGACGAAGTCTACCGAGAGCATCTCTATTCATTACTGCATAACCATCTTCTCCGCTTAGAATCGAATCAAATTCCAATTCAATACCGAGAAGCCCTTTATTATCAATATTTGTTATTCCAATAGTCTGCGAAGCTGCAGTGCCAAAAGCATAATTCCTAGCTGGCTCTTTGTTGACAATAAATCCATTATGCGTATCGTATTTTAGTAATTCAAGAGCATCAGTACCTTTTACATTTCTTACTAACCAAATGAAAGATGATTTATTATTTTTAATATCTTTAATAATATTGGCTTTAGATTCTTTTGTAATTTTTGATACTGAATTAGCAATGGAATCTATCACTTCTTTATTAGTAAGGACTTTAGGGTCAATAGCAAATGAAAACCTTGATATTGTAGAGGCAACAATTCTTCCGTTTCTATCATAAATATTACCCCGGATAGCTTTTAGGACAACTTTTGATTCATGTTGTTGAACTGCTTTTGCTTTATAGTAATCATAATCTATTATTTGAATTTTAAATAATTTTATAATAACAATAAAAAATCCAATGACTATTAATGCAAGCACAAGATATACTTTCCATATTTTCTTCTTTATTGAGAGATCAGGATTTTGTGTGTCATTTTTGTCAGTGCTTTTGGTAAATGGATTATTCATCTTAAAATTATTTATCAGAGTTTTGAGATTAGTGTTTAATAAAAATTATTTTACGGATTTTATATTATAATTAACGAATTTAGGAGCATCTTTGGGTTGAATTAAACTAAGCTTTGATGTAGTTATTTCAGTTATTCTTTCAGGTGATTCTAAATAATTAATTTCCCTTGTGAGTATTTCATTTTTTTGTTTTTTATCGCTAAGCTCTTTTTGCAAAATATTAATTTCATTAAGTGAATTATTTACATATACTACCATTATTGTATTGATAAGTAGTATTGCTGCTACTGCTACGGTGAAATAAATTATTGTTAATCTGTTAATATTAAATACTGATGTTTTTTTTTGTTCTTGAATATGTTTGTATTCATTTTCGATTAGTTTCTCGGGAGTGCGTGCTTTTTGATATTCTTCATTCCCGATATTTCGAATAAATTTATCCATATTATAATATTATTTTGAATTTTAGTAATAAATTAATCTACAAAATTAACAATTTACATTTAATTTTAATAATTTGAAATAACATAAAATGAAAAGAAGTCAATTTTTTAAGAAATTGACTTCTTGATGATATTTTATAAAATGAAATCTAAAATAAATAATATTATTTCTTTATAAATTTTAGATATTCTGCATTACCTTGTGTAAATATTTTTAATAAATATGACCCTGTAGGTAGATTTGAAATATTAATAAAGCTATTCTCAGATGTTTGAACTAATTCTGGAGTTGATATTAATTGATAATTTATATCAAATATTTCCACTTTATCAATATTCGATTTCTCAAGATTTATTACATCATAAGCAGGATTTGGATAAAATTTAGTCCTATTAGCGGAAGCGAAATAATTATCATCAATTCCATTACTTATAGCATAAAGCATATTATTTAGAATTGTACCAGAATATCCGGCTACCCAAAGATCTTTAATATTATTATCTAAATTGCTTTCTTCCATTGAAATTGCATTTATAGAATTTTTAGTAATTTCTTTGAATTTAGTCCATTGTGAATTTAATGTATTATTTGAATAAAACATTTCTCCATCTTCAGTAGTAAGAATTCCAAATGAATCAAATGAATTTACTTTTATATCTGTAATTTTACTTGTAATATTTAAATTTATTGGAGTATAAGTTTTCTTAACTAAATCAAAAATGAAGAATAAACCTTTTGTTGTTCCAAGGTAAACATTATTATTGGATACGCTAATTGCAGAAAAGTCGAATAAAGTAATATCAATTGGTAAAGTTGCGACTTCACTGATAGAAACCCAAGTATCACCAAGATCTTCAGAGAAAATGACATGGCCTTTATCTCCAGCTGCAACGCACATAGTCGAATTAAAATCAACTGTATTAATATTTTTATTTACACTTACTGACCCTAATGTCCAATTTCTGCCATTATTTAGCGTGCGATAGATTAAGCTTTTATCACCAACTATAATTCCTAATTCACTATTTAATTGCTTATTTTTGTTAAATACAATTTTATTTATAGATCTATTATTTATTTCTAATGGAATCAAATTCCAAGTATTTCCACCATCTTTTGTTTGATAAAATTGACCATTATCAGTACATGCGAAAGCTGTATCTGAATTAACGCAATCGACAGAATTTACATCAAAATCAATTGATGCATCGGTTAATTGTCTCTTTACCCATGTATTTCCTTTATCATCGCTTGTAAGCAATAAACGATTATCACCTGCTACATATATTTTGCTATTTTCTTTAAAACTATTGATTGAAGCTATACTATTTAAAGTAAAATATGTAGCAGCATTTGAGATAACATTTACTTCTTTGTTAGATATTTTTACCGAAAATATACTTCCAGATGCTCCGACACCATATATATATTCGCTATTTCCGGAGATTGAACGAATATCTTGAATAAAGGAGCCTAAATCAACTTTTTCCCATTGACTGCCACCATTTTTCGTAACAAACAAATTTCCTTGCTCTCCAGCAATGAAAGCAATACTATTATTAACGACAAAAATATCGTGTAATGTTGCACCAATATTTAGCGAAATAGTTTCAAGAGGAGTAGATACATTTAGATCTTGTTTTGTAGCAAGCATTCCTTCGTTACCGACAGCAAAAACTTGATTATTAAAAAAGGCTACATCGTTAATTTGCTTAGTTGTATTACCGAGTGAGCTCCATTCAGTGCCACTATTTTTAGAGATATACAGATGTCCAGATTTAGTACCTACTACACCTAATTCATTATTAAAATCTATAGAAGTAAGATCTTCTAAATTAGGTAAAATTTTAATTTGCTTTGAAATATTATCTTTTATTCTAAGTGAATTTGAACCTGTGCCAACTACCCATATGTTTCCAGTATGTTTATCAAAAGTTGATTTTGCATACTTTACACCTTTTGCACCAACTAATTTGACATAAGCAGGTTCTGACATATTATTCCAAAACATACCCTCTTCGCTAATTGCATAACTATTAGTATTATTGTTACCAATAAAACCAGTACCAATAATATTGCCAGTTAATTCAGAATTAATAGCCTTCCAAGTCGTACTACTATTATATGAAGTAGCAAAATATCCATTTTCTCCACTGATTGTGATGTATTGACCTGATACATCAATACATAAGAGATTGTTCACAGTAGGTTTAGGATTTTTCCATTCCCATGAATTTGCATTTTCGATGGCATTGATACCAATAAAAAGTGATTGGATCAATAACATAAATGGGATAATGATAAACAAGTAAATTTTTCTCATAATGTTCATACTTTCTTAATTAATGTCACAAAATCATTTGTGCAAATATAAGTAAATTTTCATAGAATAATATAATATTTTTAAGATAACAATGTAAAAAAAAATTAATTTGGGAATGATTTCAATATTTTTTCTCTATATTGATAATCAGGCATTACTTCAGATAGTAATTTATAGAAATTTTTACCATGGTCTAAATGTTTTATGTGGCATAGTTCATGAGCTATTACAAATTCTATGCAGTTTATTGGATATTTGATTAATTCTGAATTAATCATTATAGAATTTGTTTTCGGTGAGTATGAGCCCCATCTGGAAGTAGTTGTGCGGATTTTTAAATTAGGATAAATGTCTATTTTAGTTTCGAATAATTGATAAACTTTTTTAAGACAAGCTGTACAAATGTATTTTGCTGTGAATTTCCTCCAAGATGACACCGTCTTAAGCACATCTAATTTAATATAAGGTATGCTAATATCCATTATAAGTCCTTGAGGAGTAAGGACTATATTAGTTTTATGAGTTTCATTAATAAAAATAGGATATTTTTTCCCAAGGTGATAAATCCATTCTTTATCTTCACCAGTATAAATTGTTTGTTTATCCTTGATTTGTTTTTTCTTTTTATCAATCCACTTTGAATTAGATTTAACAAAAAGATCAATTTCTTCTAATAGTGTTCTCTTTGGAGCTGTAACAATTATTTCGCCTTCTTTATTTACTCTTAAATAAATTCTTTTATTATTCTTAAAGTAGTAATGATATTCAATTTCGTTAAGATTATCATCGAGAATAATAGTCCTATTCATAAGCGATAATTAAAGATACTTGAATGCTAATTTAATATTACTGTAGTAGTTTGATAAGTTGATTAGTATTTATGTTAGAAGGAATACCTTCATTATTCCAATATTTTTTACATCCACTTGTGTCGAGCGGTAAAATTTGGAAATTTATATTTAATCTTTTTAATTCAAATGAAATCGACATAAGATTTAATGCACATGCTGCAACTATAAAAGCTGTATCTTCAGAATTAGTATATTTTGCAAAAAATTTAGAAAAATCTTTATGAGGGATAAAAGCTAATTCAATATTAGGGTCATTTAATTCATTGATTAAATTTTTAATTTTGTCTGAAATATTATCAGGAATGCTTGAAGAATTTGTTCCTTGAGATTCATGAACGTTTTCATCTTGAATACAAGTAGGAAGAATTACGATTTTCTTAGGTTTAGCTTTGAAATTATCTTTTTGAGCTTTATTTAATAAATAATTAGCAATCATATTTAAATGATATTCTTCTTCGCTTCTTTCTCTCATTATTATATCTTCAGTTTTATCTGAATCGATATAACTTCCTTCGAGGAAATCAATCACTTGGTTAGTATAAATATGGAGCTGGTTAAAAGCATTATCACTAAAATCAAAAGTATAATTTATAATATTATTTAAAGTCTCGCTTATATGGCGCTCATCTAATTGATTAAAAAATTTTTCCCAAACTAACATTTGGAGTACTTCTTCATTAAAGAAACTCACAGAAATTAACCAATCAAGGAGTAGAGTATAATTATTTAAATCTGCAGTGGGAGGATCGTCAGAATGTTCGATTAAAAATTCATTAATAATTTGATTTTTTAGCTTTTCAATTTCATTATTTTTTTCAACGTTATCAGTTTTAATATTTGATAGAGCTTGAGTGAATTTTGTAATAATAAATTTCGAAGCCATAGCATTGCTAATATATACATTCCACAAGGTGCCAATCATCAAAAGATCAATCAAATATTCATTTCGCGAACGCTTTAAATCTATATTCTCTTTAGCTAAGAAAATTTCAAATTCATTTACTATTCCAGCGAAGTTTTTTTCTGCATCAAGAATTGCTCTCTCAGACACATCGGCAATAATATCGAAATATTTATCAGAATTGCTTTCGTTTAAAGTCAAATTATATGGGAAAATGGACATTCTATTATTATGTTATTTATAAAATCAAAGCATCAATTCATAATAACGAACTAATTTAAATACCATTGCAATTATTAATTAAAAAAAGTATTTGATGGCATATAGCAATTCAATTAATTATTTTTCGTCAATTAACTATCAACAATTTTTAATAATTTGATAATATTTAAATGTTATAAATGTTATTTTTTTCTGTTAGGTTATTTAAATAACATAACAACACATTTTTCGTATTTTAATCAAAGATATTTTTTATAAAATTACAAATAGATGAATTATAAATCAAACTCTGGTGGCTATAGAATTTTACCCCCAGCGATAAAAACCATAATGATAATAAATGCAATTGTATTTATTTTTTCATATTTATTAGCAGATTATAGATTTGGTGGATTTTCTATTGCAGAATTTCTTTATAAAAATTTTGCTTTATATCCTTTTGGCGAGGTGAATCCATTTGGTACATTTTACCCTTGGCAATTAGTAACTTATCAATTTATGCATGCTAATTTTTCTCATTTATTCTTTAATTTGTTCTCACTTTGGATGTTTGGTTCAGAAGTTGAGAATTACTGGGGTGCTAAGAAATTTACTTGGTTTTATTTGCTTTCTGGCATAGGTGCTGGTTTGGTTCAATTAATCGTAATGCAATTTTCAGGTAGCGTAGGAGCTACAGTTGGAGCTTCTGGTGCAGTTTATGGAGTGCTTGTAGCTTTTGCAGTGCTTAATCCTGATAGAAGAGTAATGATTATTCCAATACCAATACCAATCAAATCAAAAGTAATGGTAGGGTTGATGATAGCATTTGACTTGTTCCTTGGGCTTACAAGTGATGGAAATGTTGCTCATTTTGCTCATTTGGGGGGTGCAATTACAGGTTTCTTGTTAGCAAAATATGGTGACAAAATTAAAATATATAGGCAACTATCTGCCAATAGTTATTATAGGGAAAGTAGTAACAGTAGATTAAGGTACGAAGATAATGAACCAAAAATCTACTCTACTGAAAACAAATCTACTTTCTGGCGAAAAGAACCTGAAAATAATAAAGAAGAAGAAAATACTACTTCAAAAGTAAATAAATTAGTGATAGATGGTGAAAATATTACTCAAAATAAAATAGATGCAATCCTTGATAAAATTAGCTCAAGCGGATATACAAATTTAACTGAACACGAGAAAAAAATATTAGTAGAGCTAAGCAAAAATATAAGATGAAAAGGAAATTAACAAAGAAATTAATGGTTGGAAATGTACCTATTGGTGGTGATGCACCAATAAGCGTGCAGACTATGACAAAAACTAAGACTGCTGACATTGAATCGACAATTAATCAAATTAAAAGTTGTAAAAATGCAGGAGCAGATATAATTCGGATAACAGTGAATGATGAAGCAGCTGCTGATGCAATGAAAGAAATATGTGCAGAATGCACTAAATTTATACCAATTGTAGCTGATATTCATTTTAATCATATTTTTGCAATTAAGGCAATTAAAGCAGGTGTGAATAAGGTCAGGATAAATCCTGGAAATATTGGTTCAAATGATAGAATTAAAGAAGTCCTCGATGTTGCAAAATCATATAATATTCCAATTAGAATTGGTGTGAATAGCGGTTCAATTGAAAAAGAGATATTAGAAAAATATCAATATCCTTGCGATAAAGCTTTGTATGATAGCGCAATGAAGCATATTGAAATATGTAATAATTTCGGATTTGATGATTTAATTATTTCTGTTAAATCGACGAATGTACCCCTGATGATTGATGCTTATAGATTGATCTCTCAAAAAACCGATTACCCTTTACATTTAGGAGTTACTGAAGCCGGTACTTATAGAATGGGAACTTTAAAATCTGCTATCGGAATCGGTACACTTTTAAACGAAGGAATAGGAGATACTATTAGAGTATCTTTAACTGATGAACCGGAGAAAGAAGTAATTTTTGGAGATGATATTTTAAAAGTTATCGGTCTTAGAGATAGCAAAATTGAAGTGATTTCATGCCCAACCTGCGGCAGACTTGAAGTAAATTTATTTGATATTGCCAAAAAAGTCGAAGAGGCTACTAAAAATATAGATAAAAATTTAAAAATTGCTATTATGGGATGCGTAGTAAATGGTCCAGGTGAAGCAAAAGAAGCTGATTTGGGTGTTGCTTGTGGAAAAGGAGTAGGAATATTATTTAAAAAAGGCGAAATGATTGAAAAAATTCCAGAAAAAGATATAGTTAATAGATTAATTTATGAAATAGAAAATATTTAAAATGCAAGCTCTAAAATTTACAAAAAATAATAATATCTTAATTCCAATTTTATTTATTCTAAATATGTTGGAAGTAATATTAACTGTAAAACACTTTACTCCACTTTATAAATTCTCAGGATTTACTTTTACGACTTTTTCTATTGGTATAGTTGTTATATCAATTTTAATAATTCTATTATATAGATTGTCTGAGAAAATTAAAGAAGGTGAATTCTATAATAGATTTAATATCGGTCTGCTTCATTATTTACTTGTGATAGTGCTAGTGTGTTATATTGGAGGTTTTCTCTATTTTAAAAGATATATTCCAGGTATGATTTCTGGTTTAGTTTTGATAATACCTATTGGGATTTATATCTTTAGAGAAGTTAAGAAATTGCATTTGTTGAATAATAAAATGATTAATTCGAGCCTAGTAATAGCTTTAATGTTAATTGCAATTACTGTATTTGCTTTCTTTATAGCAAATTTATTTGATCCTGTACTATATCCCGTAGTAATAGAGTAATTTTATAACTATAATATTATGATAAATAATATTAATATTTTATTTTAATTTATTTTTTTCATAAATTGCATATAATATTTTCATAGTATTATAAGGAAATAGAAAATAATGGAATTGAATAAAATAAATAGAATTAAAATTAATTTAATATATCTACAAATTTGTATTTTATGTGGAATCAGTTTGAATATTTTTGATTGCTATTCAAACATTATAGGACCTAATTCAAGTTGTATTGGTGAAACAAAAAGATATAGATCTACTATCAAAAATGATAATATTTGGGAAGTAAATGGGGGATATATCGTAAAGAATTATTCAGATTCGCTCGATGTAATGTGGTTGGAGACTTATGGTACTAATATAAAACTAAAACATCTAAATACTCAATCCGGTACTTATGATTCATATCAATTAAATGTCGCTGTAAGTCAAAAATCAAAACCTAAAATTTCAGGTATTTCTAGCATTTGTGCTAATAATACTGCTTCTTATTCATATTCTTTTCCAGTCTCAGGATTCCAACCAAATTGGAGCGTAACCAATGGGCAAATTATTTCAGGACAGAATACAAATAATGTAAATATTAAATGGACTATCCCCGGTGGTGGAAGAATTATTTTAACAAATACTAATCCTAATATTTGCTATACTCCGGATACGTTTAAAGTATCAGTGATCTTCTTACCAAATATGCAAATTTTCGGAAGAGAAAATATTTGTAAAGCTATTTATGAGACTTTTAGTATAGACTATAGCGATAAATATTCATATTATTGGGAATCTAAAAAAGGAAAAATATATGGGAGTGCATCACAAAATGAAGTTTCAATTGTCTGGGACAACCCCGGTGTAGATTCCTTAAAGGTTACTGTCTATAATAATCAATCTAATTGCAGTCGTCAATACTCAAAACAGGTTATTATAAATGATTTCCCTAAAGTTCAATTACAGCAATTTGATGATATTTGTAATTCTGGAGATATGCTAAAACTTACCGGAGGTACTCCTGAGGGTGGAACTTATGGTGGGGGATACTATGTGGTAGATGGATATTTTAATGTAGCTTTTGCTGGAGTAGGCAAGCATATTATAACATATAGTTACACAAATAAAAACGGATTATGCACCGGTACTGACCAAAAATATATTACAGTATTAAAAATACCTCAGAAACCTTATATTTATTATGAGAATTCAGTATTATATACTAATCTAAATTCTGGTATTCAATGGTACTTTAATGACAAAGAAATTCCGGGAGCAAATCAAAAAACATATCATCCTGATAGAACTGGAAAATATTCCTTAACTGGCGAAAATGAACTTGGTTGCCGTTCAGAAATGTCATCATCTATATATGTAGATTTAGCAAATATCGAAGATTTTACTTTGCAAAATTATAAAGTAATAAAGAATCAAAATGAATTGCTAATCAAATGCAAAAATGAAATTTTAGAAGCAAAAATGTATAATTTACTTGGTGAATGTGAATATGAGACAAAGCCGAATTCAAATCAAGTTGAAATTAATTTATTAAATAAAACCGAAGCGATTTATTTTGTTCAATTGATTCTGCAAAATGGTGAATCAATTTTTATTAAGTATATTAGATGATAATGAGTTCTGAGGTTGATAAAAATAATGATGAAAAGCAACCTTTTTTCCCAGAGATGAATTTCTTAGATCATCTGGGAGAATTAAGGAAAAGGATTATTGTATCATTAATAGCAGTGATATTATGCTCTACAATAGCTGGTATTTTTATAAATTTCATAATGGAAAATATTTTATTAAAGCCTGCTTTTAATGCAAATTTACCACTACAAAACTTAGTTCCTTTTGGGCAACCTTTTCTATATTTTAAGACAATTTTAGTATGTGGAATTATCCTTGCAGTCCCGATAATTCTCTATCAAATATGGTTATTTATAGCTCCAGGATTGTATGAAAAAGAGAAAAAATGGGCAGGAAAAATAACACTTTATACTTCATTATGCTTTTTTTGCGGAGTAGCTTTTTCATATTTTATAATGATTCCATCGATGCTTTCGTTCGCAAATAAATTCGGTACTGAAATAATTAAAAATAGTATTGATATTAATGCATATTTTGGTTTTTTTGTTATGATCTTATTAGCGTCTGGCGTAATGTTTGAAATGCCGATGATATCTTATGTGCTTTCAAAATTTGGTATAATTAATTCATCTTTTCTGAGGAAATACAGACGACATTCGATTATTGTAATATTAATTTTTGCAGCAGTTCTTACTCCAACTCCTGACCCAATTACTCAAGCAATATTTTCTGCACCTCTTTTAATTTTATATGAAATAAGTATTTTAATATCTAAATATGCAAATACAAATAATAATGAAACTATTAAATCAAAAAGCTCTCAAAATGAAAATTAAATTTATTTTTCGAATTTACATTATAATTTTATCATTTGCTACTATCACGCTTTCAGCCTGCAATAAAGAGCATAGTGATATTATGTCTTATGAAGAAGCTGTTCAAAAGTTAATTGAATTTAACTCTTTAAGCGAATATCAGAAATTAAATAGTTTGTCTCTCCTAGATACATTGATTGTATCAATTAAGGAAGAAACTCTTAGTAATAAGAAAAATATTGATGCATTATATTATTTAGGCATAGCTACTCAAATTAAACTAAACAAAGGGAGCGAGATAGTTAATTTTGATAATATTTCTCTACATCAAACTAGAGAAATTTCAAATATATTCAAAAAAATTGGAGATAATAATAATATTAATCCGAATTTTAGATTTAGTCAATTTAGTAAATTAACTCAGATTTGGGGTAATTTAGCAATTAATTATGTATTAAAAGGAGTTCCAGATTCAGCAGATTATGCCTTTTTAGAAGGAAAGAAGCAAAATGGATTTCCAGATGCAAATTTAGAATATTGTCGAAATATTTTAAATTCTTTAGAGCCGAACGCTATTCTATTTGTGGCTTCGGAAGTTGAATTGTTTAATTTTATGTATGTGCAATGTGAAGAAAACATTAGAATCGATGTAACAGTAATATCAATTTTTTATTTACAATATTATTGGTATGCTACGTGGCTGAATTTTTTACCAAATCTTACGCAACCTATTAATACTAATTGTTCAGATGAATTTATGAAATCAACTTATAAATTTGATTCAACCTATGTGAATGCACCTCAAAGATTGCTTATTGATGGTAATTCTACTGAATTTAATGTAAATGGTCGAAATAATAATAAATATCTTACTTCAGAAGAAATAATTATGCTCGAAATAATAAAGTTTAATGCAAATAAACGTACTGTCTATTTTAATCAAACAATCACTCAGACCTATGCTAGTATTTTGGGATTAAATAATAATATTATTTCTGAAGGAATGGTTTATAAAGTTGTTGGTGGTAGTAACACTCTTATGAATTATGATAAAACAATTACTAATCTATTGAATAAGTTTAAATTTGATGCATTAATTAATCAATTAAGCTCAAAAGATAGAGATAAAATAAACTTAATTGATGAATATAAAACTGCATTTATGCAAACAATTATTTATAATTTGCAAAATCTTAAAGATAAAAAATCTCTTGAATCGATTCTTTCTAAATTAATGCTAATATTCCCAGAAGCTACTACAAAATGGGATAATGAAGAATTAAATTTAATAAATTCAGCTCGGGAATTTATCAAATCAGATTCAACAATAATTGGTAAATAAATAGATGTAATAGAAAAAAACATCCTCAATTTAATTTCGAGGATGTTTTTTTTTACTAAGGAAAAAATTTATAATTAATTTCTAAAATTTCTTCTTTCTCTCTGTGGGCGTTCAGTTCTTTCTTTAGCTTCATTTACTTGAAGCTGTCTGCCATATTGTTCTGTCTCATTTAAAGCACTGATAGCAGTTTGCCCTTCTTCATCAGACATTTCAACAAATCCAAACCCACGAAAACGTCCAGTATCGCGGTCGTTAATCATTTTCACTGAACTAACTTCACCAAATTGCTCAAATAAATTACGAATTTGGTCTTCTGTTGTGTTGTAAGCAATGTTACCTACAAATATATTCATATATTCTCCAAAAAAAATAAAAAAACAAGTAATTGCTAATTAGAGATTTAGCAAGTACTATAAAAATAATAAAATCAAAAATTGTTTCAATACCGTTGGAAATTTACCTGAGGTTTTTAGGCTTGGAAATAAAAAAAGGAATTGTAATTATTTTTAAATCTATCAACAATTAAAAATGCACATTTAAGAACACAATATACGATTAAAATATTTAATAAAAAAATATATTTTAATTTTTATAAAAAAAATCAGAAAAAATAATTTCGAGATAAAAAAAGTGTATTTATTTAATATTATAAGCTAATCCTAAATTTATTCCGAGTTTATTTGTATTATTACTTGTATTTGCAAATTTATAAGCTAATGAAGAATATTCGACTCCTACATTTGCGGATATACCGTTACTTGCAAATAAGTGCATACCTAGCTGTAGTCTTCCTACAAGTCCTTCAGAATTAGTACCAATATTAAGCTGAGTAGTAGGGATAAAATTCTTGCTAAAATTTGTCCAATTATATTTTACTGCTAATCCTAATGTAGTAGCAAAAACTTCTGTGCTTGAGAATGGTAAATCGTCATTTTTATTGGTATTTGTAAAGCTATAGCTATTAGATCTTTCTAAAGTAGGAGCATAAGATTTATATGAAAGCTTTTGGAATGATTCATTTCTTACATCGATACCGATACTTAAATTTTCAATTACATTATAATATAAAGCTAAGCCAATATTTACTAATTCAGTGTTTAATTTCGATTTTACTGTATTAAAATAAATAGTATTTTTAAATTCAATAGAAAATTTACTTGATGGAAGAGAAAAATATGTTACCTTATAATTATTATAAGCGAAATCTGAATTTAAATAATTAAATCCTTGAGACATATTAATTGGTGTACTATAGTCGCTGTTGTTAAAATAATTCGTTTGATTAGCATCTTCATAAGTATAATCTTCAGAATCAAAATAAGCGATTTCTTCATTTATATCGATATCTGATGTAGCACTTGAAGTTATATCGTTGCTTGCATTAAATTGATTTTGAATTTCTTTATCTTGATAATAAGAATTAAAATCAATATTATCATCAATATTTTGAGAATTTATTTCATTTGAAGATTTAATTAAAGATTCTGACAAAAGGTAATTATCATTTTGGTTATTTGATTTTTTAATATTTCGTTTACTTTTATTTTTTATAGATGCAACATTATCATTTAAATTATTGTCAGATGTAGAGGATTGGATGTTTAAATTATCATTTGAATTTAAACTAGAATAATTAGTGTTATTATTATTTGAAGCTGAATTTTGGTTGCCATAATTAGGTATTTGCTCTATATTATTAAATTGCAAAGTGAGCATTAATAATAAAGTAACAATTGCAGCTGCATATTTAAATGCACCTTTATTAATAAATTCAAATAATTTATTTTTTTCTGTTGGAAAATATTTTATTTCAAGAGCGGAAAACACTTTTTGAGTGAGCTCCGACGAAGGAATATATGAATTTTTACTTTCATTTATAGAACTAAAAATCTGTTGAAGGTTTTTATATTCTCTATAAAGTTCTTCGTCTTGAGATAATTGATAGTGAATAGCTCTTTCTTCCTCTGGAGAGAGCATTCCATCAATAAAATCTGGTAACAATTCTTTATAATTCATAATAATAAAATAATAATTTTAATGATCTATTTTTATATAATCTTTAATATGTGGAGATAAAATATCTCTTACCATTGCTGTAGCACGGCTAACTCGTTGTTTTGCTGTACTTAATGTAATATTAAGCAAATTTGAAATTTCTATTAAACTTAGCTCTTCATATCTTTTTAGGACAAAGGCTTCTTTATATTTATCGTCTAAACAATTTACTGCTGCACGTATTAAATCGCCCAATTCATTTGCCTCAATCGAGCTAATTTTAGCAACTTCGGCAATTTCTTCGAGCATTTCTGGTTCAGTAAAGTCTATAATGTGATTATTTCTAGTTCGATTAGCTCTGAAAAAGTCAATTGTGAGATTACGAGCTATACTTAATAAAAATGGTAAAACGCATTCTAATTTTTTTCCATTTTCAATCGATCTGTAAAATTTAATCCAAGTTTGCTGGAAAATTTCTTCTGCTTCAATTTGGTTATGAATTTTAAATAAACAATATGAATTTAATCTAGGGGAATAGCGTTTGTAAATTTCTTGAAATGCTTTATCACAGATAGGTTTAGGTGAAGAAAACATATCCAGTAATTCTATATCGCTATATGTATTAAAATTTTTCAAAAATAATTAAGATTTTATTTATATTATTTATTAATATTTTCACATATTTAAATATAATACTATTTTTCGAATAAAAAGTGACAAAAAATATTTTACTTTTTTTTTAAAAAAATATTCAATATTGTGTAACTAAAATATAATAAGATTCGTCAATATATCTATTGAGTTAAATAGACGTTTTTTTCAATATAATATAATAAAAGGAATACAATGAAATTACAAAAATTAGCAACATTAGTAATGGCTGCTGCATTAACTACTGCTACATTAGTAGCTGCTCCAAATCAAGCAAAAGAAGCTAAAGAATCTAAAGCTACTGTAACTACTACAGTAGGAAACAAAAATGATGTAAAAGCTCCTAAAGCTGAAAAGAAAACTACAAAATCAAAAACTGATAAATCTGATTGCAGCAAAAAAACTTGTACTGATAAGACTAAAAAAAGTTGCTGCCCAACAAAGAAATAAATAATTATCAATAATATTTTATTGGAAGAGAGGTTAATATTGACCTCTCTTTTTTTTATTTAAAAAAAAAATTAATAAAAAAATAAAATATTTGTTGGATAATAATTAAAAAAGTGTTAATTTAGTATTCTGTAATTATAACAGCGGGGCGTAGCGCAGCCCGGTAGCGCATCTGGTTTGGGACCAGAGGGTCGGAGGTTCGAATCCTCTCGCCCCGACATTGCTGAAAATTACTTACACAGAGCTATTTTTATAAAAGATAGCTCTTTTTTTTTATGTAAAAAAATGTCCTTCTTATATACTAAGAAGGACATTTTATTCTATTTATTAAACAATAATTATTTTTATGTTTAAAAATTTATGTTTTACATATTCATAGAAGGACCAGCAGGATCTTCAGGATTCCCAGCTTTCTTTAAAGGTAAGCTAATTAATATCCAAGCGATAATTGCTAAAACAATTAAGCTCACAATGAAAGATGGATTAGAGAAAATAGCAGGTGGGAATTTATCAAACACAGCGAATCCAGCAAAAACTAATCCCATTAATGCTTCTCCGGCAATAAGTCCAGATGCTATTAATACTCCAATATTTTCGATACGCGAAATTTGATTTGAATTATATTGTCTCTTCTTCTGGAAATATTCCACGATACCTTTAACGCAACCACCTAAGAAAATTGCGAAAGTTGTCTCAAGTGGTAAATACATACCTACAGAAACTAACATTGGGCTTTTTACTTGCATTAAAATTAAACCAACTCCCATAAGCATACCGACAAGAATCAGAGGCCAAGCCATTTGCCCTCCTACAATTCCTTTTGAAAGTATCGCCATAAGACTTGCTTGAGGAGCAGATAATTTAGGACTGCCGAAACCGCCATTGTAGCCTTCTCTAAGTCCCATAGCAATATCACCTTCATTTAAGAATGATAATACTAAAAACATTACAGAGCCAGCAATTACAACTCCAAAGATATCACCTAATTCCATTTTCCAAGGAGTTCCACCTAAGATATGTCCAACTTTTAGATCTTGAAGCATTTCGCCAGCTACTGCAGCAGCCACACACACTATAGCACCTACTCCAAGCACAGTAGCGATACCTTCTTGACCAGACACACCCATTATTACCATAATTAACGCAGTAACAACAAGGGCAGTAAGAGTCAAACCACTAATTGGGTTATTACTTGAACCCATAATACCCACTAAATATCCAGATACAGCAGCAAAGAAAAATGCTAATATAATTAATACAGTTGCTGCGACAAATGATACAGCAAAAGTAGCATTAAAAATAAAATAAGTTATGCAAAATGTTGCTATTGCTACTAAAATTATACCGCCTATTACTATAAAGAAGCTTAAGTCTTTATCAGTTCTTGCAATTTCAACTGATTCGCCTTTTGCGGCTAATTTAACGTCATTAATTGCTCTTACAATACCAGTAGTAAGACTTTTTCTCATATTGTATAAAGTATAGCTTGCACCTACGAGCATTCCACCAATTGCTATAGGACGAACGATAAACTTCCATACTTCATAAGCAGTATCTACCCATGCTTTTAAATTTGCTTGTTCAGCAGTAATTGCAGAACTTGCAGGAATTTTACCACTTGCTATCATTGCTGAATTTTCGGCTAAAATTGCTTGTGCAATTATATTAAAATCAATAAAAGGAGCAAGGAAATATAAAATAATTGGAGTGAGTAAACCCCAAGCAATCATACCACCACTAAAGTTAAGGGCAGCGAGTTTTGGACCTATAATATATCCAACACCCATATAAGCAGGGCTAATACCAGGTGAGCTAAGCAATAATCCACCTTGCCCTACGAAATTAGTACCGGATATGGTTTGTTTACCGAAAGGAATAAATTTTTCAACTACTTCAGGGAATACTTTGAATTGACCAAGAGCTTTAACTAATGCTCCAAAAATCATTGAACCAAATAAGAATTTTGAGCCGCCACCACTATTGCGTCCAGTTTTATGGATTTCAGAGGCAGCTACTGATTCCGGATATGGTAATTCAGCATCTTCTACCATTACTCTTCGGAGCAATGCTACAAACATAATTCCTAAAATACCACCAATTATTAAAATTAATGTGGCAATGATATAATTACTTGTAGTCAAGAATGGGTCCCAAAATCCAACAATATAAAATGCTGGAATAGTGAAAATTGCTCCAGCTGCTACTGATTCGCCAATCGAACCAACAGTTCTTGCGATATTTTCCTCAAGAATGGAACCTTTCATTAATTTTAAGATTGCCATTCCAATTACAGCAGCAGGATAAGTAGCCGCTATAGTCATACCAGCTTTCAAGCCTAAGTAAGCATTAGCTGCACCTAATACAACCGCCAGCACTAACCCTATTAATACAGCTTTTAAAGTAAATTCAGCCATATTAGTATTGGCAGGTACATACGGAACAAATGGTTTGTTTGAATCCATTTATTAATCTCCGCTTATTTGTTTATAAATTAATTAATTATTATTGGCTTAAAAAATATATATAAAATTAACGAATAATATTGAAAATTCAATATTTTATTTAATAAAATTTTATAAAAAATTGAAAAGATTACTAAAAAAGCTGTTTTTAAAAATTAAAAAACAGCTTTTTTTTTAAAAAAACAGCAATAAAAATTTAAAGATTAAAAATACCTTTTAAAATTGGAGTTAATCCAGCAAAGAAGAAGTCTACAGCAATCACCATCATAATTAATCCCATTAATCTCATAAGCACATTGATGCCTGTATCGCCGATAATTTTTGTGATGAGAGTAGAATTTTTTTGTAATATAAAATTCAGTATCAGCACTAATAGGATAGCAATAATAAGAATTAACTTACTTTCAATATTCTTAGTATCCTCCATGAGTACAATTGCATTAGTGATAGCACCTGGTCCACAGATAAGAGGAATAGCTAAAGGTGTGATAGCAATGTTATTTACATAATTTGTGATTTCGTCGTCTTTTAGCTTTACTCTGCCTATTTTAGCTTGGAGCATATCATAACCCATTATGAAGAATATTACACCTCCGACAATTCTAAGACTATCAACTGAAATTCCAAAGAATTTAAAAAGGAAATGCCCTGTAAAAGCAAATAATATTAACGTGAGAAAGGCAGTAAGATTAGCTTTTTTAGATGTTCTGCTTTTTTCTTCTTCCGTTAAATTATATGTAAGGGTCATAAAAACGGGAATTGATCCAATTGGGTTAATAATTGTAAAGAAAGATGTGAAATACAATAAAAATACTGTTAATAAGTTGCTTGGGTCATTAATCAAATCCATTAAATTTCCTTAATTAATTTTCTATATTTATTAAAAATATGCGATCTTGAGACGAAACCGAGATACACATTAAATTCATCTACAATAGGTAATATCCAGTGTTTTGATTGGTCAAATTTTTTAATTACGCTTGTCATAGGTTCATTTACGCTTACAATCGTATCTGGGATCATCATAATTTCTTTTATAGTAATTTTGTCATATAATTCAGGTTTGAAAATAAGTGCGCGTACTTCGTCAAGATCTACTAATCCGACTAATTGCTTAGATTCATTTAGTACAGGGTAAGAATTTCTACGGGAAAGTTTAATAGCTTCAATTAGGTCAGATAAATAACCATCTTCCTTAATAGGAACAAAGTCATTTTCAATTATTTTAGATGTTCTTAGTAATTTTAATACATTTAAATCTTTATCATCAGTAAATATTTTTCCCTTTTCAGCTAATTTTTTGGTTTCCATTGAATATGGTTCAAAATGCTTTGTAAATATATAAGAAATTGCAGATACAAGCATTAATGGGAGTATCAATTCATAACCACCTGTGATTTCAGCAATTAAAAATATACCTGTAAAAGGAGCATAAAAGACACCACTTAAAATTCCAGCCATAGCAACTAAGATAAAATTACTAACTGGTAAGCTTGATATATTTAATTTATTAATAAGAGATGCGAAGAAAAATCCTGTATAAGCTCCAATAAATAGTGAAGGAGCAAAATTACCTCCATTACCACCTGAACGGATAGTGATAGAAGTCGCAATTACTTTAATTAATGCAATAGCTCCAATGAAAAAGATATAGAACCATTCATTTGATAAATAATAAGAGACAATACTATTGTTAAAAACTCTGTCGAATTGCCCAGTCGCTAATAGTTTGACACTGTTATAACCTTCACCAAATATTGTGGGAAAGAGCAAATATAAGAATGATAATAATAAACCTCCGACAATTGCTTTCATATAAATATGATTGCCAAATTTTGCAAATATGCCTTCAATGTAATGTGACATTCTAGCATAATATAGAGATATAAAACCACATAATATACCCAAAATTAGATAATAAGGCATATTATAATAGTTGAAACTCTCTTGCATTGTAAATATAAAAAGCAAATCTTCATTGAATACAATTTTTGAAATTAATGCCCCTACTACTGAAGCTAAAATAATAGGAATAAATTCCACAACAGCTGTACTTATTAATATTACTTCGAGAGCGAAAATTACACCTGTAATCGGTGCATTGAAAACTGCACTTATACCAGCAGCAGCTCCAGCTGCTAAAAGTATAGTTCTGTCTTTATACCCTAAACCAAAATATTTCGCAATATTTGAGCCGATTGCACTTCCGGTAACGACAATTGGAGCTTCAAGACCAGCAGAACCACCGAAGCCAACAGTCAAGGCACTTGTTGCTGCGTGAGAGTACATTTTGTCTTTATGCACTATACTAGCTTTATTCGTAATTTCATATAATACATTAGCTATGCCTCTACCTAATTTTCCTTTCAATACGACTTTTACGAATATTACAGTGAGCAAAATACCAATCATTGGAAAGATTGTGATGATATATCCTTGCCCTGTAAAACCCCAATCTCTTTGTAGAAACATTTGAATATAATGAACTAAGTATTTCAAAATCACAGATGCTACTCCAGTAACAAAACCAATAATAACTGATACAAACATCAGCATTTGGCTTCGAGTCAATTTCTGTCTAATTTTTTCTATCATTGCTACATTAAATCACAATATTAAAGATGATTATATAAATAATTTCAACTTTTAATAAATAAAATCAAATTAATACTTACAAAAAAAAGAATTCAAAAATACTATTTATTATCCTTAATTAAAATATTATTACTAAAATTCAAAAAAAATATATATTTTTGAATTTGTTGAAATCGGCACAACAATTGAAGTAAAAATTATTATTAAATCAAATTTAAATTTAATTGAATATTTTTAGCCAAAATAATATAATCAAGCAAAATTAAATCATTTCGAATGATGACAATAAAAAATAATATAAATATAGAAGAATTTTACTCCTTACGCGATGAATTGTTAAGCGTTTTAGATGACTGGTATGATTTACAATTTGTAAAGAAGAAGGAAATTGACTTTAAATATGAGAATATTTTTGGTGATATAGAGGATGAAATTGAACTGAAATCAAAAAATGCTGCTGAGTTACAGAGGAAAGTTGAATTACTTTGCTCCGAAATGAAAAGCGGGGAGAGAATCTCAAAATCAACTTTAGAGAAAATAAATAATATTATCGATAAAGAGATTAGTTATAATCATAGTTACAAAAATTCATTTTATCAACCAATCATACACAACAGAAAAGACAATAAATTCAAAGAAAAGAAAGATGTAAATAAAATATATCGTTCAATTGTAAAAACTCTTCATCCTGATATTGTAGGCGATGATAATAAATCAAAATACTGGAACTGCGTGCAAGCAGCATATAAAGAAAGAGATTGCGACAAATTATATATTTATCAAAAAACTCTATGCAAGGAATATTTAGACGAATGCATCGAAAGTGATAAAATATATGTCGCTTTGGCAGAGATGCAAACAAACATCATAGCAGAGAAAAGAAAAATAGAACAAATGAAAATGCAGGAACCATTTATTTTTGAAAATAAATTAGAAGATAGGAAATGGATCAACCAAAGAAAGAATTTGCTTTTTAATAAATTAGATACTTTAGAGAGAAATATTCATTTCAATAGAAAAATTATTAAAAATTTAACTGCACATATTGATTAATCAAATATAATTTGATATGAAATAAAATGTCGCAATTACTGAACGAAGCTCGAACCTTTTTTGAACGGAAAATGCTGGAATAGCTCCGCTCCGCGTTTCCGCCCGCCGAACTTCGGCGAGCAAAGCAAAACAATTTTCTTTCAATTTTTTAACGCCCGCCCGCCAAATTTTTCTTAAAAGGAATTGAAAATTGTTTTGCTTTGATGTCTTGATACCAAGACGGCGGAAACGCTTCGCTACGCCAATTTTATTTTTCGGGCGGGGCGGAAGGGGGGTCTGGGGGGAATTCCGCCCCGCCCTCTCTTTTCCGCTTTCGCTTTTTTCGCTGGCGCCGAAGGCCGTATTTCGCAAAGCGAAATGCGCCGCCAAAAAGGATGTTGCCCTTGCCCCAACCCACCCGTGCGCGGGCAATGACAAGGAACTCCCTAAAATTTTTAATAAATACATGATAAAAAATTACTCAATACAGCAATCAATTGCTTTTTTAACTAATTCGCCAAGCTTTCCCATAAATCCTTTTTTCCTGGCATCGTTTTTGTTTATCGCTTTATCGTCAATTTTTTTAATGTCGCCGACATTCAGTAATTTCATATTCAAACCCCAAAACAAAGAATAAAGATTATATGCTTTGTCAAAAAGATCATATGCCTCGTTTTTTCTGTCCATTCCTAATTGCTTTGTGCCGACTTCCATGAGTCGCATTGAGGCGGCGAGCAAATGTTTGGAAATGCACCAAACTTCACCCTCGTATTCTTTGATAATTTTTTTGAGCAATTCCTTTCTCATCTCTCTGACATCTTTTATCATGTCATAGTATTCGGTTTTATCGAGTTTTGCTCCGGTGAAAAAGAAATGCTCCTCAATGCTTACAAGATTCATTATGGCAATACTTAAATCTTGGTCGGATGATAAATCCATTTTGTCCTGCTTTTTCATCTCATCCACTTTTTGGATAAACTCGTTAATATTTTTAATCGGGGTTTGATTATTATTTGCGTTGTTCATATTGTTATTTGGTTAAAAAATAATAAATTATGCTCAAAATTATAAGCGGCGAAACAGGCATAACAACTTTCTGGAACGGAAAGTAAGCGTGGCCGTCATTTTTTTCTTTCAAATGAAAATACCAGCTTGCGCCAAACCAAAAAGCCAGACTGCCCGCGATAATTCCAAAAAGAAGTTTATCCAAGCCGCAGGCACACAAAGTATTTAGCGGATTGCCGATAATGCCGGAATAATAAAGCGGAATAATTATCAAAGCATAATAGGCAAAAATGTTTGCAAAAATTCTGCCTTTGAAACGGATACTTTTCTTTTCCAGCCAGCTTTCCGTCCAAGTAATCATGGAAACGATAAGCCCGCCAATCCACAGTCCGGTTATCGAGTCGTCAATTCCAAGCCAGCGGGAAAGCCCGACGCCGGCTCCGACGGCGATTGTACAAATCGGGCAAACCGCCAAAGCTTTTTTAGCAAAAAGAAAACTGACGGCAAAAATTGATAAAAGATAGATTGGTAATTTTTTCATATTATTGACCATTAGTTTTTTGTTTAAAAAAATTGATAATATCTTGATCGCCAATCAAACATTTTTCGCCGTTCCAAAGAAAAGGTACGCCGATTGAATCGGTCGGCAATCCGCAAATTTTCGCTTTGGCTTCAAGCTCTTTGGCGTTGCTTTGGTTGTAATAAACTTCTTTCTGAGTAAACGAAATTTTGTTTTGGACATTATTTTTATTGATGTATTCTTCAACAATCGCGCAATGCGGACAGCCATCGCCATAGAAAAGAATAATTTGGTTTGCCAATTGGTTTTCTGTTGCCGTTGTTTCGTTCGTTTGGCTTTGATTTTTATTTTTTTCTTGCGAAAGCGCAAAAAATGAAAAAATCAGAACGGCGATAAATAAAATTGTGGGGATAATCGTTTTATTTTTCATAAGATAGTTAAGTATTTAATTAAAAATTGTAAATAATAAAGACCTGCTAAAACAAAAATTGTTGCCACGGAATAGCGCATTACTTTTTCAATTTTTTGCATAACTTGAAAAACTTGTCCGAGTTTTTGAACCGCGAAAGCGATAACAAAAGAAAACAAAATCACAGGCAGTCCGGTGCCAAAAGCAAAAATAGGAGGAAGGAGCAGACTTTCGGCGGATTTTAAAACCAAGGGAATAAGCGCGCCGAAAAACAAAACCCCGCTGTAAGGGCAAAATGCCAAAGCAAAAAGCATGCCTAAAAGGAAAGAGCCGATAAATCCTTTTTGCGACAGCCAAAGTTTTATTTTTTCGGCTTTTTCTCCGCCCTTGGCTAAGTTTATTTTAATTACCCCAAACATTATCAGACCGATAATTATTAAAACCGGACCTAAAATTTTGTCGCCCCAGCCCTGAAAAATGCTTGAAATTTGAAAAGAGGACAAGCCGAAATAAATCAAAGTAGCTAAAATCGTATAACTTGCTCCTCGTCCGAGCGTATAAAAAATTCCGTTTAGCAAAGTATGCTTTGCGGTTTTAATTTCTTTGGAAATGTAAGCAATAGCGGTGATGTTGGTGGCGAGAGGGCAAGGGCTTATTGAAGTCAGCACGCCCAAAAGAAAAGCGGTTAAAATCGGGATATTGTAATTGTCGATTAAAGAATTTATGAAATCCATAATTATTTTCCTAAAAGTTTATTGAGCTTGTTTTGAAAATAACTGATAAACTGGTTTTCGTTAGAAACCAAACGCCAAACCGTAACATCTTCTTCAATATTGTCTTTTTCCGCTGTAATTGCGTTGATAAAAAGCGATGATCCTCTGGCTTGATATTTCGTAACCATATCTTTATTTTCCGGCGATTCGCCGTTGATATCTCTAAAAACAATAGTTCCGTTTTTGTATTCTTCGGAAAATTTTTCTTTGATTGTTTTTAACGCATATTCGCCAACTGTAATGCACGACCAGCATTGCTGGGTGGCGTGAAAGTGGACAACTTCAATTTTTTCAGCCGAAATCTTTGCCGTTGACATTGGCAAATTTTCTTGGCTTTTTTCCGTTTGATTATTGACGCTTTGAGCTTCTGTGGGTTTGTTGCCGTTTCTCACTATAAAGAATATTGTTCCGATAATAGCAATCGCGATAATTGAAATGATAATTTTCTTTTGCATAGTTTTATTTTACAAAGGCATTAAATAAATACCCGATAATTATTATATTGATTGTTGTTATCCCAAAAAAATAAACGAGCAGTTTTATTTTCATCACTCTTTTTAGAATTAACGCTTCCGGTAAAGAAAGCCCGACAACGGCCATCATAAAAGCCATTGCCGTGCCTAAAGGAATACCTTTTTCCACAAGCGATTGCATAATTGGGATAACTCCAACAGCGTTGGCATACATCGGAACGGCTACGATTGCGGATATTGGCACGGCAAAAATATTGTCAGCTTTAATATAATTTTCAAAAAAACCAGCCGGAACATAACCGTGAATCGCCGCTCCAATTGCAATACCTAAAAGAACATAAGGGATGATTTTTTTAGTTAACGCCCAACCTTCCTGCCAAAATGTTTTTATTAAGTCCCTAAAAGGAATTTTAATACTCGCATTTTCATCCTTTTTGCTCTTAATTTGCCAAACATAATCAGCAACATATTTTTCAAGTTTTAATTTTCCCAAAATGAAACCGCCGAAGATCCCCAAGAACATTGCAGAAATCACATAAAGAATAGTTATTTTCCAGCCGAACAATCCAGCAAATAAAACGACTGCTACCTGATTGACTAATGGCGAAGTAATTAAAAATGACAATGTTACGCCCAAGGGAATGCCGGCCTCAATAAAACCGATAAACAGAGGGATTGATGAACATGAACAAAAGGGTGTAATTGTACCAAAAGCCGAGGCAAAAAAATAATCCAAACCAAACCATTTTCTGGAAGCCAAAAAATTACGGAGCTTCTCTATCGGTAAGTAATGCCGGACGATTGCCATGAAATAGTTAATAATCAGAAGCAAAAAAATAATTTTTAAAGAATCATAAATAAAAAAATTAACAGATACTCCTAAATGTGTAGTTGCTTCAATATTAAAAATGTCAAAAGTAATCCAGTCAGAAAATAGTTGTATTGGGTAAAAAATATCCATAATGAAAATTAAATAAATTTTTTAATTGTTTCTTTTATTTTTTCAACATCAGGCAAAAATCCGCTTATAGCTGGTTTGCCATTGATTGCCAAAACAGGGCTGGACATTACGCCCATTTCAACAATTTTTTGAATATCGGTGATATATTCCACTTCTGTTTTTAAGCCCAATTCCTCAACAGCTTGTTTTGTGAGTTCAAATAATTTTTTGCAGGTCGGACAACCCGATCCCAAAACTTGAATTTGCATAGTTTTATTCTCCATAGGAATTTAAAAATTTATTTAATAATTTTGAGTAATTTTTTACGGCATTTTTATTGATTGAATAAATTACTTTTAGCCCCTCTTGCCTCGACGAAACCAGCTCAAAATCTTTTAAGACTTTCAAATGATGAGATGTAAGATTTTGAGCCAAGCCAAGATATTGCCAAATATCGCAAACGCACATCTCGTTTTCTTTGAGCAAGCAAAGTATTTTTAGACGATTTTCTTCGCTTATTATTTTCAAAAATTCGGCGACTTGCGAAATTTCGGCGAGAGATTTTTTATTGTTGCAGCATTTCGGTTTCATAATTTTAATCAATGGTTATTATATCAATACTTATTGATATTGTATTAAATCCTTTTTTGATTGTCAAATTTTTGTTTTTTTGCTACGATAAATTCATGTTTCGGCGGCGCGCCAATGAAATTGGCACGGCCTTCGGCGCCAGCGAAAAAAGCGAAAGCGGAAAAGAGAGG
>CALLXS010000103.1 GCA_937875295.1 uncultured bacterium | reverse complement strand
CACGATAGACGAAAAGGCGAAGCAAATATTCAAAAAAAGTTAAAAGAAGGATCTGTTGAAGGAGTAATTGAACGTTACAAAAAGGATGTTCAGGATGCTAAAAAAATAGAAGCAGATGAGGAAAAACTGATAAATATTAATGGCGACAATGCAATTGAGAAACAAATTGCACAGAACGAAAATTTGAGTCAATTAAACCTATCTAAAATTCAATCTACTTTAATCGAAGAAGTAAAAGTAATAATTAAAGAAAAGTTTGGTGAAGATATTTCAATCCCGGAATTTGAAGTTGTTCAATGGATTGAATCAGGTTTGCACCTTCACAAAGAGGGTGATTACTGCAAATTTTGTGCTGGTAAGTTAGATTTTTCAGATGTTAAATCAAAAATAGCTCAATACAAAGAGAACAAAAGACATAAGGCAACTGAAAAGCTAAAGCAATTCAGAGAACAGTTTCAAATTCTTTTAGAGACTATCAAAGCTATTGAGAAAGAATCTAAAAATTACACCACTAACATTGGCAATGATATAGAGCAATATTTTACTGCAATTTCTGCAAAGAAAAACACTATTGAAACCCTTATAACTTCTTGTCAATCGAAAATTGACAACATTGAAATTCAAGAAAATTTCGACTTTGAACTTTTAGCAGGAACTTTGAAAGAGCTTGAAGAGTCAATTTCAAATATCTCTAAATCCAAAAACGACCAATTAGATGAGTTAAGAAAGAAACTAAACAACCTGACTACTTTAGTAAAAGGTGCAATTGGTTTGGAAATACTACAATCAGCTACTATAAATGATAAGCTACAAGAGGTAAAAGACAAGGAAAAGGACCTTGAAAAAAAGAAAGAGAACAACAATACAAAGCAACAAGAAATTAAAGAATTAAAGCAAAAGAAAAGTCTAACAAAAGATTTTGCTGATTTTGTTTCTCAAATTCTGAATGACATAAATATTTCATTAAAGGTTGAACTTGATACTGACAACAAAAATTACATTATCAAAAGCACCAACAAAGACGCTACTCTTACTATTAAAGATATTAGCGAAGGCGAAAAAAACCTTTTAGCCTTGTTGTTTTTCTATTTCGAACTTTTCGCAGACAACAAACAACAGAACGTCAAACCTGAAATTGAACTTATTATAGTTGACGACCCTATTTCAAGTTTGGATGATTTAAATAAGTTTTACATTTTGGAACTTATGAAAAATCTTTTGGAACTCTCAAATCAACAAATCTTTGTATTGACCCATTCTTGGGAGGGCTATTGCAATCTTTCATACAATTTAGAAAACAAACAAGATGTTGCAACTTTTGAATTAAGGAAAACCAATGGTATAAGCAATTTGGTGAAATTAAGTAGTAAAGAAAAGCCATACAACTATTTATTCAAAGAGATTTATGATTTTTCAGAGAAAAGTGAAGAGGATATAAAAAATGAGTGTCAGATATATCACTATCCAAATGTAATGAGGCGAATTTTTGAAGAATGGTACAGTTTTAAAGTTGGGAAAAATGTAAAATTTACAAGTAACATTCAAAATCAAATTGCGAGTGTTTTTAATATTACAAGCAACAGCGAAAAAGCAAAACTTGGTGTATTGATTAAGGTTTGTAATATTCTCTCTCATTCAATAAATGGCTCAATGAATCCACAGGAAATTCACCAATCTGCAAAATATTTAATGAAACTAATATCAGACAATGACAAACTACATTATGACAATATGAAGAATTAATTTGAAATGAAAGGACAAGCCAACGCTCAAACCAAGGCAGACAAGGAAGCACAGGTGGCAACACGCAAACTATTAACAACAAGATAATCCCTAAGCTTTGAATTTAAGTATTGGTTAGTAGAGCCAAGCAAAAAATAATTTAGTATATTTTATCCAACAATTTCACAAATAAAATTATGATTGAGAAAATATTTAATATAGCAGAGGTTTATACTCTAAAAAGCATGGTAGATTATGCCGAAGGTGCAACAGTAAGCAAGATTATTACCCGTAATGAAAAAGGTAATTTAACTTTGTTTGCTTTTGATAAAGGTCAAAATCTGAGTGAACATTCAGCCCCTTTCGATGCAATTGTTCAAGTAATTAAAGGTGTAGGAACTATTATTATAGACAAAAAGGAACATACTGTAAGCGAAGGACAATTGATAATTATGCCAGCCAATGTACCACATGCAGTTGAAGCTATTGAGAAGTTTAAAATGCTGCTTATCATGATTAAAGCATCTTAAATCCCTTGCTACTGCACGATTGTATTTTAAGTAAAAAAACAAAAAAAGGGAGAAAACCAAAAAGTTTTCTCCCTTTTAATATAGCTAATATTATTATTTCAAACTTTTGATAATAAGTTTACTTCCAGCTAGATCGGGAATATAAATCAAATCATCAACCACTGAAATATCAGCAACTCCGGCAAGCGGAGTCTGAAGCTCGACCTTTGATATTTCTTTTGTATCCATATTGATAGCATCAAGTTCAATTGGTCCCCAATTAGTAGTGTACATAGTTTTTTTATCAGCAGAAAGAGCAAGTCCGTCATATTGACCAGCTTTTGTAATAAATGGCGTTGCTACAGGTTTTGCCATATCTTCCACTACATAAACTAAATTTTTGTCAGTAGTTTTGCCATCTGCAGGATAGGAGGCGATATACATTTTCCCCTCGTTGATAAGAAGTCCATTTGCTCCGGTTACATTGAGGTAAAGACTTGGAGTTGCTTTAGGCAATTTAGCTACGTCCGACAAATCGAACTGATAAATATTGCCTGTATTGGTAACCGAAACATACATATTATTTCCATCAACGGCAATATCATTCACAAATAGTTCGTCTTTTGGGAACTTGATTACAATTGGCTTTTCTGCCTTATTCTTTAGATTGAATACCACAACTTTGTTGACATCAGCTACATAAAGATAACCATCTCGTTGAAACATACCTTTTGGTGCACTTAGTTCCCCTTGTGCTTCAATAAAAGGCGAAAGTGAACCATCTTTGTAATAAAGAATGTATCCTTTACCTTCGGTGTTGAGTGGGTTAAATTCAGAGCTTCCAAAATTTGCAACCAATATTCCGTTTTCGTATGGAAGCGTACTTTCGTTGAATTTCAAAAGTGAGTCTATTACAATTTCCGATTTTACGCTATCGGTAGTAATCTCTGTTTGATTTGGTGCTTGTTTTGTTGAGTCATTACAAGCTGTAAATGCCATAATGGCAAGCAAAAATAAAATTGAAATTTTTTTCATATTGATTTTTTTAATAGTTGAAACATTTTGCAAAATTATAAATAATTTCATTAAAAACAATGCAGAAATTAATTTATTAAATTTTATGTATTTTATTTTACTGTGATTACATTTGTGAATTTGTGTGCAAACCGGAGTTTTAGTTTGGAAAAAGTTATTTGGCCTCCATGCTATCCCTTTAAATTAATCATTTATTATTGCTATGTTTTAAATATTTTGTATTTTTGCTATAGTAAAAATATAATTAGTTTATGCATAATATGAACTTTGCATTTACAAATGGTGAATATTTGTTTCGTAAAGGGAGACGTTAGTGGCAGTCCAAAAAAACTACTATAATGAAATATTGACCATTAATTAATTTTGATTATTATGAAAACAAAACAAAAACCCATATTTCTTTTAATGTTATTCGCGGCAGTAACTATTAGTGCTGTAACAATAACTTTAGCCCAACAAAAGGTAAACATTAAAACCATTTTTCGGATGCTTCCCGACGATGTATTTCCAGAATATATACCATTGGACGACATAGAGGGCAAAGAATCACATATAAGCGTCTGCGACTACAAAAACGGATATTTAGAGCTGGGAGGTGGTCAATTTACGTGGGAAATGTGCTACTGGAACCTAAAAGACAGACGAAAATTGGTTGCAGTAAATATTCACACCGAAGACGGTTCGGTCATTCGCACATTCTTTTATAAAAAAGGAAAGCTTCAAGAGGATAAAAACTACAAATTAGGTGGAGAACAAACTTACAAATTGGAGGATTTTATCGATGTTTCGCAACTTAATCCCGATGTGTTAGCAAAAGCAAAAAAAGCCTTTGCCAAAGGAAATTATAAACTCTTCTTTGGTTTGCCTCAAAAAGGAACTTCATTAAAAGTGTGGTTAAATGAATATTCGTTGTTTGAAGAGCATGATGCCTTTCCTTATGAAGCTCTAAAAAGTGTTACTATTAAATGGAAAAATGAAAAATGGGTAAAGCAATAGAGAATTAATGATGTTAAAACTAATGATTGCTACATTTACTCTACTTTCTTTTTTGGGATGTTCAAGCTCGCAGAAAATTGAACTTAAGTCTGTAAAATACAACAGAACGGGTATGAGCATGAACGACTGCATTACCATTAATGTAAAAAAAACTGAAGAAACTCATATCATAGAATTTGAAGTAGGCCGCTACGATGAAAATAATAGAATTAGCTTTGAGATTAAGCAAAAAGACTTTGATTCGCTGGCAAATATAGTGATGCAAATGAGTAAACCGAATAGAGAACAAAGTTTTCAAGTACTTGATTTAATGGAAAATTTTGATGTTGAATTTGTTAAAGACGGCAAAACTATTTTGCGAAATTATTCAATAAATCAATATAAGAACAGAAAAACTGCTGAGCTACAAAATCAAGCGGTTAATTTGATGGAAAAATTGATAGATAACTATAAAAAGCAATTTGAACTACGACTTTCATATAGCAAAGGCATTGCAACACCTACTAAAATTTGTACTTACGCCGAACCTGCCGATTTGGTGGAAGATTTGGGCGAATATGTTGAATATTCCAACCCAAAACATAATGAGCATACAGGAGGAAGCAAAGATTATACATATCGATGGAAAGCTTTGAAGCCAGGCAAGGTTACAGTATGGTTACGTGAAGTTGGTCTCGATTACGACACTAATAATTTAATAAAAGACTTTGAACCAAAAGGCTGTTATATGATTGATGACAAACTAAAGGTAACTTTTATGAAAGAAGATACAGATGCATTAATTAAGAAATTTAGGGAAAATAATAAAAACCTTCAACAATGAAAACAGCAAAACTATTTATCGCACTTATTCTCTTGTGCTTATGTGCAACAGCTTATAGCAAGGATTATAAAAAACCTTCAACCTCCAAGCGTTTTAAGGTGGAATATTCAAACAGCAATCCTGAAAATAAAACGAAGGGGTGTGCTTATCTTTCTGATACAGATCCCAACGGATGTAATGTGCGCGAAAAACCTGGCGGTAAGGTTATAAAGATGCTGAATACGCAAAACGAATGGATAATAGGATTGCGGGAAGCTTGGAACGGTTGGTTTAGAATCGATCCGACAATTGAAGGTGCTGATAACGATAACATTGATTTAAAAACCGACAACTGTTGGATTCACGGATCGCTATTGGGTGCACGCACACGAAATTACGGCAATCAGACACTAAAATTTTACACTAGCCCCGATAATAAAAGTAAGGTGGTTTTTACAGTAAGCGAAGAAATAAAAGTTACTTTCGTTGATATAAAAACCGATTGGACAAAAGTGCAATACAAAAACAGAAAAGGCAAAAAACTAACCGGATGGATTGAAACAGAGTACTTATGTTGTAATCCATATACAACTTGTCCTTGAAAGCAATAAAAACCATCAACAATGAAAACAGTAAAAACTATTTATTGCACTTATTCTCTTGTGCTTATGGCTTAATTGTTAATGTAAAATCGAAAAATAAATATGACAATTATTCAATTATTCAAAAAACTGCTACCTTTTGCTAAACCGTATAAAAATCAGATTTTTTATACACTTATTTTGACCTTAGTAGGATCTTTTGCTGCACAAATTAATGCCTTTGTCCTACGGTTTACAGTAGATAGCATTAGCAATTTAATGGTGGCAAAAAAGCCATTAATCGATGGAATGCATTTATTGTTGATAATTTCTGCGGTATTATTGGGAAAAGAAATTATATATTCAGCAGTTCAATTTGGACAAAAATTTTTTGGTGAAAAGCTACGAATTTTAATCGCACGCGACCTTTCGCAGAAAGTAGTGGAACGTATTCTAACCTATAAGATGGCTTTCTTTACTTCTACTGAAAATGAAAGCGGCAAACTGCAGACTCGCATTGATTGGGGTATAAGCGGACTTACGCGAATGGTGCAGAATTTCTTTATTGATGTATTACCACTTTTTGCTAATGCTGTAATAGCGTTGATTGTAATGTTTTCGGCTAATTTTTATGTTGGTTTAGTTGGTCTATGTATAGTACCGATTTATTTTTTTATAAGTCAAAGGCAAGCCAAAAAATTAGGTGGATTTCGTAGGAGAATGCGTACATATCGTGAAACAAAAAATAACCAAATAATAAATATAATAGAGAGTATTAACGTTATAAAATCATTTGTTCGCGAACCTATTGAAGCCGAAAAACAACGTCAGATACAGTATGATATGACAGAGAATCAACTTCAAACTCGCAAAACAAGCTTTATGTTTGAGAGTTTAAAGAGTTTTGTAGAGCAAATAGGAGTAGTTATCATTATTATATTAACTGCGTACCTTGTTTTAAGTAGTCAGATGACAATCGGAGCAATTATGTTTCACATAATGCTATTTAATAATGTAACTGCTCCAATACGTCAGCTACATCGTATTTATGACGATATGAATGATGCGCTTATTTATTCAGAAAGTTTTTTCAATATCTTGGAAGCTGATAACGAAATTGAAAAAAGTGGCAATTATATTCCTAAAGAATTGCACGGAAAGCTTGAACTTCGCAATGTAAGTTTTACTTATCCTAATGGAAACAAAGCATTACAAAATGTTAATTTTACGGTTTATCCTAATAAAATTACTGCATTGGTTGGACTAAGTGGTGCCGGAAAAAGCACAATTGTGAATTTATTAGATAAATTTTATGAACCTACTTCGGGAAATATTTATATTGACGGAGTGGATATCCGTGATTATGATACTAATTTTCTCCGTGTAAATATCGGTTTAGTTTTGCAAAAAAATCATATTTTCAAAGGAACAATTACAGAAAATATTCTTTATGGAAACATACATGCCACCGATAGCGATGTGATAGATGCAGCTAAAAAAGCATATATCCATGACCAAATTATGGAATTGCCAAAGGGTTATGATTCTGAAGCTGCTCAACTTTCAGGAGGTCAGCAGCAACGAATTGCTATCGCAAGAATGTTTATTAAAAATCCTCCTATAATTTTCCTTGATGAACCGACAGCCAATTTAGATGCTATTGCCAGCGAGCAAGTAAAAAAGAGTTTAGACGCTATTAAAATTGATAGAACTGTAATTATTATTTCGCATAGCATATCTCAAATTATTGATGCAGAACACATTGTGGTTCTTGAAAAAGGAAAATTAGTGGAAGATGGCACGCACGAAGATTTGCTAAAACAAAAAGGCGAATATTATAATATCTTTAATGCTATGGCAAATAGTTTGAATATTGATAAGATAAAATTATACGACTTATAATAAATTTAAGTAAAATAAATGAAAATTAAAATTATTAGACAACTTGAATTTGAGGAAATAAAAAAATAATTAATATTACTTTTTGTTTTTATGATCTATCCACCATTTTTTAAAAACTTGAGAGCTATCATTTAGATAAATCGTTTCGCCAATCATCGGGGTCATCAAATTAAATGAATTGCTTTCTGCAGCCTCTGAAATATTATCCAGAGGTAAATACCAAGCATGCCTGCTTAGTGCATATTTAGAATTATGAACAGTTAAAACTCTATCTGGATTTAAATCCTTAATAGCTTGCACCAAACCATCAGGCATCATATGAATTGATTTCCAATCTATATTGAATTGCCCATTTTCCAAGATTGCCACATCGATTTTTGGGAACTGTTTGCCAATGTCTGAAAAATGCGTATCGTATCCACTATCACCACTATAGTAGATATTTCGAGTAGGCGTTTCTAACATAAAAGAAGCCCATAAAGTATTATTTTGCGATAAAGTTCTTCCAGAAAAATGGCGAGCAGGCAAACAATGAATAATCATAGTGCTGTCGATTACAATGTTTTCATTCCAATAGAGTTCTTCAATACTATCTTCTTTGAATCCCCAATCTTCAAAATGTTCTCCCACACCAAGAGGACATATTACTTTTCCTATTTTGTCTTTTAGTTTTTTGACTGTTTTTTTATCTAAGTGGTCGTAATGATCGTGTGATATTAATAGAATATCTATATCGGGAAAATCATCAGGGGAATATATTTTTGTACCTTTAAAGGCTTTGTTTATAAACGATACCGGAGCAGAATTGATTAAGGTAGGGTCAATTAATAATCTCTTTCCATTCATTTGCAAATAAAGAGCAGAATGCCCTAGCCAAATCATTACGTCTTCTTCAATTGGTAATTGTTTTATATTTGTTTTTATAGTTGGTAAAGCCCTATCAGGTCTCTTGCCTTCCACTTTTCCGAATAGGAAATCCCACATAATTTCAATTCGAGATTTATCAGAAGCCATCACTTCGCTTGGCGAGATATTGTGAAATTTTCCGTCGCGATAATTAGGTGATTTTTGCATTCTCTCTAATCTCTCTCCGCTTGGTGAAAGCCCAAATAATGGTTGATAAAGAAAAAAAATTGAAGTTATGATTAAAACCAAAATACCAAATATTGTTATATACATAATTCTTTTATTCATATTCAATATTAAAATGTTGAAGCATTAAAAAAATTATTCATTATATTGTACGATGTACATCGTGCCCTTCGACATAAATAGAACTATAAGGTCTAGATGGACAAAGATGTTCGCAAGCACCACAACCGATGCAAAGCTCAGTATTAACAATTGGAATTAAGGCTGAATCTTGTTTATCTTTGTCGAGTGGAATCATTTGAATCGCTCCAGTGGGGCAATGTCGCGAACAATTTCCACAAGAAACATTGTCAGTCAAAACCACACAATTTTCTTTAATAAAAATAGCGTGTCCAATTTGAGTCGAAGCTTTTTCTTCTTTGCTTATCGGCAAAATCGCTCCAGTCGGGCATACTTCAGAACATAGAGTACATTCTGGTCTACAATAACCACGTTCATATGATAATTCTGGTTGTCCAAAGTGCTGTAAATCGGATGATGGTATCAAAATATCATTTGGACAAACTGAAACACAAAGATGGCAAGCTGTACAATGTAATGTGAAATTAGCAAAACTTTTGGAACCATGAGGTTTTATTGGAGTAATGCGTTTTAGTACTTTTTTCTGCTCAATAAAAGCAAGCCCACCGTCAATTTTTTTATCTTGTGCATGAATTACTTTAGAAACTGCGAATAATCCTGCAATAGACAAAAAGTCTTTTCTGGAAATTGAATTTGATGATTTTAAAACTGAGTTTGAGTCAGATTTCTTTTCTGTAATGGATTTATTTTCTAATTTTTTATCTTGTTTTTGAGTAGCTTTCACTTTGGGAGTATTTTTATTTTTAAAACTATAAGAAAGAGTATTTTTGTTACATTTTTCAAGGCAATTCATACAAGATACGCAACGACTATAATCGATCACATGGTGTTTTATATCAATACATGCTGATTTACAATTTTTGGCACAAAGTCCACAATTGACACATTTATTCTCATCGAATCGAACTTTAAGGATTGAAAATTTTGAAATAAAACCGAGTATTGTTCCGACAGGACAAATAGTATTGCAATAAGTTCGCCCATGTTTCCAAGCTAAATAGCCTATGATACTAATTGTAAAAATAGATATTATTAGCGTTCCAATTGACTTGACCCAGATATCAACTGAATAAAAAAGATAACTATCAAACCGTTCAGCGAGATACGCTAGACCATTATTAGCTAATTTATAAATTGGTGCGAAAATAGAAGATATAATCCGTCCAAATGAGCTATATGGAGCAAGCAATGCAACAAATGAAGAAATTCCCAATATAAACATCACTACAAAAATTACAAGCACACCATATCTCAAATAATTTTTTGCTGGTGAATAAGTATATCTATTTTTATTTCGTTTCACAGCGAAAAAAGAAATAATATCTTGCATAACGCCAAGTGGGCAAATTATGGAGCAATAAACGCGTCCAAAAATTAAAGTAAGAACAATAAGTGAGATGAAAATTGCAATATTTGATAATAAAGCAGGTAGAAATTGGATTTTTGCTAGCCAACCGAACCATAAATGCACAGTTCCAGTAAAATCAAGAAATAGCAATGTTATTGCAGTAAAACAAATTGATGCAAGGATGATTCTAAGTTTTTTTTCCATAAATAATTTTAGACATTTTGTTTTAATGTTTCTACAAATTTATCGATGCGTTGCATTTCCTTCGGAATATCAATATTCTGTGGACAATGTGGTATACAATGATTGCACGCAATACAATGATTAGCTTGTCTTAGCTTTGGTACAGTTCTATCATATCCTACAAGAAATGCTTTTCGTAATTTCTTGTAATTTTCAGATTGAGCGTTTGCTGGCAAACTACCATCATTAAGACATTTATTATAATGTGAAAAAATATTTGGTATATCCAAACCATAAGGGCAAGGCATACAATATTGACATGTATTGCACTGAACAAGAGGAAAATCAAGTATTGTCAACGCAGCTGCTTCAAGTGATTCGAGTTCATTAGAGGAAAGCTGAATAAGAGGAGAATATGTCTGAATATTTTCTTTCAAATGTTCCATATAGGTCATTCCGCTAAGAACTGTAAGAACTTTCGGATAATACCCTGCGAAACGAAATGCCCAAGAAGCAATAGAAGCAGATGGATCGATCCGTTTTAATATTGCAGCAGATTGATTATTGATATTTGCGAGTCTTCCACCAAGAAGTGGCTCCATTATAACAACAGGAATATTTCGTTTATCAAGCTCAGTATAGAGATATTCAGCATTTGTATTGCGTGGATTAACTTGTTTGGCGTGTTTCCAGTCGACATAATTCATTTGAATTTGCACAAAATCCCATTTGATTTCTTGATGCCGAGAAAGTAAATAATCAAAACATTTGATGTCGCCATGATAAGAAAATCCAAGATTACGAATTCTTCCGGCTTCGCGTTCCTTAATAAGAAAATCTAGAATTCCATTTTCTAAATAGCGACGATTTAATGTCTCCATGCCTTCGCCCATTCCTATCCCATGGAGCAACATATAATCTATGTAATCGACCTGCAATTCTTTGAAAGAATTATTATATATTTTGAGAGATGCTTCTCGACTCCAAGTCGATTCAACAAAATTTGATAATTTAGTTGCAATATAATATTTATCTCGACTATGCCTGCTAAGGGCGATACCCATAGCATGTTCTGATTGCCCTTGGCAATATGATGGAGAAGTATCAAAATAATTCACACCGTGAGCAATTGCATAATCGACTTGTTTATTTACCATTTCCTGATCAATTTCATCCTTACCGTCCCGAGCACTTTCGCCAGTGATAGTAGGCAAACGCATACAACCATAACCAAGAATGGAAATATTTTCTCCCTTAAGATTTTTACGATATGTCATTTTGCCAGAAGCAACATCTGCACTTTCAGGTTGAGTCTCTGGTGCTACTTTATCTTTATTACAACCAGCAAAAGCAAGAGCTGAAATCGCAGCACCTCCTCCGATAGCTCTTAAAAAAGCACGTCTATTTAAACAATTATCTTTTATTTCCATAAAGTTATAATTTTATATAAATTTTTCATTAATACAATTTTCTAATCTTAATTAGCTTTTGTATTCACTACACAAATTGGTTTATTTTATTTAACAAAGCGGTTTTCTACAACTTTCCAGTTAATAATATTCCATAGTTCATTCATATGGTCGACGCGTTTATTCTGATAATCGAGGTAATAAGCGTGTTCCCATAAGTCGAAGCCTAGTATTGGCTTAAGCCCTTTTACTACAGGATTGCTACCATTAGCTTCGAGTTGAATGGAAAGATTATCGTTAGCATCTTTTGCAAGCCATACCCAACCGGAACCGAAGAGACCAGCCCCTTGTTTCGTAAAATCTTCTTTGAATGCCTCGAAGGAACCCCATTTGCTGTTGATGGCATCAGCTAGCTTGCCAGAAGGTGATCCACCACTTTTTGGTGCGAACTGTGTAAAATACAGATTGTGGTTAAGAGTTTGGCCGGCATTATTGAACATTCCGCCATTTGACTTTTTAACTATTTCTTCCAAATCAAGATTCTCAAAATCAGTTCCACTAATAGCTTTGTTGAGATTATTTACGTATCCGCGGAGATGTTTGCCGTGATGTAGTTCGATAGTCGTTTTGCTTATCACAGGTTCCAATGCATCAGAGGAATAAGGAAGTGTGATAAGTTCAAATTTACCTGCTTTTTCGGTATTTTTTTGAGCTATTAAATTTGTACTAATAGCTATAAGCAAGCCAAAAATTATACTTAAAGTTTTTATTTTTATTATTTTCATAGTGATTTTCATGTTTTAATTTATAAATCCGTATAAAATAATACGTTCTGGCGATATATTTAGTTTTTTAAAAAAAACGTTTTTTTAAAACTAAGGGAAATTCTTTTTAAATCATAATAAAGTATTTTATTTATTTAAGTATGGCAACAATTCTTTTTCGAATATTTCCTTTTCAATTATTCGATAGTGTAATTCATAGGTGTCATTAAAGATGCGACTATGATGCATTACATAATTTCCTTTTTTCAATAGTTCATCAATGCTTAAACAATCTTGTTTGAAGTATGGCAAATCAAGTTTCATTAAAGCTATTACGTTCAATATTTTCTTCCATTCTATTTTCCATTCCTCGATGGGCATAAGTTTAAAGTCTTCCATGCTTCGCACAAATGCTTTAAAGAATGTACTGAAATCCACTTTGCCGTCCTTTATTATAGAAAGGTTCACTCTGTAGAAATTACCCAGATACCCGGTAGGTTCATATTCAGCACCATCGAAACGTTTGCTCTTTGCTAATTCTTTTTTAAGATAATTTGCTGAAGCTGAGGTATCGCTTAGGATATGTCCAGGACCAAATCGGTCTTGAAAGAAATGTTTATATAAATCTTGCAAGGTTGACTTTGGGTAGAGTGACATTTGTCGTTCTACGGATTGCATTATCTTAAGTTCTATATTGTCTTGAGCATAAGCTGTGTTATTCATCACAGAGATTATAAGAAATAGTATTATTTTTTTATGCATAATATTAGATATTTTTATATACAAACCTTAAAAATTTTCAGATTATTTTTTGTTTTTCTTAATCTTTTCTTAATTATTAGTTCGAAAGTGTTTTGTTGTAATATGTTTTAATAAAACAAATGAATTACAAATTTAAAAAAATATTTAATTTTATATTTATAATTAATACAAAATAATATAATTTTTGGTTGAAATTGAAAATTAATGTAATTTTCTGGCAGGATTCAATTGACTCATCAATTGTTGATTTTGGTGTTAATTACGACTTTTCTAATCATACTTCCCATATAGACGAAATGTTGCCAAAGGAATAGGTTTTGCTCATTAGATTATCCAATCATTAAACATACAGCAAAGTATTGATTGTAGCACATGCTGGAGTAATCTGCTGTATCAATGCTTACTTTAATGCTAAAGTGTTAAAATATTTTTTAATTTTAACGCTGAATTTGGAGTATTATATCGTAATTTAAATTCCTGTACTACCGAATCCACCATCAGCTCTTTCTGTGCATGATAGATTCTTTACTTCATTCCAAGTAATTTTTTGGTAAGAGGCTATTACTAATTGAGCTATTCTATCTCCAGATTTAATTTCAAAATCTGAATCTGAGAAATTAGCTAAAATTACTTTTACTTCACCTCTATAATCACTATCAATTGTACCGGGAGAATTTAAGCAAAATATTCCATTTTTAGCAGCTAATCCGCTTCTTGAACGTACTTGACATTCATAACCTTCAGGCAATGCAATTGAAATATTTGTTGGGATTAAGGCAATCTTTCCAGATGGAATTATAATATTATCATTGATAGCGGCAACAATATCCATTCCTGATGAACCATTAGTTGCATAAGTAGGGAGCGGAAGGTGGTTAAATTCTGAATTTATTCTTTTAATTTCTATATTCATTCTTTTATTTTTATTAAAAATTGAGGTGAAATTTATAGTTTAGAAATTATTTCCTTGTCATCAAAATGAAATTTTTCAGTTCCAATGATTTGATAAGTCTCGTGTCCCTTACCTGCAATTAAAATAATGTCATCTTGTTTTGCAATTTCTGATGCTGTTTTAAGTGCATTTTCTCTTGGATAGATTTCGATGTAATTATTTTTATTAATGTCGATGCCAGCAATGATTTGCTTGCGGATTATTGCAGAGTCCTCTGTGCGAGGATTATCATCAGTAATAATTGTTGTATCAGCGATTTCAGTAGCTATTTTGCCCATTAAAGGTCGTTTAGTAGTGTCTCTATCACCGCCACAACCGAATACAGCAATTAATTTATTCATCGGTTTATTTTTTAATATTTCTTTGCAAGTAAGTAGCGCTTTTTCTAAAGCATCTGGAGTATGTGCGTAATCAACTATTGCTATAGAACCATTTTTTAAAATTTTTCTATCCATTCTACCAGGAGCACCATTTGCATACGGTAATACTCGATTAATTAAATCAATATCATATCCAATTGAAATAAAATATGCTATAGCAAGAGATGAATTCTCGATATTGAATTTACCAATTAATTTAGTCTTAAATGTGTGCGAAGGTTTTCCATCTAAGTAATTAAATTTAAGTGTAAACTCAGTATAATCAACATTTAATTTATAATCAGAAATAAAAATATCATTATTTTCGCTATATCCAATTAATATTTTTCTTTGTGATGGAGAATCTTTAAGAATGTATTGAGAATATTCTTGATAATCCATTGCTATTGCTATTGAATTTTTATCTAAATGATCGAAAAGAATTTTTTTTGCTTTTGCATATTCGTGCATAGTTTTATGATAATCTAAATGCTCATGAGTTAGATTTGTAAATAAAGCAGCTGAGAAATTAATGCCTGCTACTCTCTGCTGAACAAGGGAATGTGATGAAACTTCCATTGCAATAGTATCAATTCCATCATTAGACATTGCATTTATAATTTTTGCTAATTCTAAAGATTCTGGAGTAGTGTGAGCAGAAGGATAATTTTTTTTACCGTAAAAAATCCCAGTAGTTCCGATTACTCCCACTTTTCTTTGCTTGTGTACAGCATTATTATTCTTTTCTCCAAGTTTTCTATCATTTCCAATTAAGTGGAATATATTAGCTATTAGGAAACTAGTTGTAGTTTTTCCATTAGTACCTGTTATACCAATAAAATTAATATTTTTAGATGTGTTTCCATAATAATTTTGAGATGCTATTGCCGCAGCAAGTCTCGAATTATTAACTTTTATAAAAATAATTGAAGGGAATTGTGATTTTAGAGAATCATCTTGACAAATAATTGCTACAGCACCTGAATTTATAGCATTTGGAATGAATTTATGACCATCTGAAATTTCACCAATTAATGCACAAAATAAAAAATTTTTCTCAACTTTTCTATTATCAAAAGCAATTCCTGATATTTCTATATCAGGAATTGAGTTAATTTCATTTTGATGATTAAAATCAATATTCTTTAGAATTTCTTTTAGTAGCATTTTATATGATTGGTGAGATTTCAGTCATTTTTGTGTATGGTTGCATTACTTCAGGGATTTCAATTATATTTTTTTCTTTATTATAATAATTTTCCAAAATTGCAATCATTAATCTTGGAGTAGCTAATCCTGATCCATTTAATGTGTGTACGGGCTCTGGTTTGGAATTAGGAGTTGGTTTAAATCTAATTCCGGCGCGTTTAGCTTGGAAATTTTCAAAATTTGAACAACTTGATACTTCGAGCCATTTTTTATCTGCCGGAGACCATACTTCAATGTCATAAGTCTTTGCGCTTGAGAAGCTTGTGTCGCCACTACATAATAAAATCACTCTATAAGGGATTTTAAGAGCTTGAAGTACTTTTTCTACATCAGCGACTAAAGATTCTAATTCATCATAAGAAGACTCAGGGTGAGCGAATTTTACTAATTCTACTTTGTTAAATTGATGCAATCTTAATAATCCTCGAGTATCCTTACCATAACTACCTGCTTCGCGACGGAAGCAAGGAGAATAACCACAAATTTTAATAGGTAAATCTTCGACATTAAGTTGATTTTGCGAATAGTAATTGGTAAGCGGTACCTCAGCAGTTGGAATCATATACAAATTGTCAATTTGCATAGTGTACATATCTTCTGCCATTTTTGGTAATTGCCCAGTGCCACGCATAGAATCTTCATTAACCATTAATGGAGGTATAAATTCTTTGTATCCATTATTTTCAATATGAAAATCGAGCATAAAGTTAATTAAAGCTCTTTCTAATTTAGCTCCAATGCCGGTATAGAAATGAAATCCGGAGCCAGTTACTTTAGCACCTCTTTCAAAGTCAATTAATCCGAATTTATTGCAGATTTCAATGTGGTCAATATATTCACCATCATTAGGGCATTCGCCCCAAGATCGAATTACGACATTATCTTCAGCTGATTTTCCAGTAGGAACAGAAGAATCCAAAATATTTGGTACTGATAATACCATTTCTTCTAATTTTAGTTCTATTTCTCTAAGTTCTTCGTCGAGAGATTTTATTTTATCAGATACTGACTTCATTTCTGCAATTTTATCATCAGCATTTTCTTTATTTTTCTTTAAATTAGAGATTTCTTGAGTAGCTATATTTCTTTTATTTTTTAATTTTTCAACTTCTTGAATTATTGCTCTGCGATTTTCATCTAATTTAAGTATTGGTTCAATATCAGCTTTTTCATTCTTACGAATAATATTTTCTTTTACTTTATCGGGATTTTCTCTAATTACTTTTAGCATAATTTAAATTTTATATTTATTTAATAATATTATTTTAAATAAGAACAATTTACAATTATTAATTATAAAAATTATGATTTTTATATTACGTAAAAGAGCCTATCGCTTGATTAAATTAGTTTTGCGAAGGCTCTTAAATAGTTATATATTTTTTTAAAATTCTATTTATTTCCCTGTTCAGGAGCAGGTTGCTGTTGCTCTTGAGCTGGTTGAGCAGTTCCTGTAGGCATTTTAGGTTGAGGAGCAGTATGAGTAGTAGCTGCTTGACCTTCAGTGATTATTTTGTTTACAGCTTCATTATTATTACCAATAAAGAATTTATTAGTTACTAATACTAGAACCAATATAGCTGCAGCGCAAATTTTAGTTGCTTGAGCTAAAATGTTTTTTGAGCGTTCTGTACCAAACATTGTTCCCATTTGGCTACCTAAACCTCCGAAAGTAGCACCCATATCAGCTTTTCCAGGTTGTACTAAGACTAATAGAATTAATAGAATAGCTATTAAAATTGTTAATATTACTAAAAATACTGCCATTTTATTTTATCCGAATTTATTTATTTCTTTTAAAACTTATTTTTGATCCAAATAATCAATATATTAAAAATTAATTGGATTACAAAATTATTAATTTTTTAGATTATATACAAATATTATTTATTTTAACTAATAAAACATTACTAAAATTATTACAATTCCAAGCACAATTCTATAAATGACAAATGGATATGTAGTATTTGACTTTAAGAATTTCATTAAAAATGCTATCGTCGCATAACCGCTAATTGCTGCTGAGATAGTAGCGATAATGACAGCTAATAAATCTGCTGAATTTATATAATTTAAGCTCTGGACAAATTCTAATATTCCGCTTCCAAGCACTGCAGGGATACTAAGGAGAAAAGAAAATTTAGCTGCTGTATCTCTTTTTAATCCTAAGAGCATACCGGCTGTTAAAGTAGTCCCAGATCGCGATGCTCCTGGTATTAATGCGAGGCATTGAGCAGAACCTATCAGTAATGCATCTTTTGCATTTATTTTGGTAATATCTTTTTGAAATTTACCTGTCTTTTCAGCAATTAATAAAATTATAGCTAATATTATTAAGCTCATTGCAATTACTAAGGGATCTTTTGTAAATTCTCCTTCAATTACTTTTTTCAAAAGTAAGGCGATAATAACTATTGGGATACTTCCCAAGATAATATACCAACCTAAACGAGAATGTTCGGATTGTAATGATATTTTTTCCCTTTGCTTAGCGAAATTTTCTTTAACAAATGATGATATAATTTCTTTAATATCTTTAGTATAATAAGCTAATACTGCAATTAGCGTTCCCATTTGAATTGTTGCAATGAAAGCAGTCCAGCGTTCGGATTGAGATATATCAATAGCTCCAAATAAATGCCCAGCTAATGTGAGATGTGCAGTAGAGCTGATTGGTAAAAATTCAGATAATCCTTGAATTAACCCCAATATTATAGCAGTAAGTATGTCCAAAATTATTCCTTATTTTGTAAATGGTATAAATTCAAATTTTAGTACTTTATTAGTCGATGGTGTAACTTTGAAATCATTGCTTAATCTCCTTCCTACTATCCAAATTATTTCAGATTTAGTAGAAAGCACAAGTATGCTTTGCTTATCAATTTGAGAAACCTTTTGATTTGTCAAAAAGTCACTTATTTTCATTGAACCATCCATGCCAATTGGTTTAAAGACATCACCTGTTTGCCAATTTCTAGCTAATAAATAAGTTGGGAGTAAGTCAGCATCAACGAATTCAATGTTAGGATCTCGAGTAAATTCAACTTTATTTCGTGGGATCTCAGTTATTTTAATTGTGCCGGAAGCTAAGTTAGTTTCGCTATTTTTGCCTATTAATTGATTTATAGAATTAGTGCCATTACGCATTGCAAAAATTAGCTTATTTCTATCTTTTAGTACATAATAATTTTTATTAATATTGCATACAGAACCGACAGGGGCTTCGATAATATCAAAAATCCTATCAATGGTTTTTGTATTGAGCGGTAATGAGCTAAATACAGTAGCAAATGCTTCTTGGATAATCTCGGTTTGAATATAATCAGTATAAGTCTGAAGTTGAGCAATTGGAATTGTAAATCTGTCTTTTCGTCTATCATAAATAATTGAATTTACAGCATTACTCACATAATTTGAAATAAATTCATCAGCACCTTTAATTAATTTCGAAGTTCTTTCGATTAAGCTAAAAATAGCAGGAGAATATTCGTTTTTAATTTTAGGAAGTAACTCTAAGCGAATTTTGTTTCGTGTATAATTTGTAAGTAAATTTGTTTTATCTTCATTCCAAGTCAATGCACGAATCTGAGCATAATTAATTAATTTTTCTTTGTTTATCTTTAATAGAGGACGGATTAAATAAGTCGATTTAAAGAAAATGCGTTTTCTTGGGATACCTGAAAGCCCGGTGAGTCCTGTTCCTCGCATTAAATTTAAGAAAAAAGTCTCTACAGAATCATCAGAAGTATGAGCAGTAGCAACATAATCTAACTTTAAATTTCCTGATAATCTTTCGAACATTTTGTAGCGATTTATTCGTGCTGCTTGCTCTATTGATATAGAATTTTCACCAGCAAATTTTAAAATATTTTCGCTCCCCAAGTAGCATTTAATGCCATATTCATCGCAAATTTTCTTTACCATTTCTTCGTCTTTATCACTTGCAGAACCTCTGAGCTTATGATTAAAATGAGCTACGGATAAAGTTAATTTCAATTCTTGTGATAATTGAGCGAAAATATCAAGCATAGCAATAGAGTCGACTCCTCCGCTTACGGCAAGTAATATTTTAGATCCGGGTGCAATTGAGAAATCTTCTTCGAGAGTATATAGGATTTCGTCGTACATTTCACGAAGAAATGGGTTTAAATTTTCGGTAAAAATTATCTTTTTATCTGGATTAATTTTCGTAAATCTCACTTCAGAATGTTGATTTTTCTCTTGAGCTCTTTTTTCCTTTTCTTCTTCTAATTCGGGAAAAGTATATTTAATGTAATTTATATCTGGCAAAATAAATACTTCGTTTTTTAGAGCTTTTGCTTCTTCTTCGAATTTATTAAGTTTCTTTGTCTTAGGTTTTTGAGGCTCTTTATTAGATTTCTTATTTGTATTTTTACTTGCAGTTGGAGAATTTTTAGAATAGTAGTTTATTTTAAATAAATCGTTTTCTAAAATTAAATTATTTGTTAATAATTCTTCGGATTTTGGTATGTTTTCAGATGATTCAAATTTTTGGAATTTAAATCTATTCATAAAAACATATGGTGCTGTAGAAACATCTGCATAAGCTGGATTGGGCAATACTGATTTACCAATAGCAATAGAGAAATTATTTAAATCTACAAAATTATATCTAGTTATAATATTGTGATTGATATAAATAGGGGGTTCAGTTTTTTTCTGATTTTCATTTATATCGTCGAATACTTGCTTTACTTTATTCAGAGAAACTTGATTAGCGTTTTTAGCTGCTAATAATTGAAATGAAAATGTGAGTGTTTTTCTTTTCTCTGGATAATTTCTATAATTATTATTTCGAGGATTTTTATTAAATTTCTTTTGATTATTTGTATTTGCTTGGCGAATAGCAGGATTAGAAATTCCTTTATCTAATGAATTCGATTTTTCATTTTTTGAATTAATAGAAGTGGAATTGCTCTTGTCGTTTTTTAACTGAGTATTTGTATTTTTTTGATTAGATTCTGACTTTTTATTTTGATTTTTGGGGTTAGAAGTTTTTTGATTTGTTACTTGAACTTTTTTAATATTATTATTAGAAACGGTTTGTTCATTTTTAATTTTGGACAAATCGCTCCCCAAAGTACTATTTTCTTTAGGTTTGGATTTTGTTTTATTTAAAGTACTTTTTGTCTTATTATTATTTTGTTTTGCCGAATTGGCAGTTACTTCCGCTGTGTCTCTATCTTTAGGTTGATTTTTGATTTTAGCGTTATTTTTTTTAGTGCTTTCGCTATTAGCAATTGCAGGAGTTTTTTTTGCTACATCAATAGTCTTTTTTACTACAGATTTCGAAATGGATTTTTCTTTTTTTTTATTTTCAGTATTCTTTTTTGTTAAAGAATTTACTTTTTTATCAGCGGTATTTTTTACTGATGCTTCGGCTGTCTTAGCGTTTTTTTTCTTATCAGCCATTTTTAATATTTTATATTTATGAAACATATTCTCCGATTTCAGTTTTACATCTACTCTGCTAAAAAGGGGCAAGTCCCAAAGTTTCAAAGCTAATTTATTAGTATAGAC
>CALLXS010000102.1 GCA_937875295.1 uncultured bacterium | reverse complement strand
GCAAAATATGCTCACAGACTTCGGAATAATTTTAATTTTTATAATATTATCTATCCTTTTCACGATAGCTGGATTAGTAACAGCAGCTATTTTCCGACCTAATAAACCAAATCCCATTAAAAATTCAACATACGAATGCGGTGAGCTTCCAATTGGAGGACCTTGGATAAAGTTTAATCCTCGATTTTATGTGATTGCATTAGTATTCTTGATTTTTGATGATGAATTAGTGTTGCTATTCCCTTGGGCAATAGTATATCAACAGTTAGGTTGGTTTGCCTTTATTGCGATGATAGTATTTTTTGCAATATTAACTATTGGGCTTGTATATGATTGGGCAAAAGGATACTTAGAATGGGACAAACCTTTACCATATATACCAAAATTAGTAGATTTGGTTTTGCCTAAAAAGAAATATGAAATAAAAAAATAATTATATTCCTATCGAATAAGAATTTAATGCTAATGTATAAATTAAATTTAAAAATTACAAACAACAATAATATAATATGGGTTTATTAAACGCTTTAGATAATCCTATAAATGCCGACGGTATTATACTTGGGAAAGTAGAAGATTTATTCAATTGGGGGAGAGCTAAATCTAACTGGTTTTTACAATTTGGTTTAGCTTGCTGTGCAATTGAATTTATGGCTGTAAATGCATCTCATTTTGATTTAATGAGATTTGGCAATATACCTAGAAGTTCTCCTCGTCAAGCTGATTATATAGTAATTTCAGGTACAGTAACTTTAAAAATGGCAGAAAGAATTAAAATTTTGTTTGAGCAAATTCCCGAGCCAAGATACGCTATTTCAATGGGATCTTGCGCAAATTCCGGAGGACCATATTGGCAACACGGTTATAATGTATTAAAAGGAATAGATCGCGTAATTCCTATTGATGTGTATATTCCGGGGTGTCCTCCTCGACCAGAAGCATTCGAACAAGCTGTATTGAAATTACAAGAAAAAATCAGTATGGAAGAAATCTTTAAAAAAAGAGAAAGAGTAGCACAAGAAGACAAAATGCTTGAATCAATGCTTAAAGCTGAAGAAAATAATTTTATTGAGAATGTCAACAAACATATATAGGATAGAAATGACAATTCAAGAAATATATGATTTATTAAAGATTCATTTTAATGACGATATTAAAGAAATCACTGACATAAGTAATGGTGATAGCTTTATAACGGTCAATCCTGCTAATATTTTTGATATTTTACAATTCTGCAGAGATTATGAAACCTTAGATTTTGATTACCTTACATTAATTAGTGGTATGGATTCTGGTGAAAACCTTGGCGTTGTATATCATTTGTACTCAATGAAATTTAAGCACTCAATTGTCATTAAAGCATTTGTTCCAAAAGAATCACCAAATATTCAATCAGTTGTATATTTGTGGCGTGCAGCGGATTGGCATGAACGAGAAGCCTTTGATTTAATCGGTGTGGTGTTTGATGGACATCCAAATTTAATTAGAATTCTTTGTCCATATGATTGGGAGGGACATCCACTTAGAAAAGATTATGTTACTCCACAAGAATACCACGGTATGAAGGTACCATACTAAAATTACATTATTCAACTATAATGGAAAATAATTTGGAAAATACTACTAATAATAATAAAATCAATATAGAATATAGTCAATTCGATTCAGAACGGATGAGACTAAATGCTGGTCCTCAGCACCCATCTACTCACGGTGTGCTTCGTCTTGAAGTCGAATTAGATGGTGAAATTGTAACTGATATAATACCTCATTTAGGTTATCTACATAGATGCTTTGAAAAGCATTGCGAAAATTCTAATTATAATCAAATTGTACCTTTCGTAGATCGTTTGGATTATGTCTCAGCAATTAATAATGAATTTCCGTATGTAATGGCTGTTGAAAAATTAGCAGGCATTGAAGTATCTGAAAAAGTGCAGATATTAAGAGCAATGTGTGCTGAAATTAATAGAATTGCTAATCATCTTCTTGCTATTAGTGCCTTTGGATTAGATTCCGGAGCATTCACTCCATTATTATTTCTATTCCGCGAAAGAGAATTTGCATTAGGTATATTGGAAAAATTGTCAGGAGCTAGACTATTATATAATTATTTCTGTCCAGGTGGGGTTCGATATGAAATCTATTCAGATTTTAAAAAAGATGTAAAAGTCTTTATTGATAGTGTGAGATTGGCGATGAAGGAAATGGAAGATTTACTTATTTTTAATGATATTTTTATTAAAAGGACTGAAAAAATTGGATTATTACCTAAAGAAGTTGCGATTAACTTTGCTTGTAGTGGTCCTGTAGCAAGAGGGTCTGGAATTAATTTTGATATTAGAAAGTCTGCACCATATTCAAGCTATGATAAATTTGATTTTGATATTCCAGTAGTAGAACCTGGTAAGGAAGTAGTCGGAGTATCTGGAGATTGTTGGAGTAGAAATTGGGTAAGAGTAAAAGAGATAGAAGAAAGCTGTAAGATATTGGAACAAGGAATTACTCTTTTACCTGACGAAGGAAGCGTTACTGATGGTATCCCTAAAAAATTAAAAGTACCTGCTGGAGAAGTTTATTGCAAAGCAGAAAATACAAAAGGTGAATTAGGCTTTTATTTAGTAAGTAATGGTAGCGATAAACCTGAAAGAGTGAGAGCAAGAGCTACAAGTTTCGTAAATCTTGCGATATTACCTTCAATAAGTAAAGGATATATGTTCGCAGATTTAATTATGATATTAGGTAGCATAGATATTGTATTAGGCGAAGTCGATAGATAACTAATTTTTACAATATATAACATAAACATAATACAGAAAATATAAAAAATAAATATAATGGAAAATCATCAATTTTTATTTAACTTTATTTCAGAATATACTGGCGACATTTTAGCAGGTGTGCTAATAGCAATCATTCCGCTTGCTTTGCTTTTAGTATATGCACTGGTAGCTATTTATGGTGAATTAAAAATTGCTTCATTTATTCAATTAAAACTTGGTCCAATGCGGACAGGTAAATGGGGCTTACTTCAACCAGTTGCTGAAGTATTTAAATTATTACAAAAAGAAGATATTACTCCCGATGGGGCTGATAAACCGCTTTTCAATTTAGCTCCTTTTATTATCTTCTTAGGTTGTTATGCAGCATTATCAGTATTACCACTAAGTTCTCATTTTGCTCCATCAGGACTAAATATTGGTTTGTTTTTTATCATTGCTATAAGCTCGCTCGCAGTCCTTGGTATTGTAATGGGTGGCTGGGCTTCTAACAATAAATATTCTTTAATTGGTGCAATGCGTTCAGTAAGCCAAATAATTAGTTATGAAATTCCTGCTGCTATGTGTATTTTAGGCGTGGCATCAATGGCTCATTCTTTAGATATGAATGTAATCTCGGCTCAGCAACAGGGTGGTTTTTGGAATTGGTATGTATTAGGAGGTCCTGCCGGTATTTCTAAGATTTGGTTAATACCATTTACAGTTGTAATGTTTATAGTTTATTTCGTTACTTCATTAGCAGAGACTAATAGAACTCCTTTCGACGTACCAGAAGGGGAATCAGAGCTTGTAGCTGGTTATCATACAGAATATTCAGGAATGAAGTTTGCTTTTTTCTATTTAGCTGAATATGGCAATATGTTTGTGGTAAGTGCTATCATGACAGTGATTTTCTTTGGTGGTTGGTCTTCTCCATTTGGTGATTTTTTAAATAGTCCGATTTGGCAAATATTCTGGTTTATAGCTAAGTCTATGTTCTTCGTAGGATTGCAAATTTGGCTTAGATGGACTCTTCCTAGGACTAGAGTAGATCAATTAATGTATCTATGCTGGAAAATTCTTCTTCCTCTTTCAATGGTTTGCTTTTTAGCAATGGCTTTGGGCGGAATGTTATATTAAATAAATAATGAAAGTTTGGCGAAAATAATATAGATTATGATAAATTATTTAAAAAATATTATTAAAGGTTTTTCAACTATTTTAGTTGGAATGAAAGTTACATTTATAAATTTATTTAGACCAAATGTTACTGTGCAATATCCTAATGTTCATCCTTTAGTGAGAGCTGGTAGCGATAAAATGCCAGATAATGCACGAAATAAATTAAATGTGATAATACCCAAATGTACAGGTTGCAAAAGTTGTGAAAAAGCTTGTCCAGTAAATTGTATCACTATTGAAACTACTAAGGTAGCAAGTATAGATACTGAAAAACCTTTGATGGAAGATGGAAAGAAACGCGTTTTTTGGTTGTCTCAATTTGATATTGATTTTGCAAAATGTTGTTTTTGCGGGCTTTGCACTATTGCTTGTCCTACAAGTGCAATAGTACATAGTACTGATTTTGAATATTCATGTTACGATAGAAATGAATTATTAGTTCACTTCTCACCATTTAATAAAGAACAAGTAGCAGAAAAGAAAAGAATATTAGCTGAGGAAGTAAAACAAAAAGCTGAAAAGGCTTTAGCAGATAAACAAGCTGCAGAAAAAGCTGCTCAAGAACAAAATATTACTGATAGCAAAATTAAGTCATCAGACGATCAAACTAGTGCAAACCAAAATATTCAAAATAATAGTAATTAATAATTATAAACAAGATAGAAATAAATTAAGGTAATAATAAATGAATTTAGAAGCTGTTATTTTTTACTTATTCGCTCTTATCATTGTAGCCTCTGGCGGATTAGTAGTATTAAGTAAAAATATTATGCACGCTGCATTTGCATTAATGTTCACTCTTTTTGGGTTAGCAGGGTTTTACGCAATGCTACTTTCAGATTTTTTAGCTGTATCTCAGATAATGATATATGTAGGAGGTATTTTAGTTTTAATCATCTTTGGTGTGATGCTTACTTCTAAAATTACAGGCGTAGAATTAAAAACAGGACCGATAGGAAAAGTAAATTATTTATTTGGTGCTGCAATATCAGTGATTATAGCATGTGGACTTTCATTACTTTTCACTAATTCTAAGTGGATTGAAAAACCTGTCGATAAAATTCCAGATTCAAGTATTAATGCAATTGGATATTCTTTGCTTACAGAATATATTTTAGTCTTTGAAGTCGCAGCCGTATTGCTATTAATTGCTCTTATTGGCGCAGCTTTGATTGCTCATAAAGATCAAATTATTGATTCTGATGCATCTTCAAATGAAATATCTACTAATAACGATATAAAAATAAAGGAATAAATAGATGGAAATAGGATTAACACATTATTTGATTGTAAGTGCAATTTTATTCGCAATGGGAATATTTGCAATTATTACTCGAAAAAATGCAATTTTAGTTCTTATGGGATTAGAATTAATACTTAACGCTGCGAATTTAAATTTTATTGCCTTTGCTAGATATGGTGGATTAAATGTAAATGGTGAAATCGCCGCATTGTTTGTAATAATAATTGCAGCAGCAGAATCTGCAGTAGCTTTATCTATTATTCTCAATATTTATCAAAATTATCATCACGTAAATGTAGATGAAGTGGAAACATTAAAGGATTAATAAAAAAATATTAATTTATTTTAATTCAAAAAATTGAATATAACAATATAAAAAAATAAAAATGAGTGCTGAAAATATACTAATTATATCAATCGTAATCCTCTTATTACCTTTAGTAAGTTTTATTATCAATATTTTCTGGGGCAAAAAATTAGGAAAATTATCTTCATATATCGCCTCAACTATTTTAGGAATTGATTTAATTTTAGCAATTTTGATTTTTGTAAATAAAGTATTTGGTGAATATCAAGTTTCTTCATTTATTAAAAATGGTATTAATATTATTACAAATAATGAAATAATTCAAGCTAAAATAAATTGGTTAAATATTGGTAATTTTAATCTGAATCTAGGGATTGGAATAGATAATTTAGCAAGTATAATGCTAATAGTTGTAACTCTTATTAGCTTTTTAGTGCATATATTTTCTATGATATATATGCATGATGATAAAAGATTTTCTCGCTTTTATGCTTATTTAGGAATATTTACTTTTTCTATGCTCGGTATAGTATTAGCAAATAATTTATTAAATATGTATATTTTCTGGGAATTAGTAGGATTAAGTTCATATTTGTTAATTGGTTTCTGGTATGAGAAAGATTCAGCAGCAAATGCGGGTAAAAAAGCATTTCTTGTAAATAGAGTAGGTGATACTGGTTTCTTTATCGGAATATTAATGCTTTTTTCAGTCTTTGGCACACTAATGTTCGATGATTTATTTGCTACAATTGGTTCTGCAGAAACAATTACAGCTATTGCAAATGGTAGCATTCATCTACCTTTTGGATTAGATTATCAAACATATTTGACAATAGCAGGAATTTTAATTTTTTGCGGTGCAATAGGAAAATCAGCTCAGTTTCCATTACATGTATGGCTCCCAGATGCAATGGAAGGTCCTACTCCAGTATCAGCATTAATTCATGCTGCTACAATGGTGGCTGCAGGTGTATATATGACTGCAAAAATTTTCCCAATGCTTACAGCAGATGCTCTTAATTTTATTGCAATTATCGGTACTATTACTGCTTTTATAGCTGCTACAATTGCAGTAACTCAAACAGATTTCAAAAAAGTACTTGCATATTCTACAGTTAGCCAACTTGGTTATATGGTTATGGGACTAGGTATTGGTGCTTTTTCTGCTGGTTTCTTCCATTTAGTTACTCATGCTTGGTTCAAAGCTGCTTTATTCCTTGGGTCTGGTTCCGTGATTCACGCTATGCATGTTGCAATGCATAATGCTCATGACCACCACACTGATCCTCAAAACATTTTCAATATGGGTGGCTTAAGGAAAAATATGAAAATCACATATATAACTTTCTTAATTGCTACTATAGCTATTTCTGGAGTACCACTTACCTCAGGATTTTTAAGTAAAGATAGTATATTAGCTGGATCGTTAGCATTTGCTGATTTAACTGGTGGTTTGGCATGGTTAGTTCCTATAGTTGGTTTTGGAGTAGCTGGACTCACAGCATTTTATATGTTTAGACTCACAATATTAGCTTTTCATGGTAAACCAAAAACATCAATAGCTAAAGAAACTAAAGAAAATTCATTTAAAATTGTAATGCCGCTAGTGGTCTTAGCAATTTTATCAATTTGGATATTTTATTCTCCAAATCCTATTGATGCAAACTCAGGATGGTTTATGGATAAAGTAAAAGTACCTACTTCTGCTGTCCCAATTGAATATCAAAGACCATCAATGATTTATGAAGTAGCTTTAAATCACACTCTAGGCGAACAAGCTCATTCAGCTACTGAATTTGAAGAATCAATGCATCATTTCCATTTGCCAGCAATGATATTATCACTGCTCATAGCTGGAGCTGGAATTACTTTAGCATTTTTAATTTATCAATTTAAAATATTTAATGCTGATAATATTGAAAAACAATTTAAACCATTACATACATTTTCACTTAATAAATGGTATTTCGACGAATTATACGATAAAACTGCAATTGCTTTTACCATGTTTGTAGCAAAGATTATGAGCTATTTTGATGATAAAGTAATTGATGGTATCGTAAATGGATTCGCATACGTAACAAGAGGAGTATCAAAAATTACAGGTATATTTGATAATGTAGTAGTAGATGGTGCTGTGAATTTAGTTGCAAATGTAACAGGTGGATTGGGTGCTATTACCCGTAAACTGCAAACTGGTAAAGTACAAGCTTATGTAGCTTTAGCATTTGTAGGAATAATAGCTTTAATTTTTATATTTATATAATTTAGAAACAATAAAAAAATAATATAATCGGAGGTTTGATGCCGCAGTTTTATGGATTTCCAATTTTAAGTTGGATAACATTTCTGCCAATTTTGGGTATGATTATTCTTGCCTTTATCCCAAGTGGTAAAGATGAAATAAGCAAAGAGTCAACTAAAAAATATTATAGGTGGCTTACTGTAGGGATTACTTTTATTCAATTAATCCTGGCGCTTATTATATTTTTTAATTTTAATTATTCTCTCGGTGGAATTAATGACCCAAATAGTTTTCAGTTTGTTGAAAAATTTACGTGGATACATGCAAATTTTCCTTTGGTCGGTTCATTAAATATTGAGTACTTTTTAGGTGTTGATGGCATCAGTGCTCCAATGATATTGCTTACTGCTATCGTTTGCTTTGTGGCTTCTTTTACTTCTTTTGGTATTCAAAAGTCTGTGAAAGGTTACTTTGCAATGTATTTATTGCTAAATACTGGAATGATGGGCTGTTTCGTTGCTCTTGATTTCTTTTTATTTTATGTATTCTGGGAATTAATGCTTCTCCCAATGTATTTCTTAATAGGAATATGGGGTGGACCTCGCAAGGAATATGCAGCAATAAAGTTCTTTATATATACTTTTGTTGGCTCAGTATTTATGCTTTTAGTGATGATTGGATTATATTTCAGTTATCAAATACCAGACCCAAGCAATCCTGGTTCATTTATGCATACATTTAATTTAATTGCAATGCTTGACCCGGCAAATCTTGTACCTGGTTCAATTTTTGCAGAATTGGGTTCTAATATTAGATTCATTGCATTTGTAGTATTATTTATTGGATTTGCAATTAAAGTACCAATGGTGCCATTGCATACTTGGTTACCAGATGCACACGTTGAAGCTCCTACTGCAATATCAGTAATATTAGCTGGAGTACTTTTGAAAATGGGTACTTATGGAATGATTAGAATTGCACTTCCTATATTCCCAGAGGCATTTGCTTCATCTCAATGGTGGATAGCATTTTTAGGAATGTTTGCTATCGTTTATGGTGCTTTATGTGCATTAGGTCAATTCAGAGTAGGAAAAAGAGATTTAAAGAAAATGATTGCATATTCATCAGTTTCACATATGGGATATGTAGTGCTTGGATTATCTTCAATGACACCTCAAGGTATCACAGGAGCAATTTTCCAAATGTTTAATCACGGTACAATTACAGCGATGCTATTCATGATAGTTGGAGTGATTTATGATAGATCTCATACTCGTGGATTAGATGACTTTGGTGGTTTAGCTAATAAAATGCCAATTTATACAGGTATTACTACAGTAGCATTCTTTGCTGCATTAGGACTACCGGGATTAAGCGGTTTCGTAAGCGAAGCTATGGTATTCTTAGGTGCATTTAGTACATATCCAGTTTTGACAGCTATTTCGACCTTAGGTTTAATTTTAGGTGCTTCTTATATGCTTTGGGCATTACAAAAGTTGTTCTTCGGTAAACTACCAGAAAAATGGCAGGGACCTTGGGATCCAACTCATACTAAGTATAAAACTGATGATGTATCTGGAATAGAACTAGCAGGATTAATTCCTCTTGCTGTCATCGTAGTATTTTTGGGAATTTTCCCTACTACAGTTACTGATTTAATGGTTAATTCTGTAAATCATTTCGTAGATTTTATGAAACCATTTGTCTATATTGGCGGAATTTAAGCAGATAGAGAGTTAAATCTGCTAATTAATTTAAAATAAAAAAAGAGTTATAAATATATGTTTGATGCAAATATATTAGATATCATTCAAAATCATTTAGCTACTAGCGTAGCATTATTTAAACCGGAGATAGCGCTATTAATAACTTTTATATTAGCACTATTTATGGATATAATATTTAAGAAAAATAGAAATATTGCTGGATATACTGTATGTATAGGTTTTATTATCACAGGTATTCTTCTTTTTACTCAAGTCGGTGTAAAAGAGAATGCTTTTATTAATTTAATTGCTGTTGATCCCTTTGCTGTATTTTTTAAATATTTAATATTAATATCAAGTCTAGGTGTTTGCTTAATGTCTTTCTTTTCTGAAGAATTATATAGTGAAGGAAGAAAAGTAGGGGAGTATTATTCTCTTATCTGTGCAATGACTTTTGGGATGTTCTTATTATCCGGTGCAAATAATTTAATTATGATTTACTTAGCTATAGAAATGATGAGTTTCTCATCTTATGTCTTAGCTGGTTATACAAAAGAAATTAAAAGAGCAAGTGAAGCCTCTCTAAAATATGTCATATATGGTTCTGTGTCTTCAGGGGTTATGATTTATGGAATGTCGCTTTTATTTGGAGCTTCAGGTACATTAAATTTGACAGATTTAGCTACATTAATTCCAAATGGACAAATTGATATGTTTCCATTGATTACATCAGGAATATTAATTATTACTGGGTTTGGTTATAAAATATCAATGGCACCATTTCATTTTTGGACTCCAGACGTATATGAAGGCTCTCCTGTTACAATCACTGCATTATTATCTGTTGCATCAAAAATAGCAGGTTTAGCAGGATTCATTCGTTTTACAATGTTAATTTTTGCAAATGATCCATATTTAAATTGGCAAATAGTATTAGCTGTGTTATCAGTAGTTACAATGACAATAGGTAATTTATCAGCTCTTTGGCAAAGCAACGTAAAAAGAATATTAGCATATTCAGCAATTGCACATGCTGGATATATATTGATAGGTTTAGTCGTTATGAATGAGCTCGGCATTTCTTCAATAATGTTCTATTTATTCACATATATTTTTATGAATCTTGGTGCATTCATGGTTGTAATGCTAATTTCTAATAAAATTCAATCTGAAGATATCGATGATTATAATGGATTAGGATACAAAATGCCGGTTTTAGGTGCATTACTTGTAATATTTTTAGTTTCTTTAGCAGGGATACCGCCTACAGCTGGTTTTCTAGGAAAATTTTATATTTTCGCTGCAGCACTTCAAAAAGGTGGTGTATGGATTTGGTTAACAGTAATAGCAGTAATTAATAGTGCAATTTCAGTCTTTTATTATTTCAAAATCTTTAGAAATATGTATTTAAGAGGTAAAAATACTGAAATCAGTGAAAAATTTAGTTTTAGCCCTGCTTCAATTGCATTGACAGTAATTTTTGCAATCCCTACATTATTTTTATTAGTTTATTATTCACCGATATTAGAATGGGCAAATCAATCTGCATCAATATTTTTCTTGAAATAATATAACTTAATATATTTTTTATAAAAAAAAAGCTACCTTTAATAGGTAGCTTTTTTATTTTTTAGATAAAAGTAAATTTATGGATTAATCTTCCATTGTCTCAACTTTTACGTCAACAGCTTTATTGTTGAGACTTACTCTCATTAATTTTGTGCTTTCAACTTTCATATCTTTAGTTGAAACTTTTGCAGCAGGTTTTTTATCGCTTACTTTACGAACTTCGCATTTTGCATTTCCTTTTAAGAATACAATACCCTTAGTTTGACCAGAAACTGCAATAAATATATTTTCTTCAGTAGTTGGAATTCCTTCATCTTCAAGCACTTTTTTCCAATATTTTGCTGATTTCTTTTCGTCTCTTTCAGCAATATCAATAGGATTTTCAGTAGTTGGTTTAAGTTTTAATTGTTCAGAAGCAATTTTAACAACTTCAGGATCTGGAGCTACTGGAGTTTTACCAAAATATCCAAGTACCATTTTTCCGTATCCATCAGCGATTTGTTTCCATTTACCAGCTTGTACATTATTAAATGCTTGTTGGAAGTAAAATTGAGATACAGGAGTTACAGAAGTACCAAAACCGCCTTTTACTACAACTTCTTCCATTTCTCTAATTACTTGAGGGAATTTATCTAATATATTAAAATCTCTCATCATTTGTGTATTAGCTGTCAAAGCTCCACCTGGCATTGGAGAAAATACAATAGCAGGAGATACTTGAGTGGCTTCTGGTGGGAAAAAGTAATCTTTTAAAGCATGTTTAAATTCATCTTCATATATTCTTACTTTTTCAATATCAAAACCAAAATCAAAATTTTTGCCTTTGATAGCGTGCATCATGATAATTAAGTCTGGTTGGCTAGTACCACCAGAAACTGGAGCTACAGCACAATCAAGACCATCGACGCCAGCTTCAAGAGCAGCAGTATAGCAAGCTATAGAAACTCCAGCAGTCTCGTGAGAGTGTAGTCTTACATGAGTACCTTCTGGTAATAATTTCTTAGCCATTTTAATTGTATCATATATTTTTTGTGGGCTTGAAGTACCACTTGCATCTTTAAAGCAAACACTATCATAAGGAATATCAGCTTCAAGAATTTGTCTTAATACTTTTTCATAGAATGCTGCATCATGAGCACCCTTGCTTCCTGGAGGTAAATCCATTAAAGTAACAACAACTTCGTGCTTTAAGCCGTGCTTATGGATCATTTGACCGCTATATACTAAATTTTGCACATCATTTAATGCATCGAAATTTCTAATTGTGGTTGTACCATGCTTTTTGAACATTTTAGCATGCATTTCAACTACTTCTTTTGGTGATGTGTCTAAAGCCACAGTATTTACACCGCGAGATAAGGTTTGTAAATTAGCATCAGGACCAGCTAATTCGCGGAATTTATCCATAATTACGAATGGGTCTTCATTTAGATAAAAGAATGGAGCTTGAAATCTTGCGCCACCGCCAAATTCCATATGAGTAATTCCTACGTGACGTGCTGCTTGAATCACAGGAGCGAAATCATCAAAAATTACTCTTCCTCCAAATACTGATTGGAAACCGTCTCTCATTGAGGTATCCATAATATCAATAAATTTTTTAGCCATATTACTTCTCAATTTTAATTTAACATTTATAAATTTATAATTATATTTCTATATTAATATAAACGAATAGAATTAATTTTATTTACAGACGATAAAAATAATGAAAAAATTTGATTTAACCGAATAAATTATTACTATTATTTGAGAAATATAAATAATTATTGTGAAAAAAATGCAATAACAATGAAAGTAATCCTTCTATTATCTAACTTAACTATTTTTATTATTACTTTATTGGCAATTTTATGGAAATACAACCAATATTTTGGTTTATACCAATTGCATCTTTATTAGCTTTATTATTCGCTTTTTATTTCTTCAAGCAAATGATGAAAGCAAGCGAAGGAACTGTTGAAATGAAGCGTATAGCTCAGTATGTACGCGAAGGTGCAATGTCCTATATCAAACAACAATACAAAATTGTTTCTATAGTTTTTATCATTTTAGCTATAATCTTCGGAATTATGGCATATTTTGGATTGCAAAATAATTGGGTACCATTTGCATTCCTTACCGGAGGTTTCTTCTCTGGATTATCTGGTTTCTTAGGTATGAAAACCGCTACTTATGCCTCTGCACGCACTGCTAATGCTGCCAAAGATTCTTTGAATGGTGCTCTTAAAATTGCTTTTAGGAGTGGTGCTGTTATGGGTTTAGTTGTAGTAGGATTAGGGCTTTTAGACATTTCTTTATGGTATTTGATTTTAAATACTTTTGTAGAGAATTTAGATCCAATTCATAAGAATTTATTCATTACTACCACTATGCTTACTTTCGGTATGGGTGCTTCTACTCAAGCTCTATTTGCAAGAGTTGGCGGTGGTATTTATACTAAAGCTGCTGATGTAGGAGCAGATTTAGTAGGAAAAGTCGAAGCAGGTATTCCTGAAGATGACCACAGAAACCCAGCAACTATTGCTGATAATGTAGGAGATAATGTAGGAGACGTAGCCGGAATGGGAGCTGATTTATATGAATCATATTGTGGTTCTATATTAGCTACTGCCGCTTTAGGTGCAGCCGCATTTTCTACTATAAGCATCGAACAACAAACTAAAGCAATTTTAGCTCCAATGCTAATTGCTGCTGTTGGGGTAGTGCTTTCAATTATTGGAATATTTTTAGTTCGCACTAAAGAGGGCGCAAATATGAAGAATTTGTTGCGTTCATTATCAATTGGAGTAAATACAAGTAGTATTTTAATTGCTATCTCTACATTTGCAATTCTTTATTTACTTGGAATTGATAATTGGTTTGGATTATCTATATCAGTTATTATAGGCTTATTAGTTGGTATTGTAATAGGTCAATCTACTGAATATTTTACATCTCAATCATATAACCCTACAAAAAAAGTTGCTTTAAGTGGGAAAACCGGTCCAGCAACTGTGATTATATCTGGATTAGGAAATGGTATGATTTCGACTTCTATTCCAGTGATTGCAGTTGTAATAGGTGTAATTTTCTCTTATATGTTTGCTTCTGGATTTCCTTTAAATTTAGAAAACATTTCTACAGGGCTATATGGTATAGGAATTTCAGCTGTAGGTATGCTTTCTACTCTTGGTATCACTCTTGCTACTGATGCTTATGGTCCGATAGCTGATAATGCTGGAGGTAATGCTGAAATGTGTGGATTGGGCGAAGAAGTAAGGAAAAGAACAGACGCGCTTGATTCATTAGGAAATACTACTGCTGCTACTGGAAAAGGTTTCGCTATTGGTTCAGCAGCACTAACTGGTCTTGCTCTATTAGCTTCTTATATTGAAGAAATTAGAATTGCATTAATCAGATTAGGGCAAAATATTTTAAATATAGATGGTCAAATGATGGAGACAACTAAAGCTTCATTTAATGATTTTATGATGTATTATAATATTCATTTAATGAATCCAAAAGTATTGGTCGGTATGTTTTTAGGTGCAATGATGACTTTTATTTTCTGCGGATTAACTATGAATGCAGTCGGTACTGCAGCTCAAGCAATGGTGGAAGAGGTAAGACGACAATTTAGAGAAATAAAAGGAATTTTAACAGGTGAGGCGGTTCCAGATTATGCAAAATGCGTAGAAATCTCAACTAAAGGAGCTCAAAGAGCAATGCTTTTGCCTTCTCTGCTAGCAATTATTACACCTGTGCTTACTGGTGTTTTCTTTGGTGTAACTGGTGTAATGGGACTTCTTATTGGTGGTTTAAGTACCGGATTCGTTATGGCAATATTTATGGCAAATTCTGGTGGTGCATGGGATAATGCAAAAAAATATGTGGAAGAAGGTAATTTAGGAGGTAAAGGTAGCGAAGTGCATAAAGCTACTGTCGTTGGTGATACTGTAGGCGATCCATTTAAAGATACTTCCGGACCTTCTTTGAATATTTTAATTAAATTAATGAGTATGGTTGCAATTATTATGGCAGGTTTGACAGCATCATTTAGCTTGTTATAAAAAATTAAAAATTTTGGAAAAATATTTTTAACTTCCATCATTTAAGTAAATAATATAGCATTATATTTAGCCTCTTATTTTAAAAGATAAGAGGCTAAATTATTATCACGAACAAAGAAATTAAATAGATAATGATTATAATTTTTAGCTAAAAAAGTAGTAAATTTGTAATCTTATATTTTAATTAAAATTATCAAATATGCAGCAATTTAGAAATTTTTGTATTATTGCACACATTGACCACGGAAAGTCTACATTAGCAGATAGATTACTTGAAAAAACAGGTAGGGTAACTCAAAGAGAAATGGTTACAAATCAAATCCTCGATAATAATCCATTAGAGCAGGAGAGAGGTATAACTATTAAACTCCACGCAATTCAAATGAACTACAAAGCAAATGATGGCAAAGAATATATATTAAATCTCATTGATACTCCAGGACATGTTGATTTTACTTATGAAGTATCTCGCTCTATTGCTGCTTGCGAAGGAGCTTTATTAATTGTAGATGCTACTCAAGGGATAGAAGCTCAGACTATTAGCAATCTGTATTTAGCTTTAGAAAACGATCTGGAAATTATTCCAGTTCTTAATAAAATTGATTTGCCATCTGCAGCGACTACAATTGATAGAGTGAAACATGAAGTAATGGATTTAATTGGTTGCGACGAAAGTGATATCCTATACACATCTGCAAAACAAGGTATCGGCATTGATGAAGTACTCGAGACAATCGTAAAAAAAGTACCACCACCAATTGGAGACGAAAATAAACCTCTTAAAGCATTGATTTATGATTCAATTTATGATGCATATAGGGGAGTAATTGTAAATATGAGAGTCTTTGATGGTATTATTCGTGAAAGCGATAAAATAACATTTATGGCTACCGGTATGACTTATGAAGTAGAAGAAATCGGAATTATGCATATGAAGCGGTATAGAACTCGTGAGCTAAAAGCTGGAAATGTAGGATATTTAACTGCTTCAATAAGAAACCTAAATGATACAAAAGTTGGCGATACTATTACTAACTTTAAAAATGGATGTACTGAACCAATTGCAGGATTTAAAGAAGTAAAACCGATGGTCTTTAGTGGTATTTATCCCTCGAGTAGCGATGATTTTGAAGCACTTCGTGAAGCTCTCGCAAAGCTAGTTTTAAACGATTCTGCAATTTCTTATGAACCAGAATCATCATCAGCACTTGGATTTGGGTTTAGATGCGGTTTTTTAGGTTTATTGCATATGGAAATTGTTCAAGAAAGATTAGATAGAGAATTTAATCAGGTAATAGTAACTACTGTGCCAAATGTTCGCTATAAAGTAGTGAAAACAAATGGCGAAGAGATATTTATAGACAATCCGGCTCAATTACCTCCAATTGGACAAGTAAAGGAAATTCAAGAACCGTTTATTAAAGCTGATATTCTTACACCACCAGAATATTTGGGTTCTATAATGAAACTTTGTATGGAACGAAGAGCAATTATGGTGAATCAATCGTATTTATCTCAAGAAAGAGTAGATCTAAAATTTGAGTTACCTCTTGCAGAAGTAGTGTTCGATTTTTATGATAAATTGAAATCTATTTCTCGCGGTTATGCTTCATTAGATTATGAATTTTATGAATATAGAGCTGAAGATTTAGTAAAATGGATATTTTATTAAATGGAGACATTGTTGATGCCTTGTCATCAATTGTGCATAGATCTAAATCTTATGATTGGGGCAAAAAGCTTTGCACAAAATTAAAAGAGCTAATTCCTAAGCAAATGTATGAAGTGGCAATTCAAGCAGCAATAGGTGCTAAAATTATTTCTCGCTCAACTGTAAAAGCTGTAAGAAAAGATGTAACGGCAAAATGCTATGGTGGTGATATTTCACGTAAAAGAAAACTACTTGAAAAGCAAAAAGAAGGTAAAAAACGTATGAAACAGATAGGTAGCGTAGAAGTGCCTCAAGAAGCCTTTTTAGCTGTATTAAGTATTAATGATTAGTTGAGAAATTACTGAAGGAATAAAACTTTTAATTAATTATATTAATTAACTTTATAAAAAGAAAAGCTGTCTAGCAAATTAGACAGCTTTTTCTTTGTAAATATTAATTGTTAATTAAAAGAGATGAAAATAAATAATCAACAATTTCAATTATCAAAATTAATTAGTTGTGCCAGCTTCGTTTCCTGCAGCTTCAGCAGCTTTAGCAGCAGCTCTTGCAGCAGCAGCTCTTTTTTGACGGAAATATTTGCGTTCAGCTTTTATTTCATCATCAGTTTTAGGTGATTTTGCTGGTATAATTAATTCTTGACCTGGGTGAATAATATCAGGATTTCTGATAATTTCAGTATTTGCTTGCCATATTTTTGGCCACATGAATGGGTCGCCATAATTTTCAATATTGCCAGCAATATTCCACAAACAATCTCTGTTCTCAGCCCATGATTTTACAACATATTTTTTCACAGATGGTTCTCTGTACAATCCTTTAATATTATTACCGAGATCGATAATTCTATTGTAAAATTCTGGAAGCACAGCAATCTTATTATTTCTTAAAACCATGTATTCAGCTTCAAGAGCTTCGACTTCTTTTCTTCTATCAGCTAATTCATCATTAGATAGAGTTCCCATAGAACGCACTTTGCCTTCCAATACGCCGAGTTGTTGGCGGAAATTGGCAACATCCGCTTCGGTAGCTCCTACTAATTCATAATATTCTTTATTACAATCTTTTACAGCTGTAACTAATCTGTCTAAGTCGTTTCTTAGTTTTTGAATTTCACCATCAAGATTTGATTGTGTTGTTTTTAGGTCGTTAATACGAGCTTGAAATTCAGTTATTCTGATTTCAGCTTGTTTTTTTGTAAGCTCTTGGTCTGGCTTTGCAGCTACTTCTGGGTCTTCTGCATAAGCAGAGAAGTTATTAAAGCTGAGCAGAGCAATGAATAAAACAAATATTAATTTCTTCATATTATTTTCCATTTCAATTTAGTAAAAAAAGATGATAATTATTGAGGCCACACATTTGGCCAGTTTTGTAATTTGCCCTGTAACTGAGCTTTTCTTTCGTTGCAGTCTCTTAATTCGCCATTTCTTCTTTCAAGCTCTCCTTGAAGTCTCGAAATTTCATCTCTTTTTGATTGAATGGTTTCGTTTAAGCTGCGCTCTTCGCCTCTTAAAGTTCTCAAAGTTGCCATTTGTTCTTCAGTTATTTTACTTGAGCAACCAGAAAAACCGAAAGATGCTGCTGCGACTACAATTGTTAAAGCCATAGCTTTTATTGAGCTTTTCATCAGCATTATATCCTCCTTTTAAAAAGTGTTAAAAAGTTAAATTTATTTATTTTATGTTTAGTTATCAATATTAAAAGTTTATAAAATTTTTTAAAAAAACTACTTCAAAATAAAAAAGTACTCAAATATCGTATAAAAATTTTAAATAACCTAATAATTTCAAAAAAAAGTGTCAGAAAAATTAAACATTATATAATTGTTTATTTCATATAAAGAAAAAATTATTTAAATATTAATTTTGTTTTTTCTACAATATCTTTAATTAAATCTGGCAAATTTAAATTATATTCTTTGCCACCAGCAGCATTAAAATGTCCGCCTCCATTATATTGTAATGCAATACTACGTATATCGATATTACCACGTGATCTAAATGAAAGTTTGTAATAATTATTGCTTTTATGCTTTGAGATAAATACTCCAGCAAGCACATTTTTTACATTTAGCGTAGTCTCAGAAAAATTATTTAATTCTTCGGGTATTACATTAAATTCATCTAAATCATTTTCGGTCAAGTACATTATATTGAGCTTTCCTTCGTGATATAATTTGCTCGATAAAAATGCTCTACCTAAAATATGCAAAATATTAATAGGCATTTGATTGTAAATATTATTGTAAATTTCTGTGATATCTATTCCAAATTGCAATAATTCTGATGCTAATATGTGCGATGTTTTTGTAGTAGAATTATGTCTAAATCCACCAGTATCAGTTAGAATTGCTGTATATATACATTCAGCTATATTTTTATTCATTTGGAATCTGTCATTAGCTTCCAAGACTTTATAGACTAATTCTCCAGTTGAAGACGAATTTTCATCAATTAATGAAATAGTTGCATTTATCTTTGGGTTAATGTGATGATCAATTAAAATAATATTTTTATTTATTGAATTATTATTTAAATCTTCCAAAATTTCTCCAATTTTCCCTATTCTATGATATGCGTTTACATCGAGAATAATTATTAAATCAGCATTTTCAATGTCATTTTTCTTAGAATCATTAAAAATGTTGATTTCAGATGAAGATTGTAGAAATGAATACGCTTTAGGAATGGAGTTAGGAAAGTAAATCTTTACATTTGTATTAGTGGAGTTTATATATGAATACATTGCTAGGGAAGAGCCAATAGAGTCACCATCGGGATTTTCGTGTGATAAAATTAATATATTTTTCGATTTTTCGATTAAAATATTAATTTCACGAATTATATTTATCTCTTCTTCTTTACTCACACTTTTCAAATTAAATAATAGATATTCATAAAGACGGCGATTTATTTAAATTATTGACAAAATTTATTATTTCAATATAAAAAAAATGTCAATTAAGCTAAATACCGCTATTTGCATCAAGATCAACTTTAATCGATACTTTGGAAATAGAATAATGAGATTGATAGTAATTTAATGCTTTTGATATTGTATTATGAAGAGTGCGACCAGTAATATCATGAGATTTAATTGATTTTACTACTATTATTCTTCTATATTTTTCTCTAATTTTTTCAATTAATGGAATTACAGGGGGATGAATAATTAGACTTTTATTTTTTGTCAATAAAGAAAAGAAAATATTACTATGTTCTATTACTAATTGTTGATTATCGCTACTAAATTCAATTACATTAAATCGAGTAAATGGAGGATAAAATGCTGCTTGGCGTGATATAATTTCTTCATCATAAAATTTTCTATATGAAGAATTAATTACTGACTTTATAGCTGGATTATCCGGTATATGAGTTTGGATAAATACTTCACCTTCCTTTTCGCTATTTCTCCCAGCACGACCTGCTACTTGAGTCAATAGTTGAAAAGTCCGCTCATTTGCTCTAAAATCTGGAAGCATTAATTGTATATCAGCATTTGTAATTCCAACCATTGTTACTCTATCAAAATCAAGCCCTTTAGCAACCATTTGAGTTCCAATTAAAATATCAGTAACACCTTTTGAGAATCGTTCAAGTATTTTTCTATGCGAACCTTGCTGAGAAGTAGTATCGAAATCCATTCGCTCGATAGATACTTTAATATTTTTATCATCAAAATATGCAATTATATCTTCTTCAATTTTTTGAGTGCCGGAACCAGAAATTTTTAATTCTTTTGAAGCACATTTTGGACAAGTTCGAGAATACGCTTCCGAATAATCACAATAATGGCATTTATTTAAATCTCCAAATTTATGATAAGTCAAAACTACAGAACAATTTTTACATTCTGCAATATAACCGCAATTTTGGCATTGCACAACTGATGCGAACCCTCTTCTATTTTGAAGAAGTATTATTCCTTCTTTTTTAATGATTCTTTTTTCAATTTCATTTAATAGTGTTTTAGATAATGTTTTATTATAAATTTGCCCTTGCTTCGAGGCATCAATCATATCAATTACATTAATTTTAGGTAATTTCGCATTATCTGCACGATTCATTATTTTATACAAATCATATTTATCAATGCTTGAATTATACATTGATTCAATCGAGGGAGTAGCTGAGCCAAGTATAATTGCTGAATTTTCAATTTTAGCTCTCATTATTGCACAGTCTCTTGCATTATAGCGTGGATTTGGTGAAATTTGCTTGAAAGAACTATCGTGTTCTTCATCGACAATAATTAAACCTAAATTTTGAGTTGGGGCAAATAATGCAGACCTTGCTCCTATTATTATTTTTGATTTCCCTGTTCTAATATCTTTGTATGCTTGCTCTCTTTCACTAATTGAAATGCGAGAATGAATAACCGAAATTTGATTTGGGAAGGATAATTCAAATCTATCAATAAATTGAGGAGTGAGCGATATTTCTGGTAGCAAGACAATAGTAGATTGATTATTCTTGATTACTGCCTTAATCATATTCATATATATTAAAGTCTTGCCACTTCCGGTAACACCATAAATTAATGATGGCTTTTGATTATTAGAATTATATTTTCTTAGAATATTATTAAATACATTATCTTGTTCGTCAGTAAGTTTAATATCGATTTCAATTTTGTGGGCTAATTTAAATTCATCGCTAGTTGTTTTTCTTTCTTCAATTTCATTAAGTTCTAGAACTTCTGATTTTATTAAAGAATTAATTATTGAATTATTTGCATTAGTTTCTTTGATTACTTCAGAAATTGGAATAAATTTATTTTGTGGATTATTATATAATAAATAATTCATCAAAATATATCTTTTTGGAGCTTTCTTTTCCATTTTAATAATTTCATTTTCTAAAATATTTTTTTCAATATATAATTCAGGATTAATTCTTACAAATCTAGTTAATTTGTTTTTTACAATACTTGGATTAATTTCAGATATTTCAATTATCCCTAAATCACTCAAAGAATTTAATTTCTGATGTAAATTAATAGGAAAAGATTTTCTTAAATTAGAATAGGTACTTATATTATTATATTGAATTAATTTTGATACAATTTTATTTAAACTTGGATATTTAGAAAGTTTTGATGAAAGGACTTGTTTATCAAATTCAATTAATTTAATTTTTATTTTGGACTTTAAGCCAAGAGTAGATGGGGTAGCGGTTTTGTAAACTTCACCAATTGGAGCGAGGTAATATTTAGATATCCAGTTAAGGAATTTTATCATATTATCGCTAAAAATTGGTGTTGAATCAATTATTTGGATAGCATATTTTAAAGTATCTGCTGATTCCTTAGATGACTCGTCTAATATTACTCCTATTAATTTGCGAGAATTGCCGAAAGGTACTAATACTCTTTTTCCTATAAGTGAATTATCAATTTCTTCTGGAATAATTTCAGAAGAAATATAATAATCAAATAATTTATCTAGAACTACTGGAAGAGCTACGCTAATTCTTTTTAGCATAATTAGTTAATTACCTTTTTTATCTTTTATCATTTTTCTGCAATGTTCGAGACCTTTATTAATATAATCTAAATCTAATTCAATATCAAAGCCACTATGAGGAGCTCCTCTTTTGCGATTCTTAATTTGAATCACTTCCTCGATTATAGGTTCAGCAATTTCTGGTTCACCTTTTTGCATATATATTAGCGCTTTTAGAAATGTAGTATAAACCTGTTCTGGTGCTATTTCTAAAGATTTATTACAATAATTTAATGCTTCGTCAAAACTTTTTCTAGCTTTTGCATATTGAGCCAATAGTGAATATGCAGAACATGCTACAGAGCTTTTTAAAGTACCAAGTTCGATAGCAACTTTCACAGCATCTTCTGATTCTTTATTTAATTGCATCATACCTAAAGTCTGCCCAAGTTGGAACCAAGCATAAGCATTTTCCGGTTCATCTTGCACATGTTTAATTAGCAAAGCATAATTTCTGCGTACTTTTTTCTCCATTACTTCAAGGGAAGTATCATACCCAAGATGTTTAATTTCGATATTTGAAAAATCTATTGCCTTATTTAATGCAAAAATTGATGGAGTGATTTGCTCGTGGATTCTACCTACGAAAAATATTGTGGGATAACCATAATTTCGGAAAAACCTTGGGTAACCACCCTTGTGCATATCAGTTGTACCGTCACTTTGTAAATGCAAACTTTCAATATTACATATATATCCACCAATTTTCTCAATTGAGTTATTTGCCAAAAATATTATTTCATTTTTAGACTTTTCTTTCAATCTTTCATCAGCATCTAAATACAATACCCATTTACCTTTGCAATGCTTGAGACTTTCGTTCCTAGCAAAAGCAAAATCATCTTTCCATTCAATATGATAAACAGTAGCACCATATTTTTCAGCAATTTCTACAGTATTATCTGTTGAGCCAGTATCAACAATAATCATCTCATCGACAACATCTCTTACACTTTCAATGCAATCAGGAAGGAATTTTGCTTCATTCTTAACGATCATTGATAAAGAAATTAGAGGATTACTTGTATTTAATTTAAGCGGAATAATGTCATCAATTTTAATTTGATTTGTAAGGTTTTCTTTTTCTTTTCTCAATGAAATAGCTTCAGTGGAATTATTTAATTGACGTAAATATTTTAATATTTCAGGGTCGTTTGGCTTATTTTTATTTGCTTTTTCTAAGAGTAATTTTGCTGAAGAATAATTTTTATTAATAAATTCAATATTTGCTAATCCAATTAGATTGTTTGAATCTTCGGAATTATAATTATTACCTAACTTAAAATGCTTTTCCGCATTATTATAGTCTTTTAGCCCAATATAAGATTTACCAATTTTAAATTGTAACTCTTCATAAGGCATAATGTAGTCGCCAATTATATGAGCAAAAGTATCTTTATTTTGAGATTCAAATTCTAATTGAAAAAAATGATTGAGTGCATTTGAAAAATCATCATTTGATAAAGCGATATCACCTAATATAAAATGTGCAAAGGTTTGATGTGGGATTAATTCTAATGATTTTTTAGCTCTCTTAATTGCTAAATCTTTATCTTGATTATGCACTGCTATAATAGCACCATAATTTAAAGCCTGAGGATATGTTGTGCCTTTTTCAGGAGCAATTTTGAAGAATTTATTAATATCTTCTTCTGCTTCAGATATATTTCCTAAAGCAATACTAGTTTTAGATCTTTGAAATAATGAGTAATAATCATCAGGATATAGCTCAATTTGCTTGTTTAACAAGTCTAAATTTCTTTTTTGTTTAATTTCCATTTGAGTTTTATCAAGGCTATAACCTAAATGCAACATTTTAATGTCCGTGATTTCTATTTTGTATCCATTGTCAATAATAGAATTAATTATTTGTTCGTGAATTATTCCCTTGTATCTTATTTTTTTATTATTAATAAAAAGTCTAAGAATATCATTGACGAAAGTATTATTTGTTATTCCACCATCTTTACTTGCATTTGAAATGTTTTTAATTAACCATCCACCAATATCGCTATTTGATTTTTCGATAGTAGGAATAATAAGTTCTGGATTAATTAATCTTTCATCAGCATCGATTATTAATATATGAGTACTAGTTGCATGGTCAATTGAAATATTTCTTGCCAATGCAAAATCATTTTGCCATTTTGATTCAATAATTTTACAATTAAATTTTTTAGCTATTTCTAATGTTTTATCAGTAGAACCTGTATCAACTAAAATTATTTCATCTGCAATATCTTTGACAGAGAGTAGGCACTCCTCTATCATCTTTTCTTCGTTTTTTACAATTAGGCAAACTGATAAGCTAATATTCTTCATATTTGACTTTAATTATTGATTATTATTTCTAGTAATATATTTATCTTGTTCTGGAATAGGGAAAATACTCATTAATTTAGAGCGAATAGTAGATGGATTTTCTCCTATATGCAATCCATTAATTCCATTTACAATTAATTGCATTATTTCTAACTCATCTCTATGGATTCGTTTTAATTTATCTGATACAGGTAGCCACAAAATATTAGCAAGTACAATACCCCACATAGTCGCAATAAAAGCTGTAGCAATATGACCAATTAACTCTGTAGGATCTGACCCAGCATTAGATAATGTAAGAATTAGACCCATTACAGTACCAATAATACCCATTGTAGGTGAATAACCACCTAGCTTATTAAATAATTCGATACCTTCATTATGTCTTTTGCTAATATGAGTAATTTCAGAATCTGCAATTGCCTCAAAAGTTTCTGGATCTGCACCATCGATGCATGCTTTGAGTAATTTTTTCATAAATGGATAATCAATACCTTTTAATTCACTTTCAAGAGATAAAATTCCTTCTTTTCTTGACTTTTTCGATAAATAAGAAATTTTATCAATTATTTTAATTTTATTCCATTCCGGTGGGTTAATTGCAATAGCGAATAATTTAGGCATTTTAGCCATTTGTTTGAAACTTGACCCTGCTAATCCAGCTGATAATGTACCACCGATTACAATTACTAATGGAGTAACCATAAAAAGAGATTCTAATTTACCACCATCTAATAAATATGCACCAAATATGGCTACTAATCCTAATATTATTCCAAATAAAGTACTTGCCTTCATTAATATCCTAGTTGATTTAAAATTAATTTTTTATCAAAACGATTATTATTAATCATATTATTTTTATATTGCATTTTGTAAGTATGATAATAATATATAATATTATCGTCTTTCATTTTAGATTATTTTAATTTATAGCATATTTTGAGCCATTAAATCAAAACAATCTAAAATAACTAATTATTTAAGTGATAAAAAAATATTTTTCGTTTATACAATATAATAATTAATTTATATATAAAAATTTATACAAAGGAACTATATTTATGTTATGGAAAAATAGAGAACAAAGCTCTAATGTCGAAGACAGAAGAGGAATGAGCTCCGGTGGTAAATTAGGAGTAGGTGGAGGAATTGGTGGTATTATAATAGCACTAATTTATATGTTTATTGGTGGTGGAGACATGGGGCAGGTAATCGATTCTGTACAAAGCGCTAGCCAAAATCAAACTGCAACTGAACAATATAAACCAAGTGCTCAAGAAGAGGAATTAGCAACCTTTTCTAAAGTTGTAATGAAGGATTTAGAAACAGTATGGTCTAAATTATTTACTCAAGATGGAAAGCAATATGAATATCCTAAACTTGTTCTTTTTTCAGGTACTGTGACCTCTGCTTGCGGCAGAGCTGGTTCTTCGACAGGTCCATTTTATTGCACTGGAGATAATAAAGTATATATTGATTTAAGTTTTTTCCAAGAATTAAAAGCAAAATTTAATGCTCCGGGTGATTTCGCTATGGCTTATGTACTAGCTCATGAAGTAGGGCACCATGTACAAAACATACTAGGAATAAGCCAGCAAGTCATGAGACTCAGGGACCAAGTAAGCGAAAAGGAATATAATCAATATATGGTGAGATTAGAATTACAAGCTGATTATTTTGCTGGAGTGTGGGCTCATTATGCTGAAAAAATGAATATCTTAGAGCCAGGAGATATTGAAGAAGCAATGGGTGCTGCAAGTGCTGTAGGTGACGATAGATTGCAAAAGCAATATCAAGGCTATGTAGTGCCGGATAGCTTTACTCACGGGACTTCTGAGCAGAGAAGTAGATGGTTTATGAAAGGATTTAAATCCGGAGATATGAATGGTGGCGATACTTTTAACGCAAGAAGTATATAAAATAATTTTGCATATCTAAATAAATTTCATTAATTTTGTAATCCTATTATTTTGAGATAGGATTATTAAATAGTTGGTTTGTAGGTGAAATTAGAAGCTCTCCCTGCTACCTAATAGATTCAAAAAATAAATTCGGAGGTAAATTATGCCAAGAAGTCAGAATAAAGTAGCTTCACGCGCTAAACGCAAAAATTTTATTAAGCTCGCAAAAGGCTATTGGGGAATGCGTAAAAACGTATGGACAATAGCAAAGCATCACATTGAAAAAGGTCTTCAATATGCTTATCGCGACAGAAGAAATAAAAAACGTAGTTTCCGTAGATTATGGATTACTCGTATAAATGCTGCTGCAAGATTAAATGGTACTACATACTCAAGATTAATGCACGACCTAAGAGTAGCAAATATAGATATTAATAGAAAAGTATTAGCTGATTTTGCTATGAATCAACCTGAAGTATTCACTAAAATTGTAAATTCAGTAAAATAAATTATTAATTAAATAATTTTAAAGGAATGACCCACTATTTAAGTAGTGGGTTTTTTCGTTTACATTCATGCCACTTAATGCAATACTTTTATCTACTTATATAGAAATTAATTTATGTAGTAAATTTTCAATTCATGATATAAAAATGAGTTAATATTTGATATTAAAAATAAAATTAATTATTTTTGTAATAAATTTATTGATTTATTATAGAGATGATTGCAATGAGAATAAAAATTCTATGTATGATACTATTGTCTATGTTATTAGCAGCATGTGGTAATGGACTGAAAATAGTATCTATTTCACCTGGAAAAGATATTTTACTTAATCAAACTTTTCCTTTTAAGGTAAATGAAGATATTTGCCCATCAAATAAATTGAATATATGGACAGATGAAAATTTTGTAAAATTTACTCCGGAAATCAAAGGTAAATACAAATGGATCTCTCCTAATACCTTTATTTTTTCTCCTATACAACAATTAGAACCAATTCAAAAATATGAAGCTACTCTGACCGAAGCTGCATTATTTGGTGCGAAAGAGATTAGTATAAGTAGTGATAAAATTGAATTTAGTACTCCTGATTTTAAAGCAACTAAAGCTGAGTTCTTTTGGTCTAATATACCATTTGAATATTATAAAGCAAATATACAATCTATAATAGAATTTAATTATCCGGTAAATATAGATCATATTAAGCAGTACCTTGTTGTAAAATTAAATGGAAATAGTATAAATAATTATAAGATTTCAAATACTCAGGAAACTGACAAAATCAATATTATTATCGAAAAAGTACAGCAAACCGAAAAAGCACAAAATATTGAAATCACATTAAAATCCGGTGCAGAGAGCATTTATGGAAAAAAAGGTACTGAAAAAGAAGAGGTATTTAAATATTTACTTCCCGCAAAGCAAGATTTAGAAATTAGTGGTTCTGCTTCCGGTTTTGATGGTGCAAATGGTTGGGTAGAAATTGCTTTTACACAAGGTTTAGACGAAAAGGACTTACCTCAAAATATTATATTTAACCCATCAAAATCAGTCCAATATGCTTTTATGGACAATAAAGTGCGAATCACAGGAAATTTTGGAAATTCTTCAACCGTCAATGTAATATTAAAAAAAGGATTAAAGGGTATTTCCGGAGGAGTACTTAAAGAAGATTTTGAGCAAGATTTTTCTTTTGTGAATTTATCGCCTACTATTAATTTTACAGATGAGACAGGAAAATATTTAAGATATAATGGAGAAAAAACTTTAGAAGTCAATGCTGTAAATATTGATGAAGTTGAAATTGAAGTCTACCAAATCTTTAAAAATAATCTATTGTATTTTCTAAATCGGTATTCTTATATGGATGATTATAGTAATTTTGAAGCCATAGAACCTGAAAGTCTTGGAAAAGTATTGTATAAGGAAAAAGTAGCATTAAATAATAATCAAAATTGGTTAGAAAAATTCCAAATAAATATAAATAAAACTATCCCAAATAAAGATAAAGGATTGTATAATATAAATGTGTACTCTACCGAAGACAGATGGACAAATACCAGCAAAACAATTGCCATGACTGATTTAGGTCTTATTACAAAAATGTCAGGTGGTATGCTAATGGTATTTTGCAATTCGATAGAAACAACTGAACCCATTGCAAATGTAGAAATCACTTTAATATCATCTAGTAATCAAACAATAATTAGCGGAAAAACAGATAAAGACGGAGTATTTAAATTTGATAGTTTAAACAAAGTCATGGGAAGCTTTTCACCAAGATTAATTGTAGCTGAGACAGAAAATGATTTTAATTATTTGGATTTAAATTCAATGGAAATTGAGACATCTCGATATGATATTACAGGTGATTTTTCTGGAAATGATATTTATTCTGCTTTCATTTATGGAGAAAGAGATCTATACAGACCAGGAGAAACTGGACATTTCTCTGCAATTATCCGCGATAACAAAATGCAAGTAGTAAAAGATTTTCCTGTCATTTTTAAAGTAATATCGCCAAATGGTGCTATGTATAGAGAATTTTCAAGTAGTGTAAATGAACAGGGTTCATTTGAAATTGCTTTAGATTTTCCGGATTATATACAAACAGGGATTTATCGTTTAGAATTATATACACAATCTAATGAATTTATAAATAGACATATTATTAACGTAGAAGATTTTGTACCAGATAAAATTAGAGTTGCGCTTAATACGAATAAAGATGATTACAAACCTGGTGAAATTGTAAATGTAAATATTGAATCAGAATTTTTATTTGGAGGAAAAGCATCAGGATTAAAATATCAAACTGATTTTCATCTTGTTGAAAAGCAATTTTATAGTAACAAATATAAGGATTATTCTTTCACAGGGAGTAAAAATAAAAGTCCTTCAATTGAAAATTTTGTTGCCGCAGGGGTGTTAGATAATGAAGGGAAAGGTAAATCTGAATATATGATTCCTTCCACTGCTACTACTACAGGTTATTTTAATGGTTATGCAGTAGTAAATGTATTTGATTTAAACGGTAGGTCAGTAGTAAAATCACAAAAGTTTAAGGTTTATCCTTTTGATTATTTTGTTGGGATTAATTTAAAAGGTTCATATTTTGGTACAGGAGAAAACATAATTGCAAAAACAATTTTGCTTGATAAAAATTCTAATCCAATATCAAACCATAATTTGACTCTTAAATTAATTCGTTATGAATGGAAATCAATACTTAAAAAAGATTATGGTAATAACTTTTATTACGATTCTGAAAGAAAGCAAAATGTAGTTTGGGAAAAAGATATTTCAAGTAGTAATAATCCTAAAGAGACAAAATTTGCAGTAGAAAAATCAGGTGCTTATGAATTACGTATTTCTGAAAAAGGTAGTGAAAATTATTCGAGCTATGAATTCTATGCTTATGGATGGTCTTCTTCTACAATCAGTTCTTTTGAAGTAGATAAAGATGGTAGAATTGACATTGTATTAGATAAAGAAAAATATAATGTTGGAGAGAAAGCAAAAGCGCTATTTACAACTCCTTTTAATGGAAAAATGTTAGTTACATTAGAACGAAATGGGATAGAAAACTATTATTATTTAGATGTACAAAATAGGAGTGCAGAACTTACATTTGATTTAAAAGAAGAATTTTTACCTAATGTGTATATTTCAGCTACTTTATTTAAAAAGCATACAACAGATAATTCCACACCGTTTTTTGTTGCTCATGGATATAAATCATTAAATATAGAGAATTTAGACAATAAAATTACGACTGAAATTATTTCACCTGCTTCAATAAAACCAAATAATAAAATTAAAGTTTCAGTAAAAACAAATTCTCGTAATTCATTTGTCACGCTGTCAGCTGTCGACGAGGGAATTCTTCAATTATATAATAGTAAATCCCCTGATCCATATAATTATTATTATTCTCCTAAATCACTAAAAACCAAGAGTTACGATGTTTATAAATTCTTACTACCTGAAATAGCAAAGAGTTCATTATTAACTGGAGGTGGCGATAAGTTAACGAGTGAGAATTTCGATGCTATGATAAAAGCAAGAAGCAATCCAATCAAAACAAAGAGATTTAAACCATTTTCATATTGGAGTGGAATAACGACTACAAATTCTTCGGGTAATGCTGAATTTGAAATAAATATACCAAATATTAATACAGAAGTTCGCTTTATGGCAGTTTCGTATAAAGATTCAAAATTCGGTTTTGCAGAGAAGTCTATGAAAGTCTACAATGATTTAATTATTGAACCAGAAGTGCCAAGATTCCTAGCTCCTGAAGATGAATTTATTATGCCTGTATCTATAATTAACACTACCAAATCTTCTCAAAGTACTAAAGTGCAGGTAAATGCAGAAAATTTTGTCTATCTTACTTCCGAGCAATCTCAGAATGTAAGCGTACCAGCTAATTCACACGTTACAATTGAATTTAAAATTAAAGCAAAAAATGAAATTGGCGTAGGTAAAATCAAAATTTTCACAGTGGGCAAAATTAAATCAGAAGAATTAATAGAAATAGGCGTTCGCCCTGTTACTCCATATACTGTTACAACGAAAAGTGGTACTATTAAGGCTGGTGAAACTTTGAATTTAAGTATTCCGAATGATTATTATCCAAAGTTAACTAAGTCAAATTTGGTAATTAGCAAATTATATGCTTCTTCATATTCTGGTATGCTTAAAAAATTAGTAGAATATCCACATGGTTGCCTCGAGCAAACAGTATCAAAAGCATTTCCATTACTTTATTTAGGTGATTTAGCGAACTTAGTGTCAAAAAATACTTTTGCTCAATCAAATCCTATTTATTATATAAATGAAGCAATTAACAAAGTATCTTCAATGCAAAGATGGGATGGAGGAATAGCTTACTGGATATCTGATGAGCAATCACAATATTGGACATCAGTTTATGCTGCTCATTTTTTAATTTCTGCTAAAAAAGCAAATTATCAAGTAAATAGTGAAGTATTAAATAAACTTATGAGATATCTGCAAAAGCGGTCTAAACAAAATGTATTAGTTGATTATAATTATTATACAAACAATTCAATAACTTCCAAAAAAATAGCTAATAAAAATAACATTTATGCTTTGTATGTGCTTGCTATGGCTGGGAAACCTGATATTTCGACTATGAATTATTACAAAGCAAATAAAAATATTCTCACTGGTGATACTCGATATTTATTAGCCGGAGCTTATGCTTATTCTGGTAGAATGAATATTTTCAATGAATTAACAAACGAAGCTTTGAATTTTGAACAAAATACTCGCTCTCTTGGCAACGACTTTGATTCATATATTCGCTCAAATGCGATAATGCTATATGTACTTGCTGATTTAAATCCAAATGATGCAAAAATCCCAAAACTTGTCAAATTCCTAAATACAAATGCAATTGAATTAAAGAAAGCAGAATCAACGCAAGATTTAGCCTTTACTCTACTAGCACTTGGCAAAGTGGCAAAAGGACAAGAAAATTCAAATGTTGATATTAATATTTTTGTTGATGGGAAAGTAATCAAATCTTCTAAAAACTCTGATTTAAGCTTAGATGAAGGTGAATTTAAGTCGAATTCTATATCTGTGAAAGCTACAGGTAAAGGATTAATGTACTATTATTTCACAATAGAAGGAATTACAAAAACTAAGATAGAAAATTATGATAGGAATATTAAAGTTCGTAGAGAATATTTAGATTACAAGACAAAAGGAGGAGTTAATTTAGAAAATACAACTCAAGGGCAATTACTATATTGTAAAATTACAATAACTTCTGCAGCTCAAACAGTGAATAATATTGCAATCACGAATTTGATACCGGCTTGCTTAGAAATTGAAAATCCACGATTACCGGAAGTGAATAGAGCAACTTTTCAATCAGATAAATTAATGAATGTGCGAAATATCGATATAAGAGATGATAGATTAAATCTCTTTACTGATATACAAGACTGGCAAACACGCGAGTATTATTTTATGGTGCGTGTGTCTTATCGCGGAAAATTTAGCAATCCAGCTATTTCAGCAGAAGCAATGTATGCTCCAAGTGAATATGCTTCGCTAAATGGTAGTGGAAAGTTTGAGATTAAGTAATAAACTATTATTTTCATAAAGAAAAACCCACAACTAAATTAGCTGTGGGTTTTTTTATTAAACTTGATTAAAATCGATAAAAATTATAATACAATAAATATGATTAAGTATTTTCTTCGATTTTATATTATATGAATGAAAATAAAAAGTAAGCAAGAGAACGCTTTTTCATAAACTCCCATTAATTGGATTAATATTAATATTTTCTATTGCAACTTTATTTTCGAGTGAATGAATTATTGAGGAATACAGCACTTTGGCAGCATCTTGGGGCTGAATCATTTTATTACTATATTTTTGTAGATTTTCTTCGCTCCAAATTTCAGTAGCAATTGCTCCCGGTATAAAATTAATTACTTTTATATTATGATTTCTTACTTCTTCACGCAAGGTATTTGAAAGAATTTCTAATGCAGCTTTAGATGCGGCATAAAGCGAATTACCTTTAAAAATGTTATGAACTGAGGTGGAACTTACATTCACAATTATTCCTTCTTGCTTTTCTATCATTTGCGGTAAAGTGCATTTTATAGTATTATATGCTCCTTTGAAATTTATATCAAATAATTTATCTAACTCATTTTCTTTTGAATCTAATATTTTGTTATAGGAATAAATCCCAGCATTATTTATTAATATATTGATTTCATTGAATTTCTTAATTACTTTATCATAGAGAATATTGACTTGATTTCTGTCAGACACATCACATTTTTCAATCAGTATGTTATCTGTAGAATTATTTATTTCTTCAAAGTATTTTTTAGCATTAGATATTCTTCTATCGCTCGATGAACAGATTACTAAATTGAACTTTGTATAGCATAATTTGGCTAATTCAAATCCCAGACCACTTGTTCCACCAGTTATTAAAATAGTTCGCATAAATTTTTACTTTCTATTAATAAAAAAATTAATTAAAATGCCCTTCAATTATGTAAATCGAAGGGCATAAAGATATAATCTATTTAAATTTAATTATATATTTAAAAGTGATTTAGCTGAATCTATAGTTTCTTTTACGTGTTGTACTGATGTATCTAATGCTTTTTTCTCTTCAGCATTTAATTTTAATTCAATTACTTTTTCCATACCGTTTTTACCTAAAACTACAGGAACTCCTACTACTACGCCTTTATAACCATATTCACCTTCGAGCATAATTGAGCAAGGTAAAATTCTTTTTTGGTCGCGAACGATAGCTTCTACCATTTGCACAGCAGATGAAGCAGGAGCATAGAATGCAGAACCAGTTTTTAATAAATTTACAATTTCACCGCCACCATTAGCAGCACGTTTGCAAATTGCATCTAATTTATCTTTTGCAATTAAGTCTTCAACTGGAATACCAGAAACAGTAGTGAATCTAGTTAATGGAACCATTGTATCACCATGTCCGCCAAGAATAAGACCGCGAATATCTTGCATAGATACACCTAATTCTTCAGAAATAAATGAACAATAGCGAGCAGTATCAAGAACACCAGCCATACCAAATACTCTATCTCTACCTAAACCGGTAGTGTTTTGAGCTACATAAGTCATTACGTCTAAAGGATTAGATACAATGATGAATTTAGCATTAGGAGAGTATTTAAAAGCACTATCGATGCAACTTTTAACAATACTTGAATTAGTTTTCATTAAATCATCGCGAGTCATTCCAGGTTTACGAGGAATACCAGCTGTTTGAATTACGATATCAGAATTTGCTGTATCTTCATAATTATTAGTACCAATAATTTTAGTATCTGATTCGAGTACATGCATTGATTCATACATATCAAGACCTTTGCCTTGTGGAATTCCTTCGACTATATCAACAAGTACTACTTCATTTGCTAATTCTTTATTAGCAATTAATTGTGCGGCAGTTGCTCCAACGAATCCTGCACCAATCACGGTTATTTTCATTTTATATCCTTAAATTTTATATAAAAATTATTGTTAATTTTATTTTAATTACCATATTTTATTATGAAATAAAATACGAATACAAATATAAGAATTAAAAACAACAAAAGATAATTTAAAAAATAAATCTCTTTAATTTAACTTGAAATTAACTCTGTATTTATCAAAGAATATTCTTCATTATCATAAATGACAAAAAAATATCTTCTAATATTATTTGAATTATTTACTTTTATATCTATATAAATAATCCTTTCTCCTTTATCAAAATCTTCTAAATAAATCCCATTCTCACCATTTTTTGAAATATGAATATTATCATTATTTACATTTAAGAACTCTTGAAGAGAATTACCGAATTGATTTTTGGGGACAATCGGGTATTCTTTAGTGAAATTTTTATGGAATAAATATCGATTCATTTTTATATCATTTATATAAAAATTCCGAAAAATTATATGATCCGCAATATTTTCTTTTACGCCACTAATTAACAATTCTTTGAATTGCTTATAAAAATCAAAAAATCGTAATTTCTTTTCATATTCAATTTCTTCATTTTTTGAAGACTGATTAAATTCTAATTTAGCATATTTCAACGACATAGTTGTATTTGTTAATCTAAAAATTAGATAATTATCTTTGCCATTGTGTTTGAATTCATAAATATAATATTCGCTTGTAGTATCAGGATCTACGATACATGAGCAATTAATTTCGCTTAATTTTTGAGTTTGTTTTAATCTTGGATTATAAGAGTTAATAAAGTCTTTTGCTGAAGTATTGAGAGCATCCATTATAGAATAAATATAACTTTTATCATACTCCATTGAACGTCCAGTATTATAATTATAAATGCAAACCGGGTTGCTAATTAATTGGTTCAATACCTCATAATTTTCATAATTAACAGCGTTCTTTAGTGAATTCCAATAAAGAGTAATATCACCCTGCGTGGGTGTCGGGGAAGTATTGTCTTTTAAATCACAACTTACAATTAGTAATACTATTAACAGCGGAACATAAAGTTTTTTCATTTATTTACAATCTCTGAATAATAAAAATTTCTGAACAATTAATAAAGGGCAATTAAGTTGAATGAATTTAAAAAAAAATGATACCATATCCCCTTTTATTAGGGGATATGGGAAAAAGTTATAGATCTATTCTTTATTGCTAAAGAGGGTTAAAATACTTTATTTTTTGAACATACCCATGATTTTTTCAATATAATCATCTACTTGATCAGGTTTTAAATTGCTAATTGCATTTTTAGCAGTATCAGCAATCATTCTGATTGTAGGATTAGAAATTTCTGATGTATTATAATTCTTGATAGAATCTTGAATTTGACTAACTACTCCACCAGTAGCCATATCTTTGATTGAATCAATTGGAGATTTGTCATTTCCATCATTTTTGTCATCACCAATTCCGGTGATATTTTTGATTGAATCCATTAAACCCATTTTTTTAAGCCCTTATATTAATAAATAAAATATATTAAATGTGTTTTACACATTTAATAAAAAAAGAAGTTTATAATTAATTATTATTTTAAATAATTC
>CALLXS010000101.1 GCA_937875295.1 uncultured bacterium | reverse complement strand
GTAGGATAGAGCACAAGTTTCCTAAACTTGGTGCCGCAGGTTCGAACCCTGCCGGGATCACTTTTTTTTATATATATTTACTATTAAATTTATAAAAATATTTTTTCTTTGTTAATTAATTAGCAATAAAATTAATCAGTTTATTTTGCACATAAATTACTTTACGTATTGTAAGACCATCTAAGAATTTAATTACATTAGGGTCATTTTTGGCAATTTCTTCATATTCGCTTTGCGATTTATTAATTGGCATTACAATTTTAGAGCGAATTTTGCTATTAACCTGCACAACAAATTCAATTTCTTGTTTTACTAACTTACTTTCATCGTAATCTGGATATTTCTTTAATACGATTGAATCATTATGCCCTAAAATTCTCCATAATTCCTCAGCAATATGTGGAGCAAATGGAGAAAGCACAATCACGAAGTCTTCCATTGCCTTTTTTGGCAAAATGTCATATTTGCTTATTTCATTTAAGTAAATCATCATTGCACTCACAGCTGTATTAAAGCTCAAATTTTCAATATCTTCAGATACTTTTTTAATGACCGTGTTTATATGAAATTCTTGCTCAGCATTAAGTTTTATATCCTGCACTTTTTCATTAATCTTATCATTATCATCAGCAATTAATCTCCACACTCTATTTAAGAACCTAAACACTCCACCAATTCCATCAGATGACCATGGTTTGCTTGCTTCTAATGGACCCAAAAACATTTCATAAATTCTAAGCGAATCAGCTCCAAATTCATTAATTATATCGTCTGGATTAACTACATTTCCTAAAGATTTGCTCATCTTATGCCCATCGGCACCCATAATTAAACCTTGATGAAATAATTTTTTAAATGGTTCTGGAGATGAAACTTTACCATAATCAAATAGGACTTTATGCCAAAAGCGAGCATAAAGTAAATGCAAAACTGCATGCTCGGCACCACCGACGTATAAATCAACGCCATCTTTCCCCATCCAATATTTTTCTTTTTCTGGATCTACAAATTTTTCATTATTTTTTGGATCAATATATCTCAAGTAATACCAGCAAGATCCAGCCCATTGAGGCATAGTATTAGTCTCATATTTTGCTTTTTTCCCTGTTTTTTTATCAATAAAATTAACCCAACTTTCTACTTTAGCCAGAGGAGACTCTCCTGTGCCAGCAGGTTGAAAATCATTTATCTCTGGTAAGCGAAGAGGTAGTTCATCATCTGAAAGTGGTCTTTTTGTGCCATCTTCGAAAAACATTATTGGCATAGGTTCGCCCCAGTATCTTTGCCGAGAAAATAGCCAATCTCTCAATTTATAGCTTACTTTTGCTTTTCCTATTCCTTTAGTCTCTAACCATTTATTAATTTGCTCAATAGCAATACTTGTTGGCAGATCATTTAGACTAATTTCACTGTTAGCTGAATTAATACTTTTGCCATACTCAGTAAATGCACTATTATTTATATCAATTGTATTTCCATCATTTTCTTCGCTTGGAATCACCACTTGACTAATAGGTAAATTAAAATCTTTTGCAAATTGGTGATCTCTTTCGTCGTGGCCGGGTACAGCCATAATAGCACCAGTTCCATAATGCGCTAATACATAATCAGCTATCCAAATTGGGATTTTATTTCCTGTAGCAGGATTAATCGCATATGCACCGGTAAATTTCCCAGTTTTTTCTTTGCTTAATTCAGCTCGTTCTAAATCGCTTTTTAATGCAGCGGTTTTGATATATTCATTAATCGAAATTTTATTTTCAGCTGTTGTAATTGTATCAACTAATGGATGTTCAGGAGCTAATACTAAATAATTTGCACCAAAAATTGTATCAGGTCTTGTAGTGAATACAGTAATCTTTTCGGAATTCCCAATTACTTCGAAATTAACTTCAGCTCCGGTGCTTTTTCCAATCCAATTTTTTTGCATTTCTAAAGTAGAATTTGGCCATTCGACTAAATCTAAATCATCAATTAATCTTTGAGCATACTCTGTAATGCGAATCATCCATTGTCTCATTGGGCGGCGTTCTACTGAATATCCTTTTGATTTCCATTCTTCGACTTCTTCATTAGCTAAGACAGTGCCTAACTGTTCGCACCAATTCACAGGAATATTCGCTATATAAGCCAATCTCTTGCTGTCGATATATTCATTAATTTCGCTTGTTGATTTTAATTCTTCAGGTATTGGTAATTCTTCGATTGGGCGAGCTTTACACTCAGAATGGTCATAATAGCTATTATAAATTCGGAGAAACATTTCTTGAGTCCAGCGATAATATTCTGGGGAAGTAGTATTAATCATTCTATCCCAATCATAACCTAAGCCAATCATATCTAATTGTCTACTGAAATTAGCTATATTTTTCTCTGTGGCTTCATTTGGATGAATATTATTCTGCATAGAATATCTCTCAGTTGGCAAACCAAATGCGTCGAATCCCATAGGATGAAGCACATTAAAACCCTTCATTTTTTTATATCTAGCAATAATATCAGTGGCAGTGTAGCCTTCGGGATGTCCAATGTGAAGACCTGCTCCACTAGGATAAGGGAACATATCTAAAATGTAATATTTGGGCTTAGAGAAGTCATCTTCCACTTTATAAATATTCTGATCTTTCCAGAATTTCTGCCATTTTTTTTCAATTTCGGTAAAATTATATGCCATTATTGTTAGTATTTTTATTGAAAGAGTATTTAATTATTTCTTTGTTTAAACAAGCTACAAAATTACTAAAAAATAATAATTTAATGGTGATAATCAAGATTTTAATAATGCAGAAAAGCAAAGAAAAGTAATAATACTTATTTTGAAAGATATTAAGGCGAGATCTTTTACTATAAAATAAATTATAGAAAAAGTTAATTTATACATTTTCTAAAATATTTTATCAAATGTATTTTTAAATTTAATGTGGACTCTAACAGATTCGAACTGATGACCTCTTCCCTGTCAAGGAAGCGCTCTATACCTGCTGAGCTAAGAGTCCATTTTTCACCCTTTAAATTAAAAGAGTGAATATTTTTTAATTATTTATTGCCTAATTTAGCAATTTCAGCATCGATGAAGTCCTGCTCCACTTTACTAAAGAGTAATTTGGGCAATTCAATAGTACGTCCAGATTCTATAGAGAAATCAAAGGCACTATCCCAATGATTTGTTTTAATTGTATCGCAAGCATTTGCTTCTCCAGTAGTTATCTTTTCATTTATAAATTCAAATATTTCCTTTGCTGAATTTGGAACGATTGGAGCAAAAATAATTGCAAGAGCTTTTGTAATTTGAGTACAGAAATACACTGTTTTTGCAGCTTTTGTTTTATCAGTTTTAATGGTTTTCCAAGGCTCTTCATCATTAAAATACTTATTTGCATATCGAGCAATGTTCATTGATTCAGTTATAGCATCTCTAAATCTAAATTGCTGGTAATTTTTATCAATTAACTTTTTAGATTCTGTAGCAGAAATAATGAAATCTATTTCATTTTGTTCTAAAGATGAATAATTTAAAGTATTCTTATCAAATGAAGCATCTCCGCTAATTAATTTATTAATTAAATCAATACTTTCTACTTTTAAATTAGAATATTTTCCTTCTAATTCTGGTACTTTCCCATCGAAATTTTTATGCAAGAATTGCAATGACCTATTAATATAATTTCCTAAAATTGCAGATAATTCATTGTTGTTTCGTGCTTGAAAATCTTTCCAAGTGAAATCTGCATCTTTAGTTTCTGGGAAATTCATTGCTAAAGTATATCGGAGAGTTGATATCATATTATCTTGAGGATGAGCTTCTTCAAAATCCTTTAAATCAATGCTCCAATTACGCGATTTAGAAAATTTTTCGCCCTCTAAATTTAGAAATTCATTTGCTGGGACATTTTTTGGTAAAATATAACCATCACCTTTGGCATGAAGCATAGACGGAAATATTAAAGTATGAAACACTATATTATCTTTTCCTATGAAAGCAAAATAATCAGTATCTTCTGATTTCCACCATTTTTCCCAATCTATAAGTTCAGCTTTTCCATTTTCATTAAATTGTCTGATAATTTCTTTAGTGGCAGTAATATATCCTAATACAGCATCGAACCATACATAAAGTACTTTTCCTTCAGCTTTTTCTGCCGGTATTCCTTCTATATTATTAATACTAACACCCCAATTTAAATCACGTGTAATAGCTCTTTCAGAAAAACCTTGTTTGAGCCAGCTTCTGCTTTGCTGCAAAACATTGTCTTTCCATTCGTTAGCATTGCTTTCGATATAATTTTCTAGAAATTCTTGAAATCTATTAAATTGCATATACCAATGAGTTGTATTTTTTACAATTGGTACATCACCTGTAATAAGACTTTTTGGGTTTTTTAATTCTAATTGATTATAATACGCTCCACAGCTATCGCATTGGTCGCCTCTTGCATTATCACTACCGCAATTTGGGCAAGTACCTTCGACATATCTATCAGGTAGGAACATTTCGGCTTTAGGGTCATAGAACTGCTCTTCATCCTTTTCGAGGAGTAAACCTTTTTTAAAGAAATCAGCGAAAAATTCTCTTGCAGTTTCATGGTGTGATTTGTTAGAAGTCCTACTATAAATATCAAAGCTCATTCCAAATTTCTCGAAAGCCTCTTTATTTGCATAGTGATATTTATCAATAATATCTCTTGGTGTTACTTTTTCTTTTTCTGCTGCAATAGTAATTGCCACTCCATGTTCATCAGAACCACAGACATACAGCACATCTTCGCCACGCAATCTTAAATATCTAGCATAAATATCTGCAGGTAGATATGCTCCGGCGCAGTGTCCTAAATGCAAATAACCATTTGCATAAGGCAAGGCAGAGGTAATTAATGTTCTTTTCATATATTATAATCTGATTTTCGTTGATTTAGTTTATTTTAATTAATTGATAAAAGTTGAAATTAATAGCGTTTTAATGTAGTCATATAATCCCCATAATTTAGCATGAGCATTAAACCATCTTTACTAATAGAATATGTTACTGAATCTTTTCGATTTTCCATATAAAAATCAAATACTGCTTTAGTATCATTTATTAATTTATATCGAAAATATCTTTTTTTAGAGGAATCTGCAGATTTAAAAGTACAATCGTAAGATTCAAACCCTAAAATAAAAGTATCCTGAGGTACGGTTATATCTATTGGCGCCCAAGAGCCTATTATATAATCTTTATCGCTTGCTTTTTTTAGAGAATCTATGCTATTATCTTTATATTTAATGACTAATTTTTCTTCGTCTAAATATAGAATTTCAGCTTGTATGCTGTCCTTTGGTTCAAAAGTATAGTTTTTAATATTAAGATTTTTTTCTCCTACTTCGTACTTGTTAAATTGTGTATTAGAAAAGTTATATAAATCATAGAATTTTCCATCTGGAGTGAATTTAAGCAATTTAGTTTGATTAGAATTAATCCATATATTCCATGTTATTTTATGATTTTCTTCGTTACTACATGAATTTAAAATAATTATAAAAAATGATATTATTATTATTCTAAAAATTGCTTTGCTTTTTATCATCTTTGAATTGCTCCAATTTATCAAAATTAAAATAAAAGAATTACAAATTTAATTATTTTCTGCGAAGTAATTATTATAAATTTGAAGATTATCGAAATAAGTCGTAATTTTGTATACTATTTAATTTATTGTATTTAGTGCTTTTGTACTTAATTAACCCATTTTTTCATTTAAGAAATTTTTAATAAAATAATTATTATAATTTTTAGATAATTGCAATCAATATTTTAATAAAACATACAATTTTTAGTTAATATGACTTTCGTTACAAAAGAGAAATTATTCTCAAAAGATTTCTTCATTACCTATGCTTGGCTGATTTGCGGTTGCTTTGTATTCTCAATCGGCGCGGTAATGTTTGCTGAACCGTATGGATTTGCTCCTGGTGGCACTTATGGTTTATCAATGGTTTTTCACAATTTATGGGGTTGGCGTACTGAATTAGCCGCTCTATGTATGGACATTCCACTCCTTATAATTGGTATTGTCGTATTGGGACCAAAATTTGGTATAAAGACAATAGTTTGCACTTTTGCTATTCCTATATTTATGGGATTAATTCATAGTATTTATGGGTATTTACCATTATTAGAATCAACAGAAGTATTAAATCAACTTCGCGGACTTCAATCTCAATATGATTTAAATTCGGCTGTGCAAATGGAAGAATTTGCAAGTCTAATGCGACCTATGCTACAAGAACAATTCTTATCATCAGTTTTTGGTGGTATAGTGTATGGTATTGGTATCGGAATGATTTTTAAATCACGAGCTACATCTGGAGGATCAGACATAATAGCAATGATTTTAAATAAATATACTCATATTTCTTTGGGTACTTTAGTTATTATTGTAGATTGTACAATTACTCTTTCTACAGTATTAGCATTTGGAGATTGGAGATTACCAATGTATTCATGGATAATTGTGTTTATTGAAGGCAAAGTAATTGATTTAATTATAGAAGGTGCTTCTGTTTATAAAACAGTAATGATTGTAAGCGGAAAAATCGATGAAATAAAAGAAATCATCCTAAATGATTTAAATCGCGGAGCTACTTTAATCACTGCTGTTGGAATGTATAATTCGACAAATTCTGATATTATTTATACAGTACTAACACGAAGAGAAATGATGATTTTGCGTTTTAAAATAGCAAAAGTAGACCCAAAAGCATTTATAAATGTATTAGATTCAAAAGAAATTCTTGGAAACGGATTTAAACCTCTCATCGAGGAATAAAGAAATATAATACAATATAACTTAACTTTCAGCAGCAGGTTTATTCCTGCTGCTGTTGTATTATAGCCTCCCCTTGCTTTCTCAATTATAGATTTTAATTTCAACAAATCAATCTTTTGAGTTTCATTAAAAATTCTTATTATTCCAATTCGTCCTTAAAATATTACACTGAACTAATTGATTAATTATATATAAATGACATTTTTTAATCCATCTGTATTATTTGGGCTAATAGCAGCAGCTATACCATTAATACTACATTTGCTCAACTTAAGGAAATTAAAGAAAATAGAATTTTCTTCACTTAAATTCCTAAAAGAGTTACAAAAGACAAAAATTAAGAGATTAAAATTAAAACGTTTGATTTTATTATTACTTAGGACTTTCGCTATTATTTGTATTGTAATAGCATTCGCTCGCCCTGCAATTAATAGCCATTTACCATTACTAGGGAATTATTCTAATTCTGGCTCAGTAATTATATTGGATAATTCTCCGAGTATGAATATTTCTGACGAATTTGGAAATAGATTTAACCAAGCAAAAAATACTGCACGAGCAATTATTGCTACGATGAAAGAAGGAGACGAAAGTGCAATTATTCCTATGGCAAATAACTATTATGAAGAAGAAAAAATTCTATCGCGAAATAATGAATTTGTCAACAAAGAATTAGATAAAATTTCGATATCTTCTTCTGCAGGAAATTTAGAAAAAAGCCTTCGCACAGCAGCTGATATACTTCAAAATTCTCATAATTTTACTAAAGACATTTATTTAATAAGTGATTTTCAAAATAATATTTTAGAAAAATCAATAAATGATTCAAGTAAATTTGCTAATGATTTTTCTAATTATTTTGTATTTCCGATTGGTAGTAATTCAAAATCTGATATTCAAAATATTTCAATTGATTCAGTAAAATTAGTTTCTGGTATTTTCCAAAAAGATAAACCCGTAGAAGTAGAAGTTACTATCACAAATAGAGCAAATAATGAAGCAAAAGCATTAGCTGCTACAATGTATTTTAACAATATAAAAGTTTCTCAAAAATTAATCGATTTTCAAGCAAATGAGACTAAAACTGTTCTAGTATCAGCGATTCCTCAATCATCTGGCATAAATGCCGGCAAAATTGAAATAGAGAGCGATGCACTCGATGAAGATAATTCTGCGTTTTTCGGTTTCATATTACCGGATATTCCTAACGTAGCTTTAATTTCAAATAACGATACATATCTAAAGCTTGCTCTTGGTACAAAATTATATAATAAAAATTTAGTAAATTTATTTGAATTTCCTTCAAATTCAATATCTTCAATTGATATGAGCAAGTATGATATTGTATTTGTTTCCGGTGGACCCCTGAGAATAGAGGATTATGCAAGGTTAAAAAATTATATTTCTGGTGGTGGTTCTTTAGTTCTGTTTGCTGATAATTCTACACCACGAGATATTTTTAATAGAGGTTTAAACGAATTAGGATTAGGTACAAGCACAGAGAAATTATTTTCAAAAGATCAACCTGCTCAATTTACAATGGTAGATAAAGATCATCCTATATTTCAAAATGTTTTTAAAGCTGGAGCTGGCAATGATGAAATAGTTGAAAGCCCTACAATTACAAAAGCAATTACTGCAAGCGGAGGGATAAAAATTATTCAAATGCCAGGTGGGGCTTTTATGAATGAAGCAAGGGTAGGTGATGGAAAAGTACTATATATAGCAGTTCCGCCAAATACAGAATGGAGCAATTTCCCATTTACAGGTATATTCCCGACGATTATTCATCGTACAGTTTCCTATATGGCAACAAAACAGGAATCCGGCAAAACTACTATAGCTGGTAATTCGATAAGTTTTGTAATACCTAAAAAATATGCAAATTATAGTAATTTCAAAATGTTAGATCCAAACGGAAACGAGTCATTTGTGCAAGTTACTCCTGCTAACTCAGGTAATATTTTAACATTAGATAATTTGAGATTTAAAGGAAATTATCAAATATTTTCTCTAAATAATGAACCAGTTTCAATAATTTCTGTAAATAGCTTAAAATCAGAATCTGAAATAAAGAGATTTAACGAGGAAGCGTTAGAAAATTATCTAAAATTAGTTAGTAATGAAAAAATTAATATTCAACTAGTTAATAATCTTTCGCAACTAAAAAAGCAATTAAATGCAGCAAGAATTGGCACTGAATTATGGCAAATTTTCGTTATTCTTGCTTTAATATTCTTGCTTGCTGAAATGTATGTAGCTAAAAATTCAAAATTAGAAGCTGAAGAGTTGGAATAAAAAAATACAACTCATATTTACCTATGAGTTGTTTTTATAATTTTTACGTATATTTCAATTAAATAGTATCAGTTTTCACTCTTTTAATATTAGCTCCTACTGCATTTAATTTCATTTCTATGCCTTGATATCCTCTATCTAAATGATATACTCTAAGCACTTCAGTTTTTCCGCTTGCAACTAAAGCACTCAATACTAAAGAAGCACTTGCTCTTAAGTCGGAGCTCATTACTGTAGCACCTTTTAAACTGCTTCCATTAATTATAGCTGTAGAATCAAGTATTTCAATTTGAGCACCTAATCGAGCCAATTCTGGAACGTGCTTAAATCTATCAGTATAAATTGTTTCTGTAATTTTAGAACTTCCGTTTTCGCTACATAACATATAAGACATCCATTGAGCCTGAATATCAGTAGGAATACCGGGATAAATATTTGTAGTAATATCTACTGGAATAGGAGCTTGGTCCATTTCAAGACTAATATTTGAACTATTTACATCTATTTGGCAACCTGTTTCTTCTAATTTAGCAATGATAGCAGACAAATGATATGGATTTGTATTAGTTAGTTCGATTTTGCCCTTAGTCATTGCTCCAGCAATTAAATAAGTAGCGGCTTCAATTCTATCAGGAATAGTAGTTTCGTCTACAGGTTTTAATTCGTCTACCCCTTCTATTTCTAATTGATTTGTTCCAATATTCTCTATCTTAGCGCCCATTTTCACTAACATCCTAGCTAAAGCAGTAATTTCCGGTTCAGTTGCAGCATTTGTTAAGATTGTATTTCCTTTAGCAAGAACTGCAGCCATTAGTAAATTACCAGTAGCACCTACGCTAGAGACATCAAAATGAAAACGTGCTCCGTGTAATCTATCTGCCTTTGCAATAACATATCCATTATCTAGTTCGATTTTTGCACCGAGCTTTTCAAGACCCTTTAAGTGCAAATCTACTGGGCGCGGTCCCCAAGCACAACCACCAGGCAATGATACTTTTGCATAACCGTAGCGAGAAAGAAGTGGTCCAAGGACATAGAATGAAGCTCTCATTTTTTTGACAAGTTCATAAGGTGCTTCTTGTGAAGTAATATTTGAAGAATCTATAAATAAATCATCACCATTTAGGTCGCAATGCACTCCCATAGAACCAAGTAATCGGCTCATAGTCCACACATCTCTTAAATTTGGTGTGTTATGCAAAGTATAAACTCCACTAGCTAGTAATGTAGCTGGCATAATAGCAAGCGATCCATTTTTTGAACCTGAAATTGGGATAGTTCCTTTTAATCTATGCCCTCCTTCAATAACTAATTTATCCATTTGAATATTTTTTATAATTAATTGTTTTATTAATTGTTAATTTAAAATAAAAATTAATTAATGTTTGATTAAACTACTTGCAAAATTACAAAAATATTACTGAAGAATTATAATTTTGTAAATATTTTAAAGATTCTCTAAATCATTAGCTTACTTTAAATATATAAATAAATAACGGCAAATTTCTTATATTTGCATTAATTATTATTTGATAATTTTATATATACCGCAAATAAAATTATTAATATCCTGAAAAATAATGACACTGTTAATATATATTTTAATTGGAATTTTTGTACTCCGCACTTTGATATTTATTGTTGGAGTAGCAATGGAATTATCCAAAGATAAAAAAATAATTAAACCGAATAATCTCCCATTTGTGTCCGCAATTGTTCCAGCACGAAACGAAGAAAAGCATATTGCAAATTGCATAAAATCAATATCTGAAAATGATTATCCGATTAATAAATATGAAATTATTGCAATTAATGACCGTTCTACTGATAGTACCGGTGAAATTTTAGATTCTCTAAAAGAACAAATTCCTAATTTACAAGTAATTCACAATGATAATGAAAAAGCAATTAAAAATTTACAAGGAAAACCCGGAGCTCTTCAATTAGGAATTAATTCAGCAAATGGCGAAATCATAATGATGACCGATGCAGATTGCATAGTGGGTAAGAAATGGATTTATTTAAATTCAATATGTTATAATAATCCAAATCTCGGAATGACTGCCGCTTGCACAAATGTACTAAATAACAATTTCTTTAGCAGTTTGCAATCCGTAGAATGGATATACTTGCACACAATGGCTGTTGCAGGAATAGGGCTAAATGCTCCATTGAGCTGCTTTGGAAACAATATTTCTTTTTCAAAAGCTGTATTAGATAAAATTGGAGCATATTCCGCAGTAAATTTTTCCGTTACGGAAGATTTAGCAATGATGATGCATATTTTTAACAATGGCTATGATATTAGATTCTTATCTAACTTTGATTCTACCGTCAATACTCAACCAAATAAGACATTTAAAGAGTATTTTAATCAACATCATAGATGGGTAATAGGTGGATTAGGTTTAGGCGCAAAAGCTGTACTTTATGTTCTTACTACAATTGCAATATGGTTAGCTATAATATTACCAATTTTTACTGGCGATTATATTTTATCTTTAATTGCTATACTGACAAGAGCAATTTGCGATATTGTACTAATTTTACCTACATTAAATAGACTGAATAGACGAAACTTAATCCCTTATTTAATTCCAAGTTTCTTGTTTATTAATTTTATGGAACTTTTAGCACCATTTATGACACTGAAAAAAAATGTAAAATGGAAGAACCAAACTTTTAAGACAAGGAAAAAAGAGATTTAGAAAAAAATATATTATATTAAAATATTTTCTATAAATATTTGGTAATTATATTGATTAATAGTATTTTTGTAGTCCTGTATTTTGCATACTAATTGAAATTAGTATTGCATATTAAAGAAATGTAGATATAAAAATAAAATATGTTTGAAAATTTGACCGAGAAATTAGAGGTAGCCCTTAAGAAATTTAGAGGCCAAGCCACTATTTCCGAAGAAAATATACAAGAAGCTATGAAGGAAGTACGCCGCGCATTACTCGATGCAGACGTAAATTTCAATGTAGCTAAAAATTTTACTGAAAAAGTAAAAGAAAAAGCAATTGGGCAAGAAGTAAAAGGAAAATTATTGCCCGAACAGCTTATTGTAAAAATTGTACACGACGAACTAATTGAACTACTCGGAAGCAAGCAAAGCGAACTTATGTTTTCTCCACAAGCCCCTACCGTTATTTTGGTAGCTGGATTGCAAGGTTCGGGAAAGACTACTTTTTGCGCAAAATTATCTAAAAATTTACGTAAAAAAGGTCGTCAGCCATTGCTCGTAGCATGTGATATTCATAGACCGGCTGCGATTGACCAACTTAAACAGTTGGGAGAATCAGTGAATATCCCTGTCTACTCTGAAGAAGTAAAAGATGCAGTAAAAATTGCTTCAAATGCTTTAGCTTATGCTAAAAAGTTTGGTAGAGATATTGTAATCGTCGATACAGCTGGTAGATTAACTGTAGATGAAGAAATGATGCAGGAAGTAAAAAACATCTCTGATGCGATAAAACCAACAGAGACCCTATTCGTTTGCGATGCAATGATTGGGCAAGATGCCGTTACTACTGCAAAAGCTTTTCACGACCAGCTTGCACTTACTGGAGTCGTCCTAACTAAATTAGATGGCGACACTAGAGGTGGTGCTGCTCTATCGGTACTATCAGTAGTCGGTAAACCTATTAAATACGTAGGTACTGGCGAAAAAACCGAAGCTCTTGAACCGTTTCACCCCGAGAGAATTGCAAGCCGTATTTTAGGTATGGGTGATATTCTCACTTTAGTAGAAAAAACTGAACAAGAATTCGACGAAAAAGAGGCAAAAGAATTAGAAGAAAAAATTCGAAAGAATCAATTCACCTTCGAAGACTTTTTGACTCAATTAAAGACAATTAAAAAAATGGGTTCTTTAAGAGATTTAATTGGCTTGCTTCCAGGCATGGATAAACAAATGAAAAATGTACAAATTGATGACAAAGCTTTTAATAAAGTCGAATCAATCATTTTATCTATGACTAAAGAAGAAAGAAAAAATCCAAAAATTATAAATGGCTCACGCAGAAAGAGAATAGCAAATGGTAGCGGCTCTACTATCCAAGATGTAAATAAATTATTAAAACAATTCGAAGATATGAGCAAAATTATGAAAAATATTTCTACCGGCAAGCGATCTCGCTTTATGCAAGGATTAAAAATGCCAATGGGGTTTGGAAGATAAAAATAAATCTTTTTTAAGATAAACACTTTTTTAATTTAATATTTTAGTAAATAATTTAAAAAATAAAATAGGAAATTTCCGAAAATGGTAAAATTAAGATTACGTCGCAAAGGTAGAACTCATTATCCTGCGTATGACATCGTAGTTGTAGATTCAAGAAAAAAAAGAGGCGCTGACTATATCGAAAGATTAGGTTATTACAACCCACACACTCAGCCTTCAAGCTTTAAAATTGATAACGATAGAGCAATCTATTGGATAAATGTCGGCGCTCAGCCTACAGATATGGTCCGCAATATTATGAAATACGAAGGTGCTTACCTCCAAAGAGCTTTACAATTTAAAGGCATTTCAGATGAAGAAATAGCTGCTAAAGTTGCTGAACATAAAGAAAAAACAGCTAAAAATTACTTTAGATTAAAAGAACAACGCAAAAAACGCGAAGCAGCTCGCGAAGAAAGAAAATTACAAGCTGAAAAAGAAGCTGCTGCTGCAGAGGCTAAAGCTAAAGCTGAAGAAGAAGCTAAAGCAGCTGCCGAAGCACAAGCTGAAACTCCAGCTGAAGCACAAGCTGAAACTCCAGCTGCCGAATAATTAAAATCTCAATTTTTGATAAATAAGTAAGCACATTAATTCACATTAATGTGCTTATTTTTATTTTATTATATTAAAATGTTTTTTATTTCCTCGCATATTTATATAATACGTTCATACTTTCAATTTTGCCACCGATATGTGTATTATTGATCAAAGTGCCTGAATACTTATATTTATTCTTAAGGAAAATAATATTCATAGAAGGTGAATTTAACCTAGCTATAGTATAGAACATCTTATATTTCTCATTAATTAGCTCATCTTCCATATAATTTAATAGCAATATAGCTAAGTTGTTTCCTCTATGCTCCTCTAATACTGCAAAATCAGTCATTTCTGCATACTTATAAATATCATTTATTTCAGCAGAAGATACAGCAATTAAATTATCATTGTATATTGCTCCAAAATAAATATTACTCTTATTTGCTATTGTTTCCTTAATATATGACTCATCAAATATAGGAAATGGATAGCTCTCGAATACATTTTTAAAAATTATTTTAATATCTTTAGCATTGTCTAATCCAAGTCTTCTTATGATATATCTTTCTTGTTTAGGAATAGTATAATTCGCATAATGATTATTTAAAATTATATTTTGAAATATCTCTATTTCGGATTTATTAATTTTTTGTCTTTCATCATTAAAATATTTACAGACAAACACAGCATCATCATTAATATATAGCTTTGGGATATATGCTTCTATTCTATATCCGTCAGAAATAAAGCCTGGTAGAAATTTTGAAGGTATTTTAGAAAATATTTTTGTATAATTATTTTTTAATGCTAAATTATTTAAATATTCAATAATTCTTGGATAATCTTGAGGATATAATTCATAAAGATAAACTCTATTGTTACTAACATCGTCAAATATTTTTGATTTAATCATTTATTAACTTTTTATTGTTTCTTAATATCCTTCTTTTCTTTATTCTTTCATTATTTTCTGGTATCAATGAAATTGATTTATCTGAGTCCGACAATAATTTTTCAATTCCGATTAAGTGAGATTCTTCTCCATCAGCTAAATGCAATTCAAGTTTACAATCAATACAATTCCTATCACAGAAATTATGTGCATAATTTAGAGGTTCTTGGTATATTGATAGTACTCCTTCATAATTTCTCAAGACAACTTTATTTGTATTCCACGAAACTATATAATTAGGTGTAATTGGAATTTTCCCACCACCACCTGGAGCATCAACGACATAAGTTGGTACCGAAAAGCCGCTTGTGTGACCAATTAAGCTCTCCATTATTTCTATCCCTTTTCCAATTGGAGTGCGGAAATGTGTTAGACCTTCTGATAAATCACATTGATATAAATAATACGGTCTGACTCTATTTGCTACTAATTTATGTACTAATGATTTAATTATTCTTGGGCAATCATTGACTTCTGCTAATAAAACTGTTTGGTTTCCTAAGGGAATTCCTATTTCAGATAATTTATTTAGAGCAATTTTGGCGGATTTTGTTATTTCTTGTGGATGATTAAAATGAGTATTAATCCACAAATTTTTATATTTTTTAAGAATATTAATGAGTTTGTCTGTAATCCTATACGGAAGTACTACAGGCATTCTTGTTCCTATTCTGATAACTTCTACAGTGGGGATTTTAGATATTTCGTCTAATATCCACTCTAAATATTTATCAGATAGCATTAACGGATCACCTCCTGATAGCAATACATCTCGCACTTCTGGATGCTCTTTTATATATTCTATTCCTTTTAATATGTTCTCTTTATTTGGAATGGAATCCTTATCACCAACTTTTCTTTTCCTAGTACAATGCCTGCAATACATAGAACATACATTGCTTACTAGAAACAATACTCTATCAGGATACCTATGAGTGATGCACGATACCGGTGAATCTTTGTCTTCTGACAAAGGGTCAGCAATATCTCTATTTGTAATAATTAATTCTCGCTCATCTAAAAAAGATTGCTTAAATACAGGGTCATTGAATAAATTATCTTTGTTGATTAGTGATAGATAGTAAGGTGTGATGGATAATGGAAATTTTTCTATTGTATGCTCAAATTTTTTTATTTCTTCTTCGGAAAATTCAATTTCCATTAATTTTTGAAATTGCTCTATTGTAGTAATTGAATGTTTAATTTGCCATTTCCAATCAATCCAATTTGAATATGTAGCGTTTTCGTCTAAAATATTAGCAATTTTTTTTCTGTAATTTGAAAATATTTTTTGTTTTTCTTTTGTTCCCATCATATTATTTTTTCTTAGTGAATAAATAGTCTATATAAAATGGAACGTCTAAATAATATTAATATTTTAATATACTTTTTTATCACAATTATATTTAGTATATTATATATTTCTTTTTTTCTAATTATTTTTCATTATGAAAGAATATATAAAAAGGTTATTTTCTCTTAATAAAGGTATAGATAATCCTGATGCAGTCTTAAAATATGTAGAAGAAAATTCATATTTTATGGGTGCTTCAGCATGGACATTAGTATTTGCAATTATTATTGCTTCAGTGGGATTAAATTTAAATTCTATTCCTGTAATAATCGGTGCAATGTTAATATCTCCTTTGATGGGGCCAATAGTCGCAGCGGGATTCGGAATAGCCATATATGATTTAGATTTGCTTAAGAAATCGGGTAGAAATTTATTAATTGCTACATTAATATCTTTAATTGCATCAGGGATATATTTCTGGTTAAGTCCATTTAAAGAACTACAATCTGAATTACTATCGAGAACTTCTCCTACTATTTATGATGTAATAATCGCATTTTTCGGAGGGCTTACTGGAGCAGTGGCTATCACACGCAAGGATAAAGGGAATCCAATCCCCGGAGTAGCGATTGCTACAGCTTTAATGCCACCATTATGCACTGCTGGATATGGGTTAGCATTACAAAATGCTCAAATATTCTTTGGAGCAATGTATCTTTATATAATAAATTGTACCTTTATTTTTGTAGCAACTATTATAATAGTAAAATTTTTAAATTTTAAGAGTAAAGTATTTATAGCACCACAAAGAAAAAAAATTATTAAATATTCATTAGGAATAATAACAATTATAGTACTGCTTCCAAGCATATACTTTGCTATAATGCTTTACGAAAAGCAAAAATTCATCATTTCATCAAAACAATTTATAGAATCTGAATTTATTGAAAATGGATTTACTCTAGTTTATCAAAAAGTTCATTATAATCCGTCAAGCTCCAATATTATCGAATTGGCATTTTTATCTGATGATTTTACCGAAAAGCAAGAAGATTCATTAAGTAAAACGCTAAGTAGATATAACATCTTTAATACAAAACTCGAAATTAAATCGAACAATTCAAAAGATTTGATGAATATGAGAAATGATTTGATGAATGAAGTATCAAAAAGCCAAAGACTAATCAGTTATAACACAAATAGACTTGATTCAATCTTTAATTATAGAAGTTTGAAAAATTACGAAACAGATAAATTGCTTTCAAATTTACAAATTATAGCACCGGAAATTACTGAAATTGGTTTTCAGGATATGAATATTTATTACAACGACACTAGTTCATATCTTAAACCAATTTTAATCTATAATTCGAAAAACAAAATAAATAATAATAAAATTAACCAAATAAGAAAATTGATTGCTAATAATTATGGCAAAGATTCAATACTAATTATTTGGCAAAAATAATATTAATTAATGCATTTTCTTTTCTATTTATTTTCTATAATATCTAATTTATTAGTAATTGCTGAAAATACATCATCAAAAAGTAATGAACCATCAATCAACTCTATTAAATTTTTCTTTTGATAAAATTCTATCAATGGTTTAGTGATATTATGATATACATTTAATCTATAAGCAATCGTTTCTTCTTTGTCATCATCTCTTTGGAATAGAGAAGCATTATCTAAATCGCAGACATCTGGACTTTTTGGTGGGTTATAAACATTATGGTAAATAGCATTGCACACTGGACAAATCCTGCGATCACTTAACCTTTCCATAATTAATTTATCGCTAACATTTAATATTATAACTGAATTTAACTCCGAATCATTTTCAGCTAATATCTTTTCTAATGTTTCAGCTTGTGATATTGTGCGCGGGAAACCGTCAAAAATGAATCCATTTGAACCATCTTTTTTCGATAAAAATGATTTAATCATTGAAATTAAATATTCATCAGGCAATAGTTTACCTTGTTCAATGTAAGTTTTGGCAATATTACCTAATTCAGTATTAGCTTTAATCTGTTCTCGAATAATATCTCCAGTAGATAAATGAACTAAATTATACTTAGAAGAAATCATCTTTGCTTGAGTACCTTTGCCAGAACCGGGAGGTCCTATTAAAATTATATTCATTTTATTTATCACTAAATATTATAAAATAGAAAGTATTAAAAAATATTAAACGATATAATTGTTTTTTATTTTAATAGTTAAATAATAAAAACTTAATGTAAATTCTCCTTTTATTTCGTAATTTTGAAGTCTAAAATTTAACAAATTTAATATTTAAAAAATTTATTATGATAAAATTAGAAACTATCATTTCATTAGCAAAACAAAGAGGTTTTGTATTTCAATCGTCAGAAATTTATGGTGGATTAAATGGTTGTTGGGATTTCGGACCATTAGGAGTAGAATTGCTAAAAAATATTAAAGAATCTTGGTGGAAAGCTATGACATATCGCCAAGATATTGTAGGAGTGGACGCATCAATTTTAATGCACCCTCGCACTTGGGAAGCAAGCGGACATATTACTCAATTCTCTGACCCAATGATAGACAACAAAGCTAGCAAAGGTCGCTACAGAGCTGATAATTTAATTGAAGAATATATTGAAAAATTACGCAAAAAAAATAAAAATGAAATTGCTGATAAATTAGAAATTGAACTCTCAAAAGCTAAAGAACCTAATGATTATTATAATATAATTATGAATTTCAGTATTCCTGACCCTGTATCTGGTGGTACAGATTGGACAGAAGTTAGAAATTTTAATCTAATGTTTAAGACTTTCCTAGGACCGGTTGATGATTCAGCAAGTACAATTTACTTAAGACCAGAGTCTGCACAAGGTATTTTCGTGAATTTCAAAAATATTATGGATAGTGCTAGAATGAAACCACCTTTTGGAATTGCTCAAATAGGTAAAGCATTTCGAAACGAAATAAACACTAAGAATTTCCTATTCCGCACTCGCGAATTTGAACAAATGGAAATGCAATATTTTGTTAAGCCCGGTACAGAACTCGAGTGGTATGAATATTGGAAAGAAAAAAGATGGCACTGGTACATTGAGAATGGAATGGCACCAGAAGTAATTCGCTTCAAAGATCATGAAAAATTAGCTCATTATGCAAATAAAGCCTGTGATATAGAATATTTATTCCCATTCGGATGGGGAGAAATTGAAGGTATTCATTCTCGTACTGACTTTGACCTAAAAGCTCATCAAGAATTTTCAGGCAAAAAATTAGAATATGTCGATACAGTTAATAAAGATAGATATGTGCCTTATGTGATTGAAACTTCCGGTGGGACAACTAGAGGATTAATGGCATTTCTTTGTAATGCTTATACTGAAGAAAAATTAACTGATGATTCAGGTAAAGAAGATACTCGAAATGTAATGAAATTTGTACCTCAATTATCACCAATTAAAGCTGCAGTATTCCCATTAGTTAATAAAGATGGAATGCCAGAATATGCTGAAAAAGTATTTGACGATGTGCAGAAAAACTTTAAAGCTCAATATGACACAAGCGGTGCTATTGGAAGACGATACCGTAGACAAGATGAAATTGGTACGCCATTCTGCATTACTATCGATGGTGATACTTTAAATGATAATACAGTTACTATACGCGAGAGAGACTCAATGCAACAAGTGAGAATTAATGCGGATAAAATTAGTAATTATATCAGTGATAAATTGATTAGGTAAATGACAATTTTGTATTTTCATGCTGAATGAAAATGGAAGTAAATAAAAAATTCCACCTCTGATTATTATTAGAGGTGGAATTATTTTTATAGAACAACTATATTTTGTCGGCTATAGCTTGACCCATTTCGAGAGTTGTATTTGCTCCTCCCATATCATAAGTTCTTACTTTGCCTTCTTTAATTACATCTTCTACTGCTTTTTCAATTTTATTTGCCATTTCGATTTCGCCTAACCAATCCAACATCATTTTTGCAGCAAGAATTGTAGCAATAGGATTTACTTTATATAAACCAGTATATTTAGGAGCCGAACCATGAGAAGGCTCGAATACACCCAAATTTTCTCCTATATTTCCTGAGCAACCAAAGCCTAGACCTCCTACCATTTGAGCAGCCAAATCGCTTATAATATCACCATATAAATTAGGAGCAACTAATACATCATAATTATCTGGATTTTTTAGTAACCACATAGTCATTGCGTCGATGTTAGCATCATCCATATAAATTTCAGGATATTCCTTTGCAACTTCTTTTGCTATTTCGAAGAATAAGCCATCAGTAGCACGTACTACATTTGCTTTATGTACTAATGTTACTTTTTTGCGATTATGCTCTTTAGCAAATTCAAAAGCAGCTCGAATAATTCTTTCTGACCCTTTGCGAGTATTTATTTTGCAAGATATTGCATATTCATCTCCTTTAAGAGAAGCGAATTTCGCAAATGGTTTAGAAATTTTATTTAATGTATCAATTAGTTCATTTGGTACTGGATTAAATTCCACACCGCAATACATATCTTCAGTATTTTCTCTAAATACTACTATGTCTATACTGTCTTTATAATTTAGTGGATTGCCCGGATATGCTTTGCAAGGTCTTAGGCAATTATATAAATCGAAAGTCTGTCTCATTCTCACAATTGGAGAGCGATATACTAATCCTTTCCCACGTAATTCTGGTACTAATTCTGCTTCAGCAGCTTTTACTGGCTTTGAAGTAATAGCACCAAACATTGCAGCATCTACATTTTTAAGTAGTTCTATTGTTCTTTCTGGGAAGGCATCACCTTCTTTGCACCAGAATTCCCAGCCAATATCACCATTGATATATTCAGCTTTGAAATTTAGCTTATCTAATACAATTTTAGTTGCTTCGAGTACTTCCACTCCTACACCGTCGCCGGGTAACCAAGCTATTTTATAGCTATCTTTTTTTGTTCTTTTTTGAGACATAATTTTTTAACTGATTTATTTATTATAATAACTAAACTTTATTTTTACAAGAATTATTTAATTCAAGATTAATTAAAAAAATATTATAAAAGAATTAATAAAATATAATTCTATTTCTTAAAATATTTTTTCTGTTCTCAAATTCATTAGTACTTAATATTATATTTTGTATCTAAATCTCTTGGTATTTTAGACAATTTTGCAATTGCATCTTCGATTTCTTTATTTTCGTGACCATATTTAGCAATAAGATCTGTGGCTCCGACATAGTCGCCTTCTGCTTCTAATGTAAGAACAATTTTAGATTTTTTTTCAATTCATATATATACATATTTTTGCATAAATATTTCATTATTTATTTTAAATTTTCCATCTACTAGTTCAATCGCACCGTTAGAACGTAAGAAATTGAATTGAATGAAATTAGCACCACCGTGAGCTTCTTCTTTACCAAATCTCATTGAGCGGAAAAGACCTGCTAAATAAGTAGCAGTAGCTTTACGTAAATAATCTTGCGGATATACGCTTTGTTCAATTAAATATTGATGATTATACATACTTAATATGTCTGCTTTTGCTTCTTCGATAGTAGAATATAAATCTTTCATTCCAGCGCGAACCGATAATTTATCATTTCCAAATACGAAGCCTCTACCTAAAGTATGAGAAATTTCGTGAAGAGTTACGAAACTTGTAAAAGCTTTTTTATCAACGAATTTTACATCTTCTTCACTCATTAATTCTTGAGCAATCGGCATCACTATTTTCTCGAATTTCGCTTCCATCATATTTTTGAACATAAGTTTTTTCGATCCTTTGATTTCATGGACTTTTGGGTCATTAGGCAGAGAAGTAGCAATAGTTTTCACAGCTTCTTGGAAGTCGCCAGCGAAATATACTACATTCACAATATTTAAGACATTACCTAATCCGCCAGCACTTGGTCGAATATATTTTTTGTCGTAAGGTAAATTCTGTTCTAAATTATCAATTTTTGATTTAAGTACTTGTAATTCTTTTGTTGCTTCTTCATCTTTTACAAATACACCGCATTCCCAAGCTGTTTTATAATTAAATAAATTATCTAAATAATTTTCAATAGGTCCAATTACAGTCTCAATGTTCGATTTAGTCATATCCATCCAAGCCATATCGCTTTCAAAATAATCATCTGTTCTAAAAGCTTTAGCTCTAATTTTTAAATATCTTTTTAATGATGGATCATCAGCAAATTCACTTGCTTCATCAATCAATTTTGCGATTTGCTCAATTTCCGGATATTCTTTATAATATGGAACAGCGATTAATTTATCGCCATCACGCTTAACTATAGTATATTGGCTTTCGAGTTCTGCTTTTTGCTCTGGATGATCTTTCACATATTTTTCGAAATCTTCTTTAGTTAAATCAGCTGGATATAAATTAGCTCCGGCTGGTTTTTTGCTCGGACCATCACCAACGAAACGAGTTTGACTAAAGATTACGTCATAAGGACCATAGTTAATATTTACAAATTTTAATAAATCTTTGGCAAATGGAGTATTTAATTTAGCGAGAGAATCACGGATAGCAATGCCATCAGCATTTGATTGCTTCCAGAAAATTACATCAGCTAATTTAGCAGCTTCAACTAATTTCTGCACGACTTTTTTCTCATTTTCTGTAAGCGCAGACAAATCAGTAGTTATTTCATATTCAGTAAATGCTGATAATTTGTCTTTAAGTTCTTGCACTTCTTTCGGTTCAGTATTCATTACATTTCCTTCTTGTTTATTGCAACTCATAAATGCAATAGCTAACGTACTTACGAGGATTAATAAAACTAATTTTTTCATTATTATAATTCCTATATTTGTTTATAATTTAAATTTATTACTTTATTTAAGATTTAATATACAAAACATAAAATTACGATTTTCTTAGCACATAATTTAAACTTTTTTAGTTTTTTAATGTCTAAAATTTTTTTTTCTAATTGAATTAGTTTTTTAAAATTTAATTTATATATTTTTGCATTTATATAAATTTGTGTTTTTAATTACTAAGTGAATAATGTAATTAAACAATATTTCAATTAATAAATGAACTAATAAATACCAATGAATTCAAAGCATTTTAGAGCAATCTCGATAATATGTTTTTTAATTATGAATTCTATTAATAGCTATTCTTCGATGGACTGCAGAAGCATTCTAAATACTCAAATTAAGCCATTATTTGGTTCTAAGTATTTTGTAGGGGGTATTGAATTAACTGGAGCAATGGCTGGAATGACTGATAGAAATGTAAAAAATGGTCTTGCAATAGCTGGTTTAGGCTTAAATTTGAAGGAGTCTAAGCATCAGTTTTATGTAGAAGGTGGATATAAAAATTTTTATAACTCTAAGGGCGGTCCCGGTAAGCAAGGGAACGATACTATTAATTATCCGGGTTATGAACAATTTTCTGCCGTTGATAAAAAGCATTGGGGGTTTAGAGAATTTTATTACAATTTCAATTCAGAAAATATCAAGCTTTCATTAGGACTACAAACTACAAAATTACAAGATTATTTCTTAGTAGATGAAAGAGTAGTAGGTGCAGGTGCTTCCTATCGTTCTGGTAATTTGGTTTACGCAGTAAATATTGCTACTGTACTGGCGCAATTTGCTAGATACGGAGATTTTTGTGGTACTCGCCATGTCTATAACCTTACAAGAGGTGGCAGAGTAGATTTCTTAGGACAGAATTTTGGAGAATCAAATTTCTATGCTGCTTCAGTAAAATGGGTAAATAATAGTAGTCAAGAAACTAAAGCAGTTACTAATTCAGAATCTGAAGGCGATGAAGATGAATTTTCTGAATTTGCTACTGATACAGAAAATATCCCATTTGTCAGCGAAGTAGGAAGTATTTTCTACGGAGAATTTGGTGAAGTATTTCCTGATTACAAATACTATGGTGGGCTGTTTTCCAAATTTAATTTACCACTAAGTATTAATTTAAAAACTGAATTACTTTATCAGTATGTATATAAAGAGAGAGCTTTTGGATATTTCCTTGAATTAAGTAAATTATTTAAACTCGGAGAAGGGTATAACTCTTTGATTGGGGCAGCAATGGTGGGCAAAATTGAATTAGATAAAAATACAATGTTTTATCCTTCATATACTAATTTATTTATTGGTGAAGTAATGAAAATGGATGCATTAGATTTGCCAGTTTTTCAATTATTTACAAAATTTGATTTTCCTTGGTTAAACAATATGTATTTTAAAGTACAATATTCTGGCCAAACAAATGGTAGCCACACTAAAGAATTAGATTTAGAATTAAGCGCTAGATTTTTTAATCATCTAAAAACAACTTTAATTGGGGGGCATATTACTTCCACAAAATTAATAAAAGACACTTATTTCGGAAGAGTTGAATTTAGATTTGCAATTTAATAATAAAACAAAATGGAAAATAAATCAATTAATAACAGAAGAAAATTCCTAAAAGATTGTGGAATTTTAGGTATAGGAATATGCTCAGGTAGTTTATTTATGAGTTCTTGTACAAAAAATGTATTAAGTCCATTTAGAACTAAATATGCTATTATCGAAGATAAATGCACTGGGTGCGGTGATTGTGTAGAAAGTTGCTATTATAAAGCAATCCTTTTGCCTCAAAAAACACAATATTTTATAAATCAAGACCTATGCATTGAATGTGGCACTTGCGAACCCCAATGCAAAGATAAAGCAATATTTATCTCCACTCCCACTTATAATATTTTAGAGGATAAATGTATAGGTTGTGGTAAATGTATAGAAAAATGTATAAACGAAGGGAATTGCATATCATATTCCAAAGAAACTTATTCCATACGTAATAAGTGCAAACCTACTAACTGCCATCATCAGTGCCAATTAGCTTGTGAATTTGGTGCAATTACGATAAAAGATAAATGTATTATTGATTTATCTAAATGTACAAAATGTGGAAAATGTGTGGGGAAATGCCCATTTGAAGCCATTAATCCAGCAAAAGTTACAAAAAATGAAGAGCTGTGTAATCACTGCGGACTTTGTTTAGCAGAATGTAATGAATTTAATGCAATTTCAAAGCTATATCCATTAGATTATGCAAAACCTACCATTAATCAAGATATTTGTACTTCTTGCGGTGACTGCAAAGTATTTTGCGAAAAGTACGATGCCATTAAATATAATAATCATGTTGCCAAAATAGATTCTACTCTATGTGTAGATTGCGGGAAATGTGTAGAATCTTGCGAAAAGTACGAAGCAATTAAATTAGTTGAGGATTAATTTAAAACTTAAATAAATTATTGCAAGCAATCATTTAAATTTTAATGAATTGCCCTTATAAAAAAAACTTTTCAAGAGGTTATTCGTTATTAATTAAATAACATATAAAAATATTTTATGAAATTATCAAATAGATTTATACTTTATATTGCTTGCTTACTTTTTCCAATTAGTGTATTTTCTCAATGGGAAGAAGTACAAACAATTCCACAGCAGTTTATTAATAATTATTGGTTAGAAGTGTTCTTTTTGCCGCAGAATCCAAATTATGCGTGGATATGCGGTTTTAATGGAATGCTTTTGCGTAGCACAGATAGAGGAAATACTTGGTCGGGTTCTCAAATCCCTTATGCTGGACAATTAGAATCAATAATTTTTTTAAATGAAAGAGTAGGATATGTAGTAAGTGTCGGTTCTTCAGGAGGAGATGTAAGATATTCTCGCTTATATAGAACCGATAATGGTGGAGTAAGCTGGAGAGATGTGTCTCCTAGGACTGATGTATCTTTCTGGGGTACTTATTTTATAAATGAAAATCAAGGCGTACTAGTGGGGGGATTTTGCACTGATAGATATTTCTTTAAAACTACTGATGGTGGAAATTCTTGGACTTATCAAGTTCACTATGATAATTTTTCAATTAATGATTCAAAACTTTCTGATATTGTTCTTTACGATAATGGTACTGGATATGCTGTATCAAGCGGAATGTTGTGGCAGACCTTAAATTACGGAACTTCTTGGAGTATGATAACTAAAATCAAAGCTAATAATTGGCACGAAGAATTATCAATACTTAAAAATTCAATCTTAGTACCATATGATTATAGTTGTGCTGGATCTCAAGCAAGAGGTGGTGCTGTTTTTTCTTCTGATTTCGGTAAAAATTGGATTCAAAGAGACTTCCCTACTGCTTGCTATGGCTCATTTCTTTTAAATGATAGTACTGGTTGGGTGTGTGGTCTCGATAGATCAATTTATTTTACAAAAGATTATGGTAAAACTTGGACACCAAAATTTTGTGGAATTTCTCCCGGAGCTCATTTAGATGATTTATATTTTCTTGATGATACTACTGGATGGGTAGTTGGCAATGGAGTATATAAATATAAACCTATTACAGATACAATTAATCCTAAGATTTCAGCTGATAAAGTACAACTTTGTGCTGGCGATTATGCTATTATTAAAGCAAATCTCAATTATCAGAATTTAATCTGGAACACCGGAGAAACTACTCAGCAAATTGTAGTAAATAAACCGGGAGTTTATTACTTAAAATCATCTACAAATGAATGCGATAGCGGTACTTCTAATTCAATTGAAATTACTCTTATGCCAAAATCTAATTTGACATTTAATAATAATGCTCTTTATGAAGCCTGCGATGGCGACTCAGTATTAGTTTCAATTAATTCTCCAATTAATAATATTACTTGGTTCGATGGTGATAATAATACGTCACGATATTTTAATACAAATGGATGGAAAAGTTTTGCGTGGACTGATACTACTGGATGCATTTATTATGATTCTGTAAATGTAAATATAATTGCCATGCCTATCGCAGCACTTCAAGATAGTTTCAATATTACACTTTGCACTGGCAAAAAGCATACTGTTATATCGAATAGTACACCTCAAGAAGTAGATTGGTACGATGCAGATAATAATCAATTAATTGCATCTGGTGCAAATAGCATTGAATTAGATAAATCAGCAAATATTTATGTGATTGCAAAAAATATTCTTGGTTGTGCTGATACTAGCCAAATTTATAGCTATAATATTGATTTCGAAAATGACTATTTTGAATTAGTTAGTTTTAATAATCTTGATACAGCTTATTTTGATAGTTTATATACAAAAGATATATCTTGCTTAGATGTTTATATTAAGAATAATAGTTCTAAACAAGTTACTTTAAGCAAATTGTCTTTAAATGGTAATTTTGCCTTTTCTATCCCTCAGAGCCAGTTGCCTTTACAGTTTGCACCTAATGAAATTAAACCTATTTCTATTTGTTATTCGCCGACAGATTTTGGGAAACAGAATGACACTCTAAGATTAATCGATCTTTGTAGCGAAAAAATAATTTTTCTTGAAGGTTATGGCAAAATATGGAGTAACTCTGTTGACACCAAATGCGGACTATCAATTACAATTGCAACTCGTGATTTCGGAAATAAAACAATATTTTCTACAAGTTATCCATATCCAAATCCCACAAAATCTACAATAAATATTGACTACACTTTTGAGGAATCTGACGCACTTGGTGGAATAGACAAAGGTAATAGTGCTAATTTAGAAATCCCTGAAATTAGTTTTGAATTAATTGATTTATTGGGGAAAAAAGTACCAAATGCAAATTTTCAAATTAATAAATCAATATTAAATAAAAATAATTTAACAGAGACCGGTAATTATAAAATTCAAATTAATACATTAAATCGTGGATTTTATAACTTAATTATTTCAGTCGGCGAACAAAAAATAAAATATAATATTATTGTTCAATAATAAAACATTTATTTTTTTCTTATTTGTATTTATGCTTTAATTGCTATAATTAATTTCTAATATAAATAAGGAATTAAATAATATTTTAAGAACAAAATAATTTTTAATTTTTTCAAAAAATAAAATTATGTCTAAATCGAGTAATCTTATTACTCTTTTTTGATATATTAAATATTTTCCAAGTTAATTAATGCAAAATAAAATATCGATTGAAGGCGCTTCAGTCCATAATTTAAAAAATATAAACGTAGAAATACCTCATCGCAAACTTACTGTAATTACAGGTGTGAGCGGTTCCGGAAAAACATCATTAGCTCTCGATACAGTTTTTGCTGAAGGGCAGAGGAGATTCGTAGAATCTCTTTCGTCCTATGCTCGTCAATTTTTGGATAGAATGAATAAGCCAGATGTAACTAAGATCTCCGGAATTCTTCCAGCTATAGCAATTGACCAAAAAGCACCTTCCAAAAATGGACGTTCTACTGTAGGGACTGTAACTGAAATTTACGATTATATTCGATTACTTTATGGCAGAATAGGACATACAATCTGTAAAGAATGTGGAAAACCGGTTCATCATGATACTCCTCAGTCAATAACAGATGATATTTTTAAGAAATATTATTCCGAAAAAATATATGTGCTTTATCCTTGCCGTGAAAGTATGAAAATCAACGATGAGATTTCTTACGCTCGCTCAGCTGGCTTTTTTCGTATATATGACGCTAAGAAAGATAAGCTCTATGATATAAATGAAGATGATATTAGTAACATAAAAAAATCTAAGAATATATATGTCCTAGTTGATAGAATGGTAATTCATTCTGATGATTCCGATTCAAAATCAAGATTTTATGAATCAATCGAAGCAGCATTTCATAATGGCGATGGTAATATTTCAATTAAATTTTTAGATCTGGATAAAACTTTACATTTCAGTAATAAATTTGAATGTGCAGATTGCCAAATAGTTTATATTCAACCTGAACCGAGATTATTTTCTTTTAATAATCCTTTTGGAGCATGTCCAAAATGTCAGGGTTTCGGGCGAGATATAAGCATCGATGAAGATAAAGTAATTCCGGATAAAACTAAACCACTTTCTGCAAATCCATTTGCACCGTGGCGCACTCCGGCTTATAAACAATATTATCAGAAATTCATTTACCAATGTAGCAAAGCAAATATACCACTAAATGTACCATATAATGAACTTACCACCGAACAAAAAGATTTCATTTGGATGGGCGATAAAAGCTATAAAGGAATGAATGGATTTTTTAAAGAATTAGAAGACCAATATTATAAAATAAGTAATAGAATATTAGTAGCACGTTATCGCGGATATACAAATTGTAGGGTCTGTGGTGGCTCGAGATTACGGACTTCTGCTCGTCAAGTATTCATTAATGGCAAAAATATTCCAGAAATAATTCAATATCCAATAAATAAATTATATGAATTTTTCGCAGAATTAAAATTAAACAAATATGAATCGGAAGTAGCAGGACAAATTTTAGAAGAAATTGTACATAGAATAAAATTATTAAACGATATTGGTTTAGAATATCTCTCCCTCGATAGATTGACTCATTCATTATCTGGTGGAGAAGCACAAAGAATTAGCCTTTCCTCTGCTATCGGATCAGCTCTTACAACTACTCTTTATGTACTTGATGAACCAAGTATAGGGTTACATCAGTGCGATACAGAAAGATTAGTTAAAATTTTAAAAGAATTGAGAGATTTAGGAAACACTGTAATAGTCATTGAGCACGACCCAGAAATAATGAAATCTGCTGATTATATTATTGATATGGGTCCTAAAGCAGGAGTAAATGGTGGGGAAATCCAATATAGCGGAGATTTCAAAGGCTTACTAAAATCTAAAACTCTTACTGCTGATTATTTATCAGGAAAAAAGAAAATTGAAATAACGAGTCATAAAGTCTCGAATGAAAAAATTATTACAATTAATAAACCTAGAATGAATAATCTACGAATGGATAAAGTAGAAATTCCACTCGGTTGCTTATGTACTATCACCGGAGTAAGCGGTTCCGGAAAAAGTACATTAATTAATGATTTTCTTTATGAAAGATTAAGGAAATTAGTTCCAAATTATGTAACTAATAATGGCGAAATATATGGAATTACCGGCTACGAACATATTAGCAATTTAGAAATGATTGACCAGACTCCAATAGGTCGTAGCTCTCGCTCTACTCCTGTATCATATACAAAAGCTTTTGATTCCATAAGAGATGTATTTGCTGATACTCAGCTTGCAAAGCAATTAGGCTTTAAATCAGGACATTTCTCTTTTAATATCCCAGGTGGTAGATGCGAAGAATGTCAAGGCGAAGGAACAGTAAATATTGATATGCAATTCTTGCCCGATATTCGTCTCGAATGCGAAGCCTGCAAAGGTACACGCTATAAAAAAGAAACTCGAAATATATTATATAAAGATAAATCAATTGTAGATGTCCTCGAAATGACTGTAGATGAAGCAATTGAATTCTTTAAAAATGAAGAAAAAATTGTAAGAAAATTAGAACCTCTTAAAAATATTGGTCTTGGCTATTTAAAATTAGGACAACCCGGCTCTACTCTTTCTGGCGGTGAAGCTCAAAGAATTAAATTAGCAAATTATACTGAAGCTCTCACTCCCGGACATAATTTATTTATTTTTGATGAACCTACTACAGGACTTCATATTGACGACATTAATAAATTAATGCTTGCATTCAGGAAATTAGTGAATGCTGGGCATAGCGTTTTGGTAATTGAACATAATTTATATGTAATTGCTAATTCTGATTGGATAATAGATCTAGGTCCTGAAGGTGGATTCGGTGGTGGCTTAGTTGTAGCAAAAGGATACCCAAAAGAAATAGCAAAAGTAGAAAATTCATATACAGGAAAAGCCTTGAGAGACTTTTACAAATATGTATAATAGATGTTTTTTTATATAATTAATAATTTTAACCTTCATTCGTTAATAATTAAAATAGATAATATATGTTGAATTTAAAGTAAATTATTATGGATATTAAGCATAAATATAATGATAAAAATGGTAAATTTTATCTAGAAGAAAATGGAAATCAAATAGCAGAATTAGATTATGATTTCGAAGATAAAAATACTATGGTTATATTCCATACAGGTGTTAATCCTACACACGAAGGTAAAGGACTTGGAAAATTATTGCTCTCTAAATCTGTAGAATATGCAAGAGATAATAATTATAAAATAGTTCCAGTATGCACTTTTGCAGCTAGAGTTTTTGAAATAGAACCAAAATATAAAGACGTATTAAAATAATAAATTGCCATTATTTGATTTAAATATTGATAGCTCTATTAGTAGAGATTTAAATGAACGCGAACAATCTATTCTGCGTACTATTATTAATTTATATATTATTAATGCCACACCAATAGGCTCAAGAAACTTATCAAAATTCCTTGAAAATAATATTAAACTAAGCCCTGCGACAATTAGAAATATAATGGCAGATTTAGAACAAATGGATTATATTTCGCATCCACATACATCTGCTGGCAGAGTTCCGACAGATAAAGGATATCGCTATTATGTAGATAATTTAATTGATAAAGATATTTCGCTTACTAATGAATTTAAATCTATAGCTGATGAATTAGAACAAAGCTCAAATGAATCGATTTTAAAAGATGCAGGCAAGCTTTTGGGCTTAATTTCTCATTATTTAGCTATTGTAAGAGTACCGGAATTGACAAATATTATTATTAAAAAAATTGAGTTACTTAAATTAAGTAGTAATCATATTTTAATTGTTGTAGCTTTTGATTCTAATTTTGTCAAAACCATTACTATGGAAATCTCATACGTAGTCTCTGAAAAAGCTATTAACATATTAAATTCATTTATTAATGAAAAATTAGCTGGTAAGGATTATAATTATATCAATCAACATTATAAATATATTGCCGGTGAACTAGGGATTGATAGTTCATCTCCAATTATTGGTCTATTCGTTGATTCTATTGATAAAATTATTTCTAATAATAATACTAATGATAAATTGCATATTGTAGGAACTCAAAATTTATTAAATTTACCTGAATTTGAAAATATCTACAAAATCCGTTCTTTGATGGAACTCACAGAAAATGAAGATGTCTTAATCAGCGTAATTGATAATTCAGGTAAATATAATCCTGATGTAAAAATTCTAATTGGTTCTGAAATGAATAATAATGCTTTAGATGATTTTAGTATGATAGTATCTTCATATAAATTAGGAAAAGCTACTGGATCAATTGGATTAATTGGACCTCGTAGAATGAATTATTCTAAAGTGATTTCTTTAGTAAAATATGTATCAGATACTATCTCTTCAAAATAATAAATTTCAATAATGATAAATTTAAATTAACACATTATGATTTTATAAAATCATAAAAATAATATTTATTTAAGAGCTCTTATATTTAATTTTATCTTGAAATTCTGCTTCTTTAAAACCTTTTAATCTCAATAAGCACGAATCGCACACTCCACAGGCTTCATCATCATTTTGGTAACAACTCCAAGTATATTCTATTGGAACATTTAATTTTAAGGAATCTCTGACTATATCGGTTTTAGTCAAATTTATTAATGGAGTTATAATATTTATATTAGTTTCAGGTTTTGTACCTGTATTAATTACATTTTGAAAGGCATCGAAAAATTCAGCTTTGCAATCCGGATATCCACTAAAATCAACCTGCGAAGCACCTATATATATTGCCTTAGCATTAATTACTTCAGCCCAGCTTACAGCTATAGCTAAAATATTTGCATTTCGAAATGGTACGTAAGAATTTGGAACATTATTAATTGTAGATTCTTCTATAGCATTTTCTGCAACATTTATTTTAGAATCGGTAAGACTAGAGCCTCCAATTTGCGATAGATGATTTACATCTACAACTAATCTTTCTTTTACATTATAATAATTCGATAATTTTTCAAAAGCTTGGAGTTCTTTTTTTTGAGTACGTTGCCCATAATTTAAGTGTAATGTAGCTGGAATATAATTATCTTTGACGGCTAAAGCTAAGCAAAGAGCAGAATCCATTCCCCCACTTAATAGTACAATTGCAGTTGATTTTTCGTCTCTCATTATTTATTTTTATTTTCCTTTGATTTTGTATCTATAGTACATTTAGAGAAATCATTAAAATGATTTCTTGAGTATAATATTAGTAAAATACCCAAAATAATAAATGGTAAGCTAAGCCATTGTCCCATATGGAGGAACATTGTGGTTTCAAAATCTACTTGTACTTCTTTCACAAACTCAATTAAAAATCTTGCAGTAAATAGACCAATTAAAAATACTCCGCTCAAAAATCCCGATTTGTTATACTTTTCTTTTTTAAAGAAAAGATATAGCATCAATAACATCATAAAAAAATATGCAATTGCTTCGTACAATTGTCCGGGATGTCGCGGAATCAAATCATTTCGAGCAAAAATCACTGCCCATGGCACATCAGCTGCTTTTCCTACAATCTCGGAATTCATAAAATTTCCAATTCGCACAGCCATAGCTGCTACAGGGATTGAGACGCTAAGCACATCAGCTAAGCTAATAAAAGTAAATTCTTTTCGACGCCAATTGTATAATATCATCGCAATTATAATTCCAATTGCTGCACCATGACTTGCTAAACCACCTTCGCGAATATTAAATATTCTAATTGGGTCTTTTAAATATATTTCTGGTTCATAGAAAAAGCAATGTCCAAGTCGAGCACCAACTACAACAGCAATAATTAAGTAAAAAATTAAAGAATCGAGCTTATATTGTGGGATATGTAATTTCTTAAATTCTTTAGTTAATATTTGATATGCAGCTATTAAACCCAAAGCAAATAATAATCCATACCAGCGAATTGCAATTGGTGAATTAATTATTGCTGGGTCCATATTCCAAAATATCGAGGCTATATTTAAATCAGGAAATGTCATTTTTTAAAAATGAAATAATGTAAAAAAATTATTAAAAATATATTGACGAATAGATGTTTGAAATATTCAATTTAAGCTCTAAAAATAAAATAAACTGCTCCCAAAATGCAAAGTCCTGCCCAAATATAATCTGTTTTAAAAGGTTCATTCATTATAAGTATTGAAAAAGGAACAAATACTGACAAAGTAATGACTTCTTGTAATATTTTTAATTGGCTTATTGACATTTCAGTATATCCAATTCTATTAGCGGGGACTTGAATTAAGTATTCAAAAAGTGCTATTCCCCAACTTATTAATGCTGCTATATACCATTTTTGATCATTTAATTTCTTTAAATGCCCATACCAAGCAAATGTCATAAAAATATTAGATAGAACAAGCAAAATTGATGTGGTGAAAATTACTTTCATTTTGTTATTAGCTCTTATATTGCTCAATAAATAGTTAATTCGTAAAATCGACTTACAAAATTAAGCAATATTTAAGTAAATCTAATTCACAAAAAATCCACAAATATTTTAAAATAATACTGAGCTTTATAATAATATTATATAATTTTAAATTTTATTATTATTACTTATTATTACTGTGGAAATGTGAATAGATTTTCCTTGATTTATATTTAACTTCAAAATTATCAATTACTTATCAATTGATAATAATTCAATTAATTAAAGTATAACTAAGTGGAAAAATATTTATTTATAAATAAAAAGTGTAAAAATTAAATTTGGAAATTAAAAATGTGAATTAAATGAATTTTCTTCACACTAAATTCACATTTTTTTTGAATATTCTTAATCTTAAAGTGAGAAATTTTGTGCAAAAGTATTTAGAATATTTTTCTTATTTAAATAAATAAAGCTCGAAAATTTTATTAATCGAGCTTTTCGTTATTTTTTATTTAGCATAATTTTTTAGTATTCTATTCCTTCTACTTTAGATTTAGCGTCTTTAGTTTTATGTTTTCTTAGCTGACGAGTTAATTTGTCAGAAGCTAAATTTAAGCTTTTTACGAAATCTTCACTACTTTCTTTTGCGATTAATGTTGAGCCTTGCACTTGCAAGAAAATTTCTGCTTGGCAATCTACATCTTGAGTAAATACAACATCAGCAAAAGTGATATTATCATTGAATTTACTAATTTTTGTTAGTATTTCGTTAGCAGCATCATTCAATGAAGGATTTGATTTTAAGTGTCTGAAAGTGATTTTGGTTTGCATATTGTCCTCACTTAATTATATTATGTTTAAGAAAACTATTTATAGTATATATAAACTATGACTTAGTTTAAAAACGCTTTCAAAAAAGATAAATTGTAAATATTTTGTTAATATTATAAAAATATATTAAATATTTTTAAATGCTTAAAATCAGCTTATGCATTATTATTTAAATAAGTATTTTAATTAAATACCACTTCGCACAATATCATGTACTCTAATTACTCCTATCAAAGTACCATTATCTTCAATCACAGGTAGGACACTTATTTGACTTTCTCTATTACTCATAATAGATAGAGCTTCTCCTAGAAATATATCTTTTGAGATAGTTGTAGGCGATTTTGTCATTACTTCATCAGCATAGAGGTTAGTAATATTATCATTTTTTTGCAAAATTCTTCTTACATCGCCATCTGTTATAATACCTTTTAATTTGTTATGCTTATTGCAAATGCACACGCAACCAAGTTTTTTATTAGTCATTTCGATAAGTGCATCTTTAAATTTCATACCACTAAAAATTACGGGGATTTTATTTCCGCAATGCATGATATCTTGCACTTTAATAGTGATATTTCTACCGATTTGCCCCAAAGGGTGTTGCATTGAAAAATCGAAAATACTTATTTTATTAATTTTCATTATTGCTACCGATAGAGCATCTCCCATTGCAAGAGCTGCAGTAGTAGAATTTGTAGGAACTATATTTAATGGACATGCTTCCGATTCTACAGGTAAATATAAGCAAATATCAGAATTTACTGCTAAATATGAATCTTTGTCTGACACTAGAGCTATTGTGAAAGCTGAGCGAGTCTTAATATATGGCAAAAGTCGTATTATCTCATCGGTAGAACCGCTTTTTGATAGCAAAATTACAACGTCATTCTTTTGAATTATTCCAATATCTCCATGCAAAGCATCAACAGAGTGCATAAAATATGAATGCTTTCCAATACTTGCTAAAGTAGCAGCTATTTTTTGTCCTATAATTCCACTTTTGCCTATACCAGTTACGACTATTCTTTCAGCTTTAGCTAGGATTATTGCAGCTTTTGCAAAATTATCATCTAATATTTCAGCACATTTAATTACAGTGTCAGCTTCAGATTTAAATACATTTTTACCAATATTTACAATATTATTATAATTATTTTCGAGATTATCGTTACTATTTTTCATTATTGATATAAATAATATATTCTTTTAAGGTTCTTCAATTGGAGTATTTTGTTTGATTTTGCTTTCTTCTTCCAACTTTAATTTTTCAGCTTTAGCTTTTGCAGCAGCTTCTCTTCTTTGCTTCCTTAGATGATTGTAATTTACAGAAGGGGTTACTTTTACATCAGGTCTTAAATATCCTCTTGCTACAAGAGAATCTACAGCATTTATATATCTTTCTTTATTTTTTAATGAACCTCTTGCTCCAGCAGGTATTTGGCTGAGTGGGATAAATGGTTCTTCATAATTATTTGGATCTTTCGGTAAGATAATATTAGCAGATTTATTGTCGGCAATATCAAGCCAAGGACCGAACTTCTTTCTGTTAAAATCAAAAACATCTATTATTATGACTAATGTGCCTTGTTGAATAATTCTACGATTTGTGTCGAATTTTGCTTTTTCCACCCAATTAAATAGCCATTCTGCATCGCTCATAAATTGTCGCACACAACTATGCGAAACAGGTCGTCCCGGCATAGTAAATTGATGAAAAGCATTTCCTGCTTGTAAATGGAAATTTACATTAAAAGGTAATCTCCAATTAGAATCAATTGATGAACGGTGATTTTTCTTTTTCCAATTTGTATAATATTTACCCGGATAGGTCTGAGTACGCTCTTTGCCGGTATTGGCTGCAGCAAATTGAACTAATTTCCCATTTTCATAGCATGCATAGCATTGATATTTATTAGAAATTACTATTAGTTTAGGAATATCTTTAGCTTCGCGATAACAACTTGGGAAAATAGAATAATCCAAAATATTATTTGTAATTCTATCAGGTCTTACTATTGTATCACCAACTCTAAAAAATCTAAAATCTTTTCTGTTTAAAACTCTGATTAATTTATTTTTAAATGATGATTTATTTGAATAATCATATTCATTTTTAATCGATTGCAAATCATTTTCATCGGCTATTATGTACTTTTGAAATTTCATTGTTTCGAGTGAATCACATATAAAGTCTATATCAGTAGAATCCGGAGAATTATTTTGCAAAAGATTGTTATTATAATTCGGTTTTCTATCATTTTCGCAAGCTATAGATGATATAATTATAATTGAAATTATTATTGTGAGTATATTTTTAATCATAATTAGACTTATTAATTTAAATTATTAATGAATTCTTCAATTGTTTGGATTAATTCGTTTTTAATTTTTTTAGTTTTTTCTTGTTTATCAATATATGATTGAGAATCAAGTCTCATTCTATTTAGTGCAATAGTGGTTTTATTTAATTTTTCTTTAAGCTCATTTATAATTGGCAAATTATCATTTTTAGATTCATTTGCTATATTTAATTCTTCCTTTAATTTTTCATTTTCTTTTATTATTTGATTTTGAGAATTACTTATCGCAGTTAGTTCAATATCTTTATCAGAAATAATTTGTTGTAATTTAATATTTTCATCATTTGAATTTGAATAAGATTCTTTTAGGGAGTTATTTTCATTTTCTAATATTTTTATATTATTTGTTATATCTTCAATATTTAAATTTGATTCATTTTGAAGAGTAATAACCCTTTCTTCTAATTCTTTTTTATCAGCTAATAATTTAATAATTTCATCATCTTTGCTTAAAGCAAATGAATCAACAGCGATTTTTTGTTGGCTGAGTTTTTTGCATTTAGCATTAAGTTCAGAAATTTCTTCATTGTTTTTCTCTAATTGAATTTCAAAATCTTTTATAGATATTTCAATATTATTAATATATTTATCTTTTTCATCTAATTCAACTTTAATTTTTTCGTTAGCTTCTTTAAATGAATTTATATCATCAGCGTATATTTCATTTAGTTTGGTATTAGCTAGAATTTGCTCATTTAAGTTTGATATTTTATTATTAAGAGCTAAGTTTTCGTCTTTATAATATTCCACTAGAGAATTTTGTGTAGATTCATTTATTACTTTTTGTTCTAATTTATTTTTATAGTCATTTATTGCAATTTGTAGATTATTATTTTCATTTGTTAAGGTATCAATTTCGCTAATATTATGTTGATCTTCATTTATTATTCTAATTAGCTCATTGTTTTTTATTTGAATAATATTTTTTAAATCATTTATATTGCTTAAATTTTCTTCTAATTGATTAATTTTTTCTAAATATTCAATATTTTGTAGATTTAGATTATTATAATTTTCTTTTTCAGATTGGAGTTTTTGGATATCAATTATATAATCAAAAATCAAGGAGTTTAAATTTTCGATTTTACTATTTTGATTATTAATAAATGATTCATATTCCTCAATATCATTTAATGAAGCATTGTGGCTATCGATAAGCGAAAGTAATTTTAAATTATTTTCTGTATAATTCTCTAATAGTTCAGTATAAGATGTACGAGTCTCTTTTAAATCTTTTTCTAGTATTTCAGTGCGATTATAATATTCTATGTTCTTATCATCTAATTTTTTTTTTTCAATTTCGAGCTGCACATTAAGCATTGAAATTTTAGATTGTAATTCTTCGATTAATAAATTTAATTCTCGTTCTTTTTCATTGCACTTATTATTTTCATCTTTTATCTTTTCATATTCGAAAGACTTGCTTTCTAATTCCGATACTCTATCTTTGAGATTTTTTATTTCGTTATTTTTCTCAAAAATATCTTTATTTTTCCTTATAATATCTAATCTACTAAATTCAAAATCAGCACTTTTTAGCTCTAATGATTTATTAGTTTCTTTTAAAATTGCATTTTCTTCAATAAGAACCGAGTATTCTTTTATTTCATTAATTTTATTATTTATTTCATTTTCCAATTCTGCATTTCGTACTAAAGATAAATCATATTTTGCTTTAATATTGTTGAAATCATTCTGCAGATTATTTAATATTTCTTCATTCTTGAGCAGATCAGCAATAATTTTTGATTTATTATTAATTGTATTCTCTAATTCAATTATTCTATCTTTGTTATTACTATGATTATGCAAAGAATCATTTAGATCATTTTTTATTTGCTCTATTTGTGCATTAAGTGAAGAATTTTCATTGGAAATATTATCATTTTCAGCTTTAAGATTTTGCTTTTGCTCATTAAATTCCCTTAAAATCGTACTAATTGAATTAATTTTATCCCAAAGATTTTGGATATAATGCTGTAATTCATTATTAGGTGTCATAATGTCTTCCTAATCAAAAATGATAAACAATAAATATTAAAATAATTATAAATTATTTAATTAAATAGAATGCAATTTAATTAAAAAAAAGTTTAATACCAATTTTTATTATATCAAATATTCGAAAACTTAATTTAAATTAATAATAATATTATTATGATAAATAAAGCGTCAATATTGCATAAAATATTATTTTAAAGTTTTAAAACATACAATAATGAAAAAAAATAAAATTAATTTTCTATTATTCTCATTCCTTATATTGATTATATCAAATTATTATGCAAATGCTGATAATAAAAGAAATGAATTAATGAAAATGCAAAAACAAAAATCTGCACAAGTATTAAAAGAATATTATAAAACTTTTCATTCTCGAGTGCCACATAATATTCCTAAACCTGATGGAATAAAAATTCCAAGTGAAATAATTAAAAATAACAAAAATTATGATAATTATTTAGCTTCTCCAGATTCAATTAATACTATTTTGCTAAATGCTCCTCCTATTGATATGGTAGTACCTGGAGAATTTGAAGAGAATCAAGCTATTTTAGTAGCATGGCCCTATATATCTTATGATGAATATGGTAATGAAGTCATAAGCCTATTTGAAAATATTGGTATGTCTTATGAACCCTATTCAAATAGAGTTAATTACGTGAAAATTCAAAATATACCTGATTTAAATGAAAATTCGGAATTTGCTAATATTATGTTGAAATTGATTAATTATATACAAGAAGAAGTACCAGCATGGGTTACAGTATTCAATTTAAACGATACAATAGAAATTAAAAAATACGCTTTAGATAAAGGCTTACCTCTTACTAATGTAAGGTTCATTAAAGCACCTTCAAATTCTTTTTGGTATCGGGATAGCGGTCCAGTTGCATTTTATTATGATAATTTAAATAAAATTGGTTTATTGGATTTTGAATATTACACCGGCAGACCTCTTGACGATAATATTAATACTTATATTAGCCAATTTTCGAAATATCCTTTATTACAATCTTCACTTGAAACAGAAGGAGGTAATATCCTAGTAGATGGTTACGGAACTCTTTTTACAACAACAGCTTACCGCAATAATAATTTAGATACCGAAGGACAATTTTATATAGATACAAATAATTCTTTAGATATTCGTATAAAAACTCCAATTAATGGAACTCAAATTGACGATAGTATCAAATATTATATGAATATAAAGAAATTATATGTATTGCCAACACTTTTACATGATGGAGGTACTGGTCATATCGATCTTTATGCGGATATGCCGAATGAAAATGAATTTGTTTTTGGTAAATTCCCACAGGAAATGAGCTATTTGACAGATTATAAAATATTGAATAAAAATATAGATTCGCTACTGAATTTAACTAATGTGCATAATGCCAAATATACTGCAAAATACATTCCAACACCTCGCAAGAATAATGGTAAATTTTATACTGATGATAAATCTTATGAATTCGATACACGTACTTTTTCTAATCATTTAATTTTAAATAAAACCATCATCCAACCTATTTTCAATAATGGTATAAATGGTGATATTGTTGGTGATTCCTACGCAATTGAAAGTATTAAAAAAGCATATCCAGGTTACAAAATTAAAACTATTGATATGAGGGCTTTAGATGGTTCTGGTGGGTCAATACACTGCATTACAAAGCAAATCCCTGCAGAAAATCCAATTCGTATATCTCATAGGTTGCTTACTCCAAATGATTTAAACAAAACAGATCTTTCATATCCACTTATAGCTAAAGTGGAAAGTAATAAAGAAATTAAAGAAGTAAAAGTATTTTTTAGATATAATTTATATCCAGAATGGGATTCGTTAGTCTTAGTAAAAAACAATGACGGTCTATATTCAGCAAATATTAAATGCACTAAAACTTGCTCTGAATATTCACAAGTAGATTATTATATTACTGCAAAATCAGATGTAAAAATAATTTCTTCTCCAATGCCAGCTCCAGATGGTTACTATACAATTCTACCTTCAGAATCATCAGTAAATGAAGCTATGATTAATCAAATTAAAATATTCCCTAATCCAACTTCCGAGAAAATATTTATAGAAATTGGAAATGAAATAAGTAATAGTTTTAATATTAAAATTGTGAATGAATCTGGAAAGGAAATTTATAATAATACTATCAATAATAATGATAATTTACCTACGATTTCTATAAATACAAGCATTCTCCCAATGGGAAATTATTTTATTTATATTAATAGTAATGATAAAATTCTTTCTGGTAAATTTAATGTAATTAAATAATTGAAATAACATATATAAATAAAAAATAGCCCATTTTTTTAAAAATGGGCTATTTTAATTTTAACGATTATAATATTTTGTGCAATTAAATCAGGTCTAATGATTATTTAATTACTGTGAATTTAATCGTGTTGTTACCAGATTTAGAAGTTGAAATTGTAAGGAAATAGTTACCAGCTTGCAAAGAGCTAATGTTTAATTTAATCTCATTTGAACTTGCTGATAGAGCTACATTTTGATTTAAAACTATTTTACCAGTTGCATCACTAATTGCAATATTTGCGTTTTGGTTATAATCGCTAATATATTTTAGTGAAAGATTATTTAATACTGGATTAGGATATAAATTGAACCTAACTATTTCATTTTCTTCTACTGAAGATTTACCATAAGTATGGAATTTAAAAATATTTGACCAAGGACCTTCGCCGACTTCATTAATAGCACGGACTCTCCAATAGTAATCAGTTCCAAAATCTTTCATTTGGAGCATTCTTACGTTCCAATTTACGTTTTTATCTTCAATTACAATTTTATCTGTTTCGAAATCTTTAGAAGTTGATATTTGAATATGATAAAGAATTGCTGTAGGAACAGTTTCCCATACAAATTTTACTTGCAACTCTAAATTAGTAGAGTCATTCGAAGGAGAAATTAATTTAGGAGCTATTTGCAATTGTTTTGCAATAGTTCTAAATGTATGATCATCAGACCAAACTACATCATTTTCAACATTTATAGCAGATACTTTCCAATAATAATTTGTATAATTATTAAGAATCACATTTGAATTAAATGTAATATCGAGATCGCCATCTTCGACAGGAGCAGCAAAAGAAGAATCTATTAATACAGTTTTAAAAGTATTATCTAAAGCAAGTATTATTCTATAATTTTCTGCTCTAGCAGATTTCTTCCATACAAATTCAGGAGCAGTTGCTTGACCAGTTGACAAATTAGCAGGAGCGATAATAATTGGTTTTTCTGCTGGTTGATATATTGTAGTGAAACTAAATACTTCAGACCATTCGCTAAAAGATTGACCTTTGCCAGCTCTTACTCTCCAGAAATGTTTTGTATTGTATTTATAGTCTTGGCTGAAATGTATTACATTGCCATGAATATATGACATAGAATGAGAAACTTTACCTCTTGCAAATGTTGAATCAGTAGCAACTTCTATTTCATAGTATTCGCCACCATCTACTAATTCCCATTTCATATCAGGGCTAATGCTTACTTTTACAGCTTTGTTTTCTGGTGAAATTAAAGTAGGTGCACCTAATTTAGTAGTAAATACAGCATATTCACTCCACATTCCATTACAATTATTTGCATCGATAGTTCCTACTCTCCAAGCATATTTTGTATTATATTGTGGTAATACATAAGCTAATTCACCTGCAGCTAAAGTATCTCTATGAACTATTTCGTATAGAGTGAATCCTAATGAATCAATTACTTTTGCTAGCTCGAATTTATACTCTACTTCTCTATATGGCATTGCCCATTGAAAAGTAATATTTTTATTTAAATCATTTGTAGCATTTAATGGATAAATTGGAGATGGGGCTTCGAAAGTTGTGTTAAATGTCTCAGCATTAGTCCAATCACCATAATTCTTTGCATCAGCAGCTTTTATTTTCCAGAAATACTTTGTAATGCCTTTTGGTAAAGTTAATACTACAGTAGTATCTTTTACATCATTAGCTTGTGCTACGATATCGAGGAAATTATTATCTGTACTTACTTCAATAGTATATCCGCGAGCTGTTGGCACAGCATTCCATCTAAATTCTGGAGTCATAGAAATGCAACCATCATTGCTAATTGGATACAATAAAGTAGTAATAGGATATTTTGTTGTAAAATTAAAAATTTCTGACCAATCAGATTTGCAACCATCAACCATTGCAGCTACTTGCCAATAATAGGTTGTATTAAGTTCAAGCTGATTAATTACATAACTTGTGTCTGCTAGATTAGTAATTAAATTAACAGTTTCTCCAGTGAAATTTGGTGATTTTGAATATCTCACCATATAGTTTTCTTCATTTATATCATAAGTCCAAATTAATTTGATACTTTGCTCGCGACCGATTGCATTATTTACCGGAGATAATAAAGTTGGAGCTTTTTGAGTAGTTTTAAATGAATATATAGGGCTCCAATCTGAAGCACATCCTGGGTGCATTTCAGTACGAATTCTCCAATAATACATAATGTTATTTTTAGGAGCTTTCCAATTAATAAAGTCATAACCAACTACTACAGTATCTTTAGCAAAAGTACTGAAATTTGGGTTCTCGCTAATTTGTACTCTATATTTACTTGTAGAGTCCGGCAAAGTCCATTTGATTTGCAAATTAGATTCTAAGCAAGTAGCTCCATCAGCCGGTAGTAGAATTGTCGGGCTAGGGAATACTGTCTTAAATCTCCATATTTCTGAAGTATCTATTCGATTATTATTTCTATTATCGTATTTTACGATTACTCTCCAGAAATAAGTATAATGAAAATCTGGTAATACTACATCAGTAAATGTGTTTGGAGTGATAATAGAATTTACTAAGCTAGTAAAATTACTATTTCGAGAGATTTGCAGTTCATATTCACTGCTAAAAACTTCTTCTTGCCATATAAATCTATGGTTTAGCATCACACAACTATCCCTATTGCCCGGAGAAATTAAATTTGGAGCAAAAGGTAATTGTGCATACAAGCCTGAAGAAAAGAATGTAAATAATGCTAATACGAAAATTAATTTCCATAGCATCGTTAGTTTATTTTGCATAAAGCACCTAAATTATTAATTAATGATTATTTTCAATGTTAATATTTAATTTAATATATTTTACAATCTACTTACTTATTAAATGGTATATGTAAAAATATATACAAAAATAAGTAAATTCTTATCAAAAATTACTATTTTATAAAAAAATCTTGTAACATTTATTATTAATTAAACTAAAAATACTAAAATAAAAGTTCAATTATTTCTTGTAATCCTTATAACGTTCTTATTTAAATAAAGTTAATATAAAAAATTGTACCAATTAATGATTATTTGATAATTTTATAAAATTGTTAATAAGTTTTTAAATTATATTTCAGTAATTCTTTTTATTCTAAAGAAATTTCAATAATTTTGAATACCGTCAAAATTACAAACTTCACAAATAATTATAAAAAATCATGAGCGCAAAAGATAAGCAAAATACTGATGAAAGTAATAATATTGAAACAAAATATATAATAATCACAGGCGGAGTGCTATCTTCTCTTGGTAAAGGAATCACAGCATCTTCTCTAGCTCTCCTTATTAAACAGCGTGGCTACAGCGTTACGATGATGAAGTTCGATCCATATATAAATGTAGATCCAGGGACAATGAGTCCACTTCAGCATGGTGAAGTTTATGTAACTGATGATGGCACTGAAGCCGATTTAGACCTTGGACATTATGAAAGATTTATCGATAAATCTCTTTCCAAAAAAAATAATACTACAACAGGGCAAGTCTATGAAACCGTAATAGAAAAAGAAAGAAAAGGACACTATCTAGGCAAAACTGTACAAGTAATTCCACACATTACTGATGAAATTAAAAGAAGAATGACATACTTCAGTGGTCAAACAGATTTTATGATTATTGAAGTCGGCGGTACTGTCGGTGATATTGAATCCCTTCCGTTTCTCGAAGCAGCAAGACAACTTACTTATTCTCTAGGAAGTAAAAATGTGCTAAACATTTTACTTACTTATGTCCCATATTTAAAAGCAGCTGGAGAATTAAAAACAAAACCAACCCAGCATTCTGTAAAAACACTAATGGAATATGGCATCAAACCTGAAGTTCTAATTTGTCGTACAGATAAAAAAATTCCAAAAGAAGAAAAAGCAAAAATAGCTTTATTCTGCAATGTAGAGGAAGAAGCTGTTATAGATGGACTTGATGTAGATGATACTATATATGAAGTGCCTCTACATTATGCTAAATCACGATTAGACGAAATAGTTTTAAATAAACTTAATATGCCTCTTAATAAATTAGAAATTAACACTTGGAAGAATTACGTTCAGAGAATAAAGTCACCAAAATATCAAGTAAAAATTGCTCTCGTTGGCAAATATACAAGAAATAGAGATTCATATAAATCTATTTTAGAGGCATTTGTTCATTCTGGCTCTATAAATAATTGTAAAGTAAATGTAGATTTAGTAAATTCTGAAGATATAAATCCAAATACTATTAATTCTATCATGAAAGATTATGAAGGAATTTTAATAGGTCCTGGATTTGGCGATAGAGGTATCGAAGGTAAAATAGAAACTATTAAATATGCGCGAGAAAATAATATCCCTTATTTTGGAATATGTCTTGGAATGCAATGCGGTATTATTGAATTTGCAAGGAATGTATGCAATATGAAAGATGCAAATTCAAGTGAATTTAACAAAGATACACCTTATCCTGTAATAGACTTAATGGAAGAACAGAAAACCATTAAAAACAAAGGTGGTACAATGAGATTAGGTTCGTATCCATGCCAATTAAAACCAAAATCACTTGCAAATAAAATATATAATAGCGAATCTATCGATGAACGACATAGACATAGATACGAAGTTAATAATGAATACCGCGAAATATTAGAGAAAAATGGTTTAGTACTTAGTGGGCTTTCTCCAGATGGACTTCTCGTTGAAATGATGGAGTTGCCATCACATCCTTGGTTCTTAGGTTGTCAATTTCACCCTGAATTAAAATCAAGAGCTGTAAGCGGTCATCCTTTGTTTATTGATTTCGTTAAAACTATATTGAAAATACAGAAGGAAAAAGAATCTATATAGTCTTAAAATGATAATAATCTTGGCATATATTTAGATATAAATTTATTAAAAATAAAAATTTAGAATAAAAATGAAATTAAAAATTATATATCTAATATTTATTAGTCTTATTATTTCTTGTTACTCTTGTACTCAATCAGTAAGAAGCAATAATAATAAAAATAATTCAAAAACAAATGATTTATTATCCCCGATAAACAATCAAAATAAAGCTACAAATAAAAATAATTCTAAAAGTACTATAATAAAAGATACAACTTTTATATATCTTTCAAAAAGTCCTATATCAAATAATTCTTCACCAATTGCTGATAAAAATTAGACGATATATACCAAAATGCTCTAAATAAATTCAATAATAATGACTATGCTATTGCAGCAGAAGAATTTAAAACTTATACAGATGCTATAAAAACGAAAACTGCAAAGTATTATCAAGCAATGTTTTATTATGCAGAATCAACACGTCAAGACAATTCAACAGCAGGAGCAATTGAAATTATCAATAGATTTATTAATGATAAAAGTGTGCCTGCTGATGTTGTTCAGCCTACTTTAGTTCTTTTAGGACAATGCTATTGTGATATAAATCAAAACAAAAAAGCTAATGAAGCCTTTGATAGGTTAAGACGAGAATATCCAGATTCGAAATATATAAAAATCGCAAATTGCAATTAATTATTTTATTATAGAATAAATGAATATTATAGATACTCCTATCTCTTTATTAATCTTTATTACAACTATTGCAATAAGTATTATTGCTTTCTCTCGCCAACAATTTATTAACAAATTGATACTGCGTCCATATTTTGTAATAAGGCAAAATAGGTGGCATACTATTATAACAAGTGGATTTATTCACTCAGATTGGGGACATTTAATTTTTAATATGCTTACATTCTATTTCTTTTGTTTTGATTTGGAGAGATGGATAGGAGGTAGTAAATTTTTAATTATTTATTTCTTATCGATGATAATTGCTGATATTCCATCAATAATAAAAAATAAGAACAATATAAATTATGGGTCGCTTGGAGCATCAGGTGCAATTTCGGGAGCTTTGTTTAGCAGTATTATTCTTAATCCGTCAGCAAAATTACTCATTTTCCCTATTCCATTTCCAATTCCTGCTCCAATATTTGCAATATTATACTTGGTATATTGTGTTTATTTATCAAAAAATAGCCAAGATAATATTAATCATAGTGCCCATTTTTGGGGAGCTTTGACCGGAATTATCTTGACTATTATTTTAGTGCCTGAATCAATTAATAGTATTGTAGGGTATTTCTCTTAACAATATAGTTATTATTATTATTTTACATCAAAGCTTGACCTAATAGCACTCTTATAATGCCAACCACAATTGCTATCAAGTTAAGAATAATACCTATCCAAGCTAAATAATTTGTATCACCTGCCGCTGCAGTTCTCTTTCTTGCAATCATACCGAAAATTAAACCAATAATTGCTATTGGCACATTAATATAATTAATAAATCCCAAAAATGGAATTAAACCAGGGATTAAAAATAAACAGGCAAAAATACCTATAAGTAAACTTAATATTGCCATAAAAATCCTTTAAAATATTATAAAAGTAAACAATTTACTAAACGAAAAATAAATAATAATGTTGTGACAATTATCATTATAATTATCATCGCGATTTTTGTTTATTTTGAGACGATTTTGATTAATTCTTCAGGTTCAATTGATACAATCCCGGGATATCCACAAACGATTCCTGATGCAAAATTAGCCAAAGCAGCTGCTTCTGGCATCGTAGCTCCTGCTGCTACAGCAGCTGAAAGAGTAGCAATTGCAGTATCTCCAGCACCAGAAACGTCTGATACATTTCTTGCAATTGTTGGTATTCTGCAGAAATTACCATTTTTTTCGAAAAGTATCATTCCTCCAGCTCCTAAAGTCAATAAGATATTTTCAGCTTGCAATTTATCTAATAATAAATTACCGGCCTTAATCAAATCCTCATTCGAACTTATATTCATTCCTAGAGCAGCACTTGCTTCTTTTAAGTTTGGTTTAAATAGCGTAACACCTTGATATTCAAAGAAGTTATCAAATTTAGGGTCGACATATACAGGTATATTATTATTTTTTGCAAATCGAATAACTTCCTTTATTAACTCGAGAGTAATTACGCCTTTATTATAATCTTCAATTATAATTCCTTCTAAATTATCGATATTTTCAATATTCTCTATTAAATATTCATATCCTTCTTTAATTAATGGATTTCTTTTTTCGCGGTCTATTCTAGCAATATGCTGATTATTTCCCATTACTCGAGTCTTTACAGTCGTAGGTCTATTTTTATCTTTGTATATTGCTAAAATATCAATATTCATCTTATTTGTAAGATCCGAAAATGTAGCACCATCATTATCATTACCAATTACACCACATAAATATGATTTAATTCCAAGAGATTTTAAATTAGAAGCTACATTTGCAGCGCCTCCTAAATGTGCTGAAATATTTTCTACATCTATCACCGGGACAGGAGCTTCAGGAGAAATACGCGACACATTTCCCCAATAATAAATGTCGAGCATTACATCTCCAATCACTACTATTTTTTTGCCCTTCATATTATTAATTATTTCAGTAGCTCTTGTTTTATTTATAAAGTCAGATAAAATTTCCATATTAATTTATTAAGGAATATTATGAATATTTAATTATATAAAAAATTTGAATAAAATTGCTGTCCTTCATTGAGTTGCAGTCTATATGAAAATAATGCACTATCGATGTCTGCATATTCGCATTTTAAATCTGTTTTAGCTTTTAATGTAACAAGACCAGCTTTTTCAGGGCGAATAGCTCTTTGATTTATTTCTGAAGGATAAATTGGTATCACTAATGATGAATCAAAGCCAAAACATTTTGCTACTTTTACAGCTAATTCATATCTATTTAAAAATGTTGTACCAGCAGCATTATAAATACCATATTTTTTATATAATAGTACTTTCAGAATACATTGTGCAATATCATCAGTAATTGTAGGAGTACCCCATTGTCCAGTAATTATTTTAAATTCTTTTTCAGCATTGAATTTTTCTAAAAGGGTTGATATGAAATTACCCTTATTATGAGATGACACTCCAAATACTACGCTTGTACGAATAATTGTATATTTTGTCAAACCGACTCTACAAGAATTTTCAGCTATATGTTTGCATTTACCATAATAGTTAAGAGGTTCAGGTATAGCATCTTCGACATAAGGTCCTTTTTTCCCATTAAAAATAAAATCAGTTGAAATTGTAATTAAATGGCAATCAATTACTCGGCTAATGCTTGCTAAATTCTCTACTAAGGTAGCATTTAAATCCATACATAATTTTCTATTTGTTTCGCATTCATCTACGTTAGTAAGAGCAGCACAATTTATTATAACATCAGGTTTTAGCTCGTAAATAATCTTTTTTAATTCAACTAAATTCAAATAATTCACAGTATATGACTTAATTCTATGGCTTGTTTGCTTAAAAGTAAAATGCGAACTAAGTAGATAAATAGTCCAATCTGTTTCAGCATATAATATGCGTGTAATAGCTTCTGCCGTCTTTGAGGTTGCGCCTGTAATTAATATATTCATATCTTTAAAAGAAATAACTTTGTAAATTATTTAATTAGTTCGTTCCACGTGGAACATTATTTTAAGTATACTGCAATTATTGATAAATCTGTCGCAGATACTCCCGGAATTCTTGATGCTTGACCGAAAGATATTGGACGAATCTTCTGCAACTTTACTCTAGCTTCTTCTGAGAGTGATTTAATTTTATCATAATTAAAATTGTCAGGAATTCTTTTATTTTCATTTTCCGAAAAATATTTAACTTCATTAAGTTGTCTTTTTATATACCCTTCGTATTTTGTATTAATTTGCACTTGCTCAATAATTTCCTCATCTAAATCGTAATCGCTATCAGCTAATTTAATTAATTCGTTTAGATTAGTATTACTTCTTTTCAATGCATCATATATAGACATTGTCCCAGTAGTTGGAGATTCATTTATCTCTTCAAAGTATTTATTTAAAATGTTATAATTTATTTTTATTTGTTTTATATCATTTTCTAATCGATTTACATCTTCATTATTCTGTAAAATTGCATGATAATATTCTTCATCAATTAATCCTACTGAAAAAGCTTTATTAAATAATCTGTATTCTGCATTATCTTGTCTTAATAATAATCTATATTCCGCTAGTGAAGTAAATAATCTATAAGGTTCATCGCTATATTTATTTACTAGATCATCAATCATTACACCTATATAAGCTTGGCTTCTATTTAAGGAAAATGGTTCTTTATTTAAAATTTTAAGAGCTGCATTAGCTCCTGCGATTAAGCCTTGACCAGCCGCTTCTTCATATCCAGAACTACCATTTATTTGACCAGCGAAATAAAGTCCTTCTACTAATTTTGTTTCTAAAGTATAATGTAATTGAAATGAAGGGAAATAATCATATTCTATAGCATATCCAGCTTGAGTAACAATTGAATTTTCTAATCCGGGAATTGATTTTAGACCTTTGATTTGTATATTTAGAGGAAGACTTGTAGAAAATCCATTTACATAAATTGAATTAGAATTAATTCCTTCAGGTTCTAAAACAATTTTATGAGAATCTCTTTCCGAAAAGCGTGCTATTTTATCCTCAATAGAAGGACAATATCTTGGTCCTATTCCTTCAATTACTCCTTTAAACATTGGAGAATCTTTGAATCCAGTCCTTAATATTTCATGAGTATTAAAATTAGTGCTTGTTAAGTAACAATTAATGATATTGCTAATTGATTTGCTTTTATGGGAGAATGGTTTAAAATTATCATCACCGGATTCAGCTACTACCTTGCTATAATCTATGCTATTTTTATCTATTCTAGGAGGAGTACCAGTTTTTAATCTTCCATATTCAAATCCATATTCTACTAACTTATTAGAAATTAATTCAGAAGGTGATTCTCCTACCCTACCACCATAAGAAATGGTATTTCCAGTAAACATTTTGCCATTTAAGAAAGTACCGGGACAAAATATTATTGCTTGTGAGTCGATGATAGAGTCAGCTTTTGTTCGCACGCCGGAAACTTTATTATTCTTAATAATGATTTCAACTGCGGTATCTTCTATTATATCAATATTATGATAAAAGTCAATGTATTGTTTAGCGTAAATAGGATAAGTGTATTTATCTATTTGGCAACGAGGAGACCAAACAGCAGGCCCTTTTGATTTATTTAGCATTTTGAAATGAATACCAGCTTTATCCGCTAAAAATCCCATTGCACCACCAAGAGCATCAATTTCTTTTACAATATGACCTTTAGCAGTACCACCAATTGATGGATTGCAAGAGGGAACTCCAATTTTTGAAATATCCATAGTAAGTATAAGCACATTGCAATTTAATCTCGCAGCTGCGAGTGCTGCTTCTATTCCGGCATGCCCAGCACCTATAACTATTATTTCATATTTTTTGTTAGTCATATTGTTCAAAATGTTCCACATGGAACATTATTATTTCCCTATACAAAATTTACTAAATATTGAATTTAACACATCGTTATTAAAGCTTTCGCCACTTATCTCACCAAAATAATTAGCTGCATTGCGAATATTAATAGCTGCTAATTCATTTGAATGAGTTTTTAAAGCATTTTTAGCTAATGATAATTCTTCAATAACATTAATTAAAAGTGCTTTATGTCTTTCATTTACCAAAATATTTTGAGAAGGATTAATAGATAAATTATAGTATTTAACAATTATATTGCTAATATCATGTAAACCTATAGATTTCTTTGCTGATATGTATATATTATTATCTGTATATTGTTCTAAGTCGTTGTTATCGTTAGTAGTAGCAATGTCTATTTTATTCTGGAGTATTACAATTGGTATTTCTTTAAATTTATTCGAAATATATTCAAATAATTTATTACTGTGATTTTCGCCTAAAGTCAAATCATTTATCAATAGGATTAAATCTGCTTGCGAGACCATATTTTCTGCTAATTTAATTCCATCAAGTTCGATTATATCTATTGTATCTCGCAATCCGGCAGTATCAATAAGTTTCACAGGGATGTTGTTAACATAAATATAATCTTCGATATAGTCCCGGGTAGTACCAGGGATATTACTTACTATTGCTCTATTTTTATTTAATAGAGCATTAAAAAGGGAAGATTTTCCAGAATTTGGATATCCAATTATAGCAATATGAAATCCAGAACGAAGAATATTATCAGCTTTGTATTGGTTAATTAAATTTTCGCAAAATAGAATAGTATCATTAATTAATGCATTCATTCTATCATAATCAGAAAATTCAACATCATCATTGATGAAGTCTAAATCAATTTCGAGGAGTGAGCAAATTTTAATTAACTGTTGCCGTAAATCAGAAATTGACTTAGAGAAATTGCCATTTAGCTGCCGAGCAGCTGTTTGAGATGAATTTACAGAAATAGAATGAATTAAATCTGCCACTGCTTCTGCTTGCACTAAATCCATTTTTCCATTAAGAAATGCCATTTTAGTAAATTCTCCAGGTTCTGCTGGCGAAATTCCCATTTTATATAATAGATCTAAAATTAAAGAAGGTGTGATTTTTCCTCCATGACAAGAAATTTCAATTACATCATCGCCAGTAAAAGAATTAGGTGCTTTGAAAATTGAGATTATTGCTTTATCAACAATAATATTATTATTATAAATGTCAATAATGTCGCCATAGTGAATAGTATGGGATTTCATTTCTGAGGGCTTTTGTTTCCCTTGGAATATTTTATCAATAGCAGAAAATACCTCTGGTCCGGATACTCTTATCACGGCTATACCAGAGACACCAGGAGGTGTAGCTAAAGCTGCTATTGTTTTCATTTGTTTTTAATTATTTTTAAATTTATTGAAACATTTTAATAATTTACAAAATTAATTATTATTTTTGAATAATTAAAAATGAATTTCTTTTATTAATACTATTTTAGGAATTTTATAAATTCTACCATAGTAGATTGTACTGTTCTTTCTCTTATCATATCTCGAGAACCTCTAAAATTAAGTAGTTTAGAGAATGTAATATCAGCTGAAGAAATACTAATCCATACTGTTCCAACCGGCTTTTCTTTGGTTCCGCCACTAGGACCAGCAATACCGGTAATAGAGATACCGTAATCAGAATTAAAGATTTTTCTAATATTATTGCTCATTTCTTCAGCAATTTCTTTGCTTACAGCTCCATATTTTTCAAGTTGCTCATTATTTATATTTAATAGTTTATTTTTTATATCATTGGAATAAGCTACAATTGAGCCTTTGAAGTATTTAGATGAACCTGGAATATCTGTAAGTGTTGCCGATAATAAGCCTGCAGTACATGATTCAGCAATTGCTAATGTCTTATTTTTAATTATTAACTTCTCTGAAATAATTTGCGCAAATGGTCTCTCATCAAAGCTTATAATATAATTATCTATCCTTGGGATTAAATAATTTTCAATTCTACTTAACTCTTTTTCAGCTTGGGATTTGCTTTCCCCATAGGCACCAATTCTTAATTTTACTCCGCGATATGATGGCAAAAAAGCTAATGAACTATTGCCTAGGAAATCTTCTTTTATGTCTATTAAGTCTGCTAATGAACTTTCTGGTATATTATTAGTTTGAATATTTTTATAGATTATTGATTCAGTATTTGAAGAGTTTAGTAAATCAATTATTTTCTGGAACCCTACGTTTTCCATTATGTTAACCATTTCTTGAGGAACACCGGGTAAAGAAAAGATTAATTTTCCATTTTCATTAAATAGCATACCGGGTGCAGTTCCGAAATCATTCCATAATAATGTGGATCTGCTTGGGATAAAAGCTTGAGTTTTGTTTCTCTCGCTTAGGTCCATTCCTCTTTGATTAAATTGATCTATTAGTTTTTTCGTCCAAGTATTATTTTCAATTAATTTATCATTAAAGTAATTGCATAGTACATCTTTTGTAATATCATCATGAGTAGGACCAAGACCTCCAGTAATAACGATAATATCAGAAATAGGCAATAAAATATTTAATTCAGAGATAATTTCATTGCTAGAATCACCAATTGTATTTATTTTCGCGATGCTACAACCAATTTGTGTGATTTTTTCAGCAAGCCATTTAGAATTGGAATTTAAAATTTGTCCTATTAAAATTTCATCACCGATTGACAAAATTGAGACTTTTAGCATAATAAATAATGATTAAATTAATAAATAAAATTTTTCTAATCATTTATAGACGTTTAAAATAGGATAGTATTAATTCTTAAAATATATAATTTGTAAATTAAACTTAAAAAATGTGTTAATTTTTGTAAATTTGTATTACTTTAAATAATGCAAATAATTAATTTTAAAATAATGCTAAACGAAATAAATATATTAAACGAAGAAATTAAGAACAAAATTTCTAATGTAAAAGATTTAAATTCACTTGAAGAAATTAGATTAGAATATTTTGTGAAAAAAGGTAAAATTCAATCACTTGTAGATAAATTAAAAGATGTTCCAAAAGACCAAAAACCAGTAATTGGTAAAGAGCTTAATATTTTCAAAAGCAATGCGGAACGTATTTTTAATGAATTAAGGGAAAAATTGCAAAACCAAGCAGAAGAAAATACTGATTTAGATTTGACCTTACCCGGAAGAAGAAATTTCAGAGGATCTTCTCATCCTGTAATGCAAACTATGAACGAGATGATTGATATTTTCGGAAGTATGGGATTTGCCGTAGCGGAAGGTCCCGATATTGAAGATGGATGGCACAATTTCGATGCTTTAAATTTTCCTCCAGACCATCCTGCTCGTGATATGCAAGATACTTTCTTTGTGAAAAGTGATAAAGAATATGTCCTTCGCACTCATACTTCTCCTGTTCAAATTAGAGTAATGCAATCTTCAGAATTACCAATCAGGGCAATAATGCCGGGAAGAGTATATAGAAATGAAGCTATTAGCGCTAGATCTCTTGCTGAATTTTATCAAATTGAGGGATTATACATTGATAAAAATGTTTCGCTTGCAGAACTTAAAAGCACTTTAATGACATTTGCTAAAAGGATGTATGGAGAAAATTCAAAGTTCCGCTTTAGACCATCTTTTTTCCCATTTACTGAGCCAAGCGCTGAACTCGATATTTCTTGCTATATTTGTGGGGGTAAGGGGTGTAGGATTTGTAAAAATACTGGCTGGTTAGAGATAGCAGGGTGTGGAATGGTGCATCCAAATGTGCTAAAATCAGGAGGTATTGATCCTGAAATTTATTCAGGTTATGCTTTCGGATTTGGAATAGAAAGGGTTACAATGCTTAGGACAGGGATTAGCGATATAAGGTATTTATATGAAAATGATTTGCGGGTACTTAATCAATTATAAAAATTTGATTAAGTAAAATATTATATGAAAAAAGGTTTGTAATTTAAATTACAAACCTTTTATTATTTATTTTATATTAATTACTATTTCAATTTGCTTTACCGGAAGAAGTAATTACTTTTGTATGCTTTAATATTTTATCATGGAAAGAATAACCAGTTGATACGATTTGCATAACGTGTCCATCAGGAATTTCATCTGAAGGCATTGCTAAAATTGCGTCCATTGTATCTACATCAAATTCATCACCTACAGCTATTGGGATTTGTTTTGCACCAGCCTCTTCAAATAATTTTAAAGTTTTTTCTCTTATAAAAATTGCTCCATTTAGCAATGCAGTATAATCGGTGGAATTTTTACCAGTTTCTACAGCTGAATCTAATGTGTCTAGTATTTCGCTAAATTTTTTTAAAAGTTTTTCATTTGCATAAACTACAATATCTTCTTTTTCCTTCATGGTACGCCTGCGGAAGTTTTCAAGTTCAGCAGCATTACGAATCATTATTTCTTTTGCTTCATCTCTTTCTTTTGTTAAATTTTCTATTTTAGCGAGCATTTCTGCTACTTCGTTTTCAGAAAATGTATTTTCTGCTTGAGTTTGCTCACGTTGAGTTTTATCGCTATGATTATCAGAGTTTGAAGGGGTTTCTATTTCTACATTAATTTCATTATTTTGTTTTTCGTTTAGATCTTTATGTTTTTTAGAATTTTCTTTATGGGCCATATTCTTTTTTCCTTCATTATTAAAGTATGTTTTAGCCAAGTCAATGGTTTTATTAAAAGCTGGACGCAAAGGCTTATTTCCATGACTTTGTTTTTCATCATTTAAATTTTCATCCATAACTTGATTTTCTTTTTTTTTTATATAAATATTTAAAAATTTTAATTGATTTCTATTTTTTGGTAAAATATTTGTTATAGTTTACCTATTTTAAAGACGATACTTATATTTAAAAATTATAAATAAAATAGAAATTAAATAAATGTTATTTAAATAATTTTTATTTTAATAAATAATGATTTAATTTTTATTAATTTAGTAATTATAAAATTAATAAATTCTTTTTATAATCAACTATATTTAAGTAGTTAGCATTTTATTATAGCTATTTTTAAAAATATTTTATTTTTGAGATCTATTAAAACAAGATATGGAAAAAAGTTCATTTAGTTCTGATAATAATATTGAAAATCATGAGAAAGAAGTTATGGAAAATAATCAAGATGATGTAAACATTTTTGATACATTATTTGAATCGACACAAGAACAAGATAGTGCTAATTTAAATTCAAGTAGCAATAATGTAGTGTTAGCATTTAATTATGAAGATTTAGATGATCTAAATATAGGAGTAATAGTTGTTGATTCTCAGGGACTTATTAAATATTTTAATAAAGAAATAAGAAGATTAGGCGAATTTGGAGACATTGATATTATAGGATTAGATCTACTTTCTGTATATGGGCAGATGAACGTCCGTGATATGTACACTAATAGTGAACCTGTTTATGATATGGAAAAAGTACTTACAACTGGTTCCAATAGATATAGTAATATCAAAGCTTTTAATAAAATTACTACTCCAACTGGAAAAGTACGTATTGTACAAAGCATGATGCTTCCAATCAAAGAAAATAATGGTTTCGGTTTTGTTATGATAATCAATGATACAGAGAAAAGGGAATCTAATGAAACTATAATAAACACAGAAGAAAGTTTTGTCAAAATATTATCTCTATCTCCAATTGCTGTATTAGTGATTGATTATGATACTAGTAATATTTATAGTTGTAACAAAGCTTTTACTAATTTAACTGGTTATACCTCAGATGAATTACAGGGGATATCAATTGAAAACTTTCAATTATGGTCAAATGAAAATGAAAAATATAACTTTTTAGAATTATTATACAACCATAAAGAAATATTAAATTTAAGCACTGAAGTAAAGAGCAAAGATAATAAAGATGTATTTTGCGAACTCTCAGCATCAATTATAAATTATAATAATAAGAAGTATTTAATTGTATATTTGGTTGATATTACAAGCAAAGTAATTAGCGAGCAAGAAAGAACTAAATTATTAAATGAATTAGAAAATAAAGTCTCGAAGCAAAAAAGTGAATTAATAGAAGTAAATAATTCTTTAAATCAGCAAATTTCTTATCGCGAAAATTCTGAGAAGAAACTCGAATTCTCAATAGAAAAATATTCTTCTTTGCTTGAGCACCTACCGGTAGGTGTTTATAGAATTGATATGAATGGGAATTACTTAGAGTGCAATCCCGCATTATTTGATATAACTGGTTATGATAGCTTAGAAGATGTAAATCTTTCATCTAATAAAAAATACATTAGAGATAGTATTGATTTTGATCCAAATAAAATGGACAATAAACACAGCTATCATACAGAAATTAAATATATTAGAAAAGATGGCACAAGTTTATGGTTAAATAATGTCTATACAAAATCCGTTGATGAAAAAGGCGAAGAAATGATAGACGGAGTAATTTTCGATATTACTTCAGAGAAACTTGCTAATGAGAATATATATAAAAGTGAATTAAAATATAGAAAACTTTTTGAAAATTTAGTAGATATTTATATTTATATTGATATAGATGGAAATATTCAAAATATTTCTCCTTCGTTTGAGCAAGCTACAGGATTTAATGTTAAAAATATGATAAACAAACATATCAGTATGACTCTCAATGATAATATTAAAAATCACGAATTCCTAACTTCTTTCAAAAAGATTACTTCAAGTTATGTTTATACAATTTCTTTTAAAAACTTTATAAATAGTGAACAAAATTTTTATTCATTAAATTTACAAACTGATTACGATTTAGAAGGAAATATAGTTGGTTACGAAGGATTAGCAAGAGATATTACTAAAGATATAGAACATTCTAATAAAGTATCTGCACTATTTGATATTGCTAATGCAGTAAATGAAACTGTGAGCTTAGATGAATTATATAAATATATTCATCAAACAATTGGAAAAGTAATTTTTTCAAATAATTTTTATATTGCACTTGTTAATAAAGAATTAAATTGCATTTATTTCCCTTATTTTGTCGATGAAATTGATGAAAAATTTGAAGGTACAATTTCTCTTGACATTAAGCATTCCAAAACTGTAGATCTTATTAAATCAAAAAAGCCTCTTGTATATCAATTTGATCCATCAGATAAGGAATTATTAGACAAAGCAATAGGTTCAATTGCTCTATCTTGGATGGGGGTGCCACTAAAATTAAGAGGTGAAGTAATTGGCGCTATCGTTGTGCAAAGTTATAGTAATATCAACCAATTCGATGAGTCTCATGAGAAATTCCTTCAAGCTATTTCTGACCAAATTGCATTAGCTATCGAAAGGAAAAATTCCCAAATTAACTTAGATACTCAATTAGATTTTATTAGTAGATTAGTAGATAATATCCCTTATCCATTGTATTATAAAGAAATTAATTCTTTAAAATATAAACTTACAAATGAAGCATACGCTAAACTATTAAAATTAGAAAAAAAAGAAATTATTGGGAAAACTTTCTACGAAATAGAAGAAAAAATAAAAGAAAATATTAAATATGAGACTAATAATGATTTTGATGAAGAGCTAATTATGAAAGGTGATTCTCAGGTATATGAAGAAACAATAATAATAGATGGAGTAGAAAAACAATTACTTAACTTAAAAAATTGTTTCTATAATTCTGAAAATGCAATGGAAGGTATTATTGGAGTAATTGTCGATATCTCAGAGCAAAAGAAAGCTACTAAAGCAATTGAAGAGTCTCTAGATAAAGAAAAACAGTTAAACGAACTCAAAAATAAATTTATTTCCATTGTAAGCCACGAATTTAGAACTCCTCTTCAATCGATTTTATTATCTGTAGAATTATTGCAAGAATATTCTCATAAAATGGATGCGGCTGATAAGAAAATTCAATACGATAGGATTAAAAAATCAATTTCATCGTTAAATATGCTGATGGAAGACGTGCTTTTAATAAATAAATCCGAAAGAGGAACAATCCAATTTAATCCATCGCTAATTGATATTGCAAAGTTAATAAAAGATTTAACTAATAATTTGAAATTCCTCCTAAAAAATAATGTCCAACTGGAATTAATTATCGACAAAGATAAAGCTGAAGTGATGATAGATGAGTCACTTGTAAAGTTAGTACTAAATAATATTATTAATAATGCAATTAAATATTCTAAACCAAATACAACAGTTACAATTGAAGCTAAAATAAATGATGAAAAAACTTTAATCTCTGTAAAAGATCAGGGTATCGGAATACCTAAGAGCGAGCAACAGCAGATGTTTAAACCTTTCCATCGCTTCTCTAATGTCGGAACAATTGCTGGCACAGGTTTAGGTCTATCAATTGTATATGATACAGTGAAGAAATTCAATGGCGATATAAATTTCACAAGCGAAGAAAATGTAGGAACTACGTTTAACGTCGTTATTCCACATTCTAAATAAGTGTAATTTTCAATCAATATATGATTTTGTTGCAATTATGGTAGCTGTATAAATTTGCTTTGCTCCTGATTCTTTTAATTCTGTAGCTAAGGAATTAAGTGTAGAACCAGTAGTGAAAACATCATCACATATTAAAATATTTTTATTTTGGATTAACCCACCGTTAACCACTTTAAATGCATTTTTAATATTGTTATAACGTTCTATATCACTTTTAGATAAAGTCTGAGATTCTGTATATACAAATCTCGTAACAGCTTTTGTGCTAAAAGGAATATTATAAATATTTGAGATTCCTTTTGCAATAAAGTCAGATTGATTATAACCGCGTTCTCGCTTTTTAGCGGGATGAAGAGGAATAGGTAAAATTAAATCGAATTCTGGGAATTGATTTTTTATCATAAATTTAGCAAGCTCTTCCCCTAATTTTAATCCAATTATTCTATGATTTTGGTATTTTAACTGATGAATTAGATGGAAATAATTTGAATCGCTATGAGTACTGATTAATGAAATTGATAAATTAATTGAAATTTTAGTACTATCTGTTCCCAAAATTTGACGAGTAGTCAAATCTTCATTTTGATTAAAAAATGGAATTTTCTTAAAGCAAACATTACATAAAAAATCAAATTTATAATTTTCACTTTGAATTAATTCATTGCATACAACGCAAATATTAGGAGAAATAAATTGAGTCAAAGAATTAATTATTTGCTTTCCGATTTTCGGTGAATTTCCCATAAATATAATCTAAACTAAATTTAGAATTTGGAAATATAAAAATATAGATACATAAAATTAAATACCCAAGATTTTCGAATATTTTCTGCCAACCTACCTTTATATTATGTGAGGAAGAACAGCCACATGAAATATCAAGTCCTTTTGCCATAGCTATTCCTACAGAAATAATAAATAGAATCATTAATATTCCACTAAAGGTAGCAGCAGACTGCAATCTAATTCCCAATAATACAAATATTCCTACTAAAACTTCTACCCAAGGTAAAAATATTGCAATTAGATTTACAGAAAAAAGAGGGAAGAATCCGTAATTCATAATTTCACCAGCAAAAACATTAGGAACTGGTATTTTTTCTAATCCAAAGATTAAAAATACTAATCCAACCATTATTCTTGCAATGATTTTTAATATATCAGAATTTAATATTTTGTTCATTATATAATAAAAATGTATTTATATGAGAAAGCAAAAATAATTAATCTAAAGTAAATAAGAAAATATTAATATTATTTTTAGCGATTAAATAAATTCTTAATAAGTACTTTAAGAGTAATTATTATTTTTCTAAAATTAGATATTCTTATCTTTTTATCGAATACTTTATACTTATTCTTTTCGATTTTTTTTAATATATCATAATAAATTGCTCCCATTATTCTTGCAGGAAGCATATTAACTCTATCATTTGGAGGAACTAAAGACTCTTCAGCTTTTTTGAAATAATCTTTAGCTCTTTGAGTCTGAAACTTCATTAAATTAATGAAATTATCATTATATTTTTCATTAATTAAATCAGCCACATTATAATTATAATTATTTAATTCTTCCTGCGGTAGATATATGAAATTTCTATCTTTATCGGGTTTAATATCTCTAATGATATTAGTTAATTGTAATGCAGTAGCTATATTTAGGGCATAGTTTCGTGTGTATTCATTATTGTTTCCAAAAATATTAATGCACATTAGTCCCACAACTACTGCGACTCCATAAATATAATCAGTCAATTCACTATAAGTAGCATATCTATTTTTATTTAAATCTCTTTCGCAAGTTGTTATAAGGCAGCTTAAGTATTCTTGCGGTATATTAAAATTTCTAACGACTTCAGCAAATTTTGAAATATGATTAATTTTATTCAAAGGTTGTGAATATATTAAATGTAAAGTTTGCTTCCAGAAGGATAATCTATTTTTCTTTATATTAATGTTTTCATCTGTGTTTTCTAATTCATCAACAATATCATCAATATAGGAGCAAAATGAATAAATTGATTTTATGGCGTTGCTTTTTCTCTTTGGTAGGAAATTAAAAGATAAAGAGAAATTAGAGGGTTCATCTATCAATGTAGTTGTACCTTCGTATTTAGCAAAATCATATTTTGTGGTATATTCCATTAATAATATTAAATTGGTTTCATTTTAATAAACAGTAATGATTTAATCAGCAAAGGAATAAAATTTATTTTATTAATTATTGGACGTCTAATAAGAATATCTTCTTTTAATTCTTTAGATTTTTCAAGTATTAATTTTCCTCCACGCACAGTAGTTTCAATTTCAAGTTTTAGTCTATATGGTTTTAAATACTTTAATAAATTAATTCCGCTATTAAATAGATTATCAGTATAATTATAAAGTTCTTGCAAAACTAAAATAAAATTTGGGTGTTTATGCCAATCAATTTTATTATTAACATTTAAATCATATTTTTCTAATATTTCAGCTGGAATATAGCAACGTCCATTAGGTAAATCGACAGAAAAATCTTGCCAGAAATTAGCTAATTGAAGAGCTGTGCAAATATCATTAGAATATTTAATTGTACTTTCATTATATAAATCAAATATTCTTAAAATTATTTCTCCGATGGGGTTCGCAGAAAAGGAACAATAGTTCAATAAATCTTCAAAAGTATCAGGAGATTTAAAATTAGCATCCATTGCAAAAGCGTGAATTAACCTCTCATTCAGAGAGATAGGCAAATTTAATTCCCTTATTGTTCTAGCACTTGCGAGCAATGTAGGGTTAAAAAGTGGTTTATTATGCTTAGGTTTATCAAAATCTCTGACATAAATTCTTAAATTATTTAGATAATTTTCTAAAATAGATAACCGTTCATTTGTATTAAATTCAAGTAAAGTGTCGGCAATATCGTCTGCAGTGCGAGCAAATGAATAAATATTATATATATCTTGTCTATTTTTTTTGGGGATAAGTATTGAGCCAACTGGAAAATTTTCGTAATGAGATGTTGCCATATTTTTACAAAATTCTTCTGCTTTATGGATATTTGGGATTTTATACCAACCTCCGCTATATGAGCTTAGTTGCAACACATCATAGAACATAATTTTGTCGAAAACTTTAGGCATATAAAAAAATTTATTGAATTATTAAGTTTTAGATGAAAAAGCTGCTTTAATATTGTATAATAATTTTTAATCGTATTCGTGAATCTTTATATAATATGTATTTACTAAATTTTAAAATAATATGAAATTTCTTGAATTAGCTGAAAAAAGATTTTCTGTAAGAAAATTTAAAAATCAACCAATTGAAAAAGAAGTATTAAATTCCATTCTAGAAGCTAATAGATTTGCTCCATCAGCAATGAATTTGCAATCTCAAAAGATATTTGTAGCTCAGTCTGAAGAAGCACTTAATGTAGTGAAGAGGTTTACTATCAGTCATTATGATGCTCCTTGTATTTTAATAGTTGGTTATGATAAAGAATTAATCACACCGGATACTGAAGATTATTTATTAATAACTGATCCAGCTATTGCTTTAACTCATATAATGCTTCAAGCTACAGAAATGGGGGTTGGTTCAGTATGGGTGAGGAGTTGTGATTTTGATGGACTTTTATATGAATTAAAGTTACCATCGACCTTCGTGCCTATGGCTCTTATGCCGTTGGGATATCCATCAGATGATTATGTACCATCAGAAAAGCATTTTGCTCGAAAAGCATTAGACGAGATAGTAACTTACTTATAATATTTCGATTTTTTACAAAATATATGAAAAGCCCTTTGAAATAAATTCAAAGGGCTTTTTTAAAATGTATATTAAATATTATTTAATTTACTTAATTTATCCTTTGATGAATACAGTAGTAGTATAAGAGCTTTTTGTTTTCTTCAATGCTTTCATACCTTTGATATCGCTTTTTACTTCAGAATTTACAGTTATACGTAATTTATAAAATAAATTAGGAAGTATAATATTTTTAAGTGAATATTTTGATAAAACAATTTTACCAGTGTTATTTGTTTTGAAAGTGTACTTATATTTACCTTCTAAATCAGCAATATTTAAAAGCTCTAAATTAGCAAGACCATTTGCAAATAATTCTACTTCGATATTTGGGCTTGATAAATGTCTAAAAGCATAACCAAATTCAATTTCATTATCATAATCGTCATCAACATCATCTACAATACTTAGAGTATCTAAATATTTAATAGTGTTGATTCTTAAGCTATCAGGAGTTGGGATTCTGATTTCATAATTATTATGATGGAAGCCAATTACTCTCCATTCAAAATAATTTGAATTCATGTGTTTCCAATGATATTTTGCTTTATATTTTCCTGAATTACCTTTTTCTTTTGCCATCAGATGAGAATTTATAAAAACTTTATCTGGGAAAAAATAGTAATTGTTTATATTAAAAGAAGTGTTAATTTGAATAATAGAATCTTGATCATCGTTAGTATAATCACCGTCGTCGATATAATCTTCTTCTACTACAAATTGCATATTTTGAGCTGCATCATCACCAGTAGATGGGATTTGTGGTTGCGAAACAGGTGCTTCTGCACAAGAGAATAAAAACATAGCAAATAAAAAGCTACTAATAACGAATTTCTTCATATTTTTTTCCATAAATGTATATAAATTGTTAATTTTAATCAAACTAAACGCCTAAAATTATGATTTATTGTATTAAAAACCCTATTAACAAGGAGTTCTAAAATATACTCTATTATAAAACGAGTCAAATTTTGAAAAGTCACAATTTTAATTCTTTAAATTTTCTTTCTCTAATTTCTTTCTTTGCTTTTTTGCTTCTTTAATATTGCTAACGAAATTATATTCTTCATCGTTTCCGGATATTAGATCAGCTACTGCATTCATAGAATTATAATCATCAGAAAAAGTATCAATTTTAATTTGATAATTCAAAAGATTAGATGCATTTTCAGGAGCAAAATTTAATATTATTGAAAATTTATTGATAGTTAAATTATTTATTATATTTATTAATTCTTGGGAAAGTGCCTTTTTTAAGGAGTAAGATGATGGTGATTGGTAAATAGCTATTAAAACTTTATTATGGTTTTGTTCAGATTCTGTAAGTAATTGTACGGCAGACCCATCGATTTCATTATTAATAAACATTGAATCGCAATTATTAATTGTTTTCGATTGGAGCAATTTCATAAAAACGATAGCTTTTTCTAAATTTCTATCATCAAGTAATATTGATATTAATAAAAATGAATCTTCATCTTCTAATTTACAATCTTCAATTTTGTCTTTGGGAGTAATCTTAATAGTAGATTTTGCCATATTAAGCGCCAGTAATCTGTGCTCTTCAATATCAATACTAGTAGGTAAGTGATTTAAAATTCCATCTAACAAGCCGCATTTTCGTTTATTATCAATAATTTTATCGAATGAAGTTTCAATAGCTTTTAGATCTATTTTATTAATATTTGATATTATATATTTATATGCAATTTCCGGATCTTCAGGCATTAACAAAACATCTGCACCTGCTTTTAAAGCTAAAAAAGTAGCTTCGCCATTGGGGTATTGCTTTTCGACTGATTGCATTTCTAATGCATCAGTAATGATAATACCATCATATTTTAATTTTTCTTTTAAAAATTTATTGATTATTTTCTCTGATAAGCTAGCCGGAAGACAACTATCATCAATGCTTTGGACAGCTAAATGTCCTACCATTATGCTAGGAACTCCATTTTTAATTGCTGAGAAAAAAGGGATTAATTCATTCTGGGTAAGCGACTCAATAGATTTGTTTAAAATTGGAACATTAATATGAGAATCTACATCAGTATCTCCATGACCAGGAAAATGTTTTATACAAGATATAACCCTCTCACTATTCGCAGCATCAATATAGGCTTTTGAGAATTCGCTAACTACAATAGGATTATCTGAATAAGCTCTTAAATTTATTATTGGATTATTTGGATTAATATTAATATCGACTACTGGAGCTAAGTTCCAAAATATTCCACAACTTTTTGCTTCTAATGAAGTTATTTTTGAAGTTATATATGCATTGCCGGGGTTGTTTGTATTTCCTTGAGCCATTGCTCTTGGGAATATAGTTGCTTCTTCGAAACGCATCCCCATTCCATTTTCCATATCACAGCAATATAAAAGTGGGATCTCTGAATAATTATCTAAATAGGCGACTATTTCTCTCATTTTCTCCATATTGCCATTGAAAATGCAAAATCCTCCCACTCCTAATTCTGCTAAATTTCTATAATATTCGCGTTTTTCCTCAAATTGATTTACATTTAATCTTGGGAATATTAACTGTGCAATTCTTTTTTCTATATTATAACTTAAATAATTTTTCATATTGTTCTATTTTGGTCGGATAAATAAGTATTATTAATAAGTCTGTTCTATTAAAAAGGAGTCCAGAAGAATTGCATTATAGGTAGAGGTTGCCCTCCAAATAATCCCAATCCGAGATCAGCTCCGAATTTATGATTAGAGAATCGTATTCCAGAGGTAATTGAAGTTTTTTTATAATTTGTGAAATCATTATTAATAATTTCTACAAATACATGTAGCCCCTTTTCACTTATTTGTTTATCAAGAGCAAGGGATAATCCGAAAGAACCATCAGTATAACCATAAGTCCAGATGAAATCTCTATATCTATAATCATATAAATCTTGTCCGCCAAATTTATAGAATAAATTTGCAGAAATAGTAGTAGTATTAAAATTTAGTGATGCTCCGAGGAAGCCATGCCAAATTAAAGATTCTTTCCCTATGCGAGCTATATTTACTCCACCAGCTAAAGCCAATTTACCTAAATTTTTATCTATATAGTCGTTAAAGAAAGTAACTTTTCCATTTAAATAAAATATTTGGCTATCATAAGTAGCTCCGGGAATAACTGAATGAGCGCCCATAATTGAAAAATATTTTGTAATACCAAATCCTGCATTAATTAATGCTAATTCTGATAACCCAATAAAATGATCATCCTCTATAGGATATGCGGTTGGCAAAAATATACTGCGGTTATTATATCGATAAGTATTTTCGTGAGAGATAATTTTTTTGATTTGATATTCAAAAATCATAGCTTCACCAATTTCAGTATCTAATTTAATTCCTTCTCCGTAGTCTTTATCAGAAATAAAATCATTGATTTTCCCAGAAATTATATCATCGTTTTCTAATTGTATTGAGATATAATTACCTTTAAATAAATTATTTTTGCTTATTATTCCATCTTCAGAAAAGCTATAGTTAGTAGAGAAAAATATTATAAATGCTGTGATTATAATTTTAAAAAATATTGTTTTCATAATTTATTTTACTACTTAAAATTGATTACAATAAGCTAAGCATATACAAAAAAAGTCGCTTATGCGACTTTTTTATTGTGTGATAGTAGCGGGGGCAGGACTTGAACCTACAACCTTCGGGTTATGAGCCCGACGAGCTACCAATTGCTCCACCCCGCGATATATTTATTTTTTGAACTACAAAATTACGAAAATTATTTGAATTAAAAAAATATTAATAAAATAATAAAAAATACTCTAGCTTATTTGGGTATTTTGGCTAAAGTATTTTTTTATTAAAATAATGAATCTTTTCAGAATCATTTTGCTATTTTGCGTAAAAAAGCTTTAATATAATTTAGCTTTTTCCGCTGAAATGTTTCATAAATTGAACTCTTTCGTAAGCAGCTGGGTTCAAGCTTTGAGCTTGACTTAATTTACCTCTAAATTCATCAATTGTTTCATATTCATTATGGTTCATCCACTCTTCGAGCCCTTTGAGGATAGTCTCAATATGGTCCATTCCATTTTTATATAGAGCAGACACTACTTGTACAGCATTTGCACCAGCTAATAATTGCTTAATAAAATCTTCTGGAGTATGGACACCGGTAGATGCAGCTAAGTCGCAACTTACTCTATTTGCCATTATAGCAACCCAATTAAGTGATTTATATAAATCATCTTGGTGGCTGTATAAACTTGCTGGAGTTAAAATCATTCTATCTAGGTCGATATCTTGAGAGAAAAATCTATTAAATAATACTAATCCATCAATACCAGTTTTAGACAATTGAGAAAGGAATAATGCTAAATTAGAGAAATAGAAGCTTACTTTCATTGCAACAGGTATTTTAGAGATTTTTTTTACTTTATTTGCAATATCAAAATAAATTTGTTCATTTTCTTTGCCACTATTTGATAAATTAGTAGGTAAAATAAACGCATTTAATTCAATAGCATCTGCACCAGCGTCTTGGATTCTTTCAGTGAAACTTACCCATTCATCTGAAGCTGACACGCAATTAATGCTTGCAATAATTGGAGTTTTTACTTTTTTCTTTGCTTCTTCGATTAAAAATAAATACTTGCTTACGCTATCTTCATCTTGAATTGTATCAAAGAAATCAAATATTTCAGGATAAACAGATTGTGTCTGATACATTTTTTGGACACTTTCTTGAATTTCTCTTATGATTTCTTCTTCGAAGAGTGATTTTAAAACAATAGCGCCCGGATTATATTTAGCTAATTCTTCGACACCTTGAATTTTTTCTGTGATTCCACAGCTACCGACAATTAGAGGATTGTCTAATTCTAATCCTAAATATTTTACTTTCGTATTAACCATTATTTTGTTCCTATAAGATTTGTAATATTTGTGTTTTATGTTACTAAAGAGACTAATTCGTACGAATAATATTTTTATTTATTTTTATTTGGGAAATATTGTTTTAATTTTGATAATATGCTTAGATTTTCATTATTTACTTTTAGTGTAAGTATGATTCCGAGAATACCGACAATAATATTTCCTAGCCACATTCCAAACCATGGAGAAATTATAGCTCTATCAGCTAATTTCTCACCTGCTATTAAACATGCCCAATATAAAATAAAAAATCCCAAACTTATTCCAGCGCTAATCCCAAAATTACCTCCACGTGATCGAATTCCTAGTGGGCATCCAATTAGTACAAATACTAAGCAAGCAAATGGGATAGCATATTTTTTGTGAATTTCAACTAAATATGATTTTTGGTCTGTCCGATTAGCATTAATTAATTGAGCATCTCCATAAAGAGAATTATATAAAATATTCATTTCTGTAGATAAATCTCTTCTAATACTTAGAGATGGACGTTGTGGCTGTGAATTAGTATTGTTTAAATTTTTATTTTCGGGTTGATTTTTTGCAGAATTAATTGCTTGCAAAGTATCATATTTTACATTGTTTTTGGTTGATTTAGCTTTATTTGTATCATTTAAGACTACAGTATGCGAATTTGTTGAATCAATTGTCTGATTTTCAACTTTTCTTTTAGATATATACAAGACTTGCTCGAGATGATTCTTCAATGTGATTAAATATCGTTCATAGATTTTTGATTCAGTATTTTTGGAATAATTCACTCTTTTTTGCATATCGATAATTTTTAGTTCTCTGTCGCCTCGGTCGTCTTGCGATTCTTCCGAACGATTTAAATCGAAGTCGAGAGCTTCAGTAAATAATCTATATTTCTCAAAATCAATTTTCCTTACATTATTTACATTGTTTTCCGGATATTGAATAATTTCACCATAGAACAAATCCATCACCATTTTTTGGCTTGAATTATCATAGCGGATATATCCACTATCAGCTGAAATAATATTCTTAATGTCCATTTCTCTATTGTCATAAATAGTGAGCGCACGCATTAAACCAGAAGAGGAATCAATTTCGCGTGGTAAAATAGTGAAACCATCTAATTGATTTGAAAATTGCCCTTTGTCTAATCCAAAAGTAGGTTTTTTCTGAGTAATATCTCGCATTAATAGTTTTCCGGCATGATTAGAATCAGGCAATACTTCATTATTAAACCAATAAAGGAAATATGTAAGCCCAGCACCAAGTATCAAAATAGGGATCATCATTCTAATCAGGCTACCACCACTTGCTTTGATAATAGTGATTTCATGATTTGCAGACATTGAACCGAATGCCATCACCGTACCGAAAAGTACGCCCATCGGTACAGCAAGAACTATAAAAGCTGGCATTTGATAAGCAATTAATTGCAATATGGTCAAATTATCTAAGCCTTTACCAATTAATTTGTCTAAATTTAAAATCAAAAATTGGAAAAAGAATAAAAATACTACTGTGAATGTACCAAAAATAAATGGTGCAATATGTGCTTTAATTAGATATCTATCAATGATGCCCATTCTAAGTTTTCATTAATTAAATAAATATAAAATCAAAATAAAAACAAATTTACTGAAATTATTTAAATGTTTACTTAAATTGTTTACATATTTTTTAATAAATTTGCAAGTATTTAAGATTTTATTTGAATAAATAAGTCAGAAATAATATGATGTTTATAAACAAAATAACTATATTTTTTTTATTTATTTTAAGTACTGCTTTTGTAAATGCTCAAGGTATCGGAACTCAAAATTTTATAAAAAATCCACATTTCTCTGATAGCTTAAATTATTACACAACTGAATATCCAATTACAACTAATCCGGCTTATCCAGAGGGTACATATATTATTACCTCTAACCCTTATACATTCCTTAATAAATATTTCAGCCATATAGATCATACTCAAGATGAAGCAAAATTAATGTTTTTTATTAATTCGGGCAGATTTGATTCTGATAGTGGATATATTCTCTCTCAAACAGTTAAAAATTTAAATAAAAATAAAAGATTTAAATTTTCATTTTGGGTAGCTCCAAATTCAAATAGAAATATTGCATCTCTTAGAATTTTATTAAATGATAGAATATACGAAGACAGTCTGACATTAAGATATAACGGCGATGGAATATGGAATGAGTACTCATATTATCTCGATTCTTTGCATACAGATACTTTTAATTTTAAAATATATTCTTTATCAAAAGAACGTTATGGAAACGATTTCGCAATTGATGATTTTAGTTTGAATGCCTTATGCGACGAGCAATTTAATATAATTGATACCCTCAGGAAATGCAAAGTAGATGCAATAAAATATAAAATAGACTTAATTAATCAAAATTTGAATTATAATATTTCGTGGCAGACTTCGAATTACTTAAATATAGATAATCCAAGCGAACCAATTTTTACAAATCCAAATTCGCAATACTTTTATCTTACTATTGATGATTTAGAATATGGTTGCTCATATCAAGATTCTATTTTCGTCGAAAATTATACTGAACTGCCTGTAAATGAAATTTCTTCGAATAATAATGGAGTAATATGTCCATGCTCAAGCACAATATTGTCAGTGCCAATTGGATATAATTATTTATGGAATACAAATGAGACCACTAATGAGATTATTGTCTCAAAGGCTGGTAAATATTGGGTAGAAATATCTACTGCGGAAAATTGTAAAAAGCTATTGGAAATTGAAATTAAAGAGCTTACTCCAATTTTTGATATTTCAATCGATACTATTTATGCTAAAATTGGTGAAAATATAACAATTCCAATTAAATATAATTTTAGAAATATCAATGAGTTATCTATTTGCAAAGATTTATTATTGTCTATAAAATTGCAATATAATCCAAATTTATTTTTGCCTGACGAATTAAGTAAATATAGGATTTTTAAAGATAATGTAGCTGAAATTTTGAAAATTGATTTACCAATATCTCAATCTAATAATCAATTTGATATAAAGGGAATTGCTCTTTTTGGTAATTTAGAATGTACCGATTTAATGATTTCCCCAGCTGATAATTGCATAAGTAATTATAATCTTAGCATAAAAAATGGCGCCTTGTGTATTTCTGATTTGTGCAAGGAACCTTCTATTAGGTTGATTTCTCAAGTTGAGAATAATTATTCAATTGAAATAATCGAAAATAATAATCAATTAAGAATTAAATATAACTTCCCCGAAGCAAATGGAAATATTATTGAAATATATAATATGCTTGGCAAGAGGATAATGAATATTAAAATTGAAAATAGTAAAGAAGGTGAAAAAATAATTAAAAATGCAAATCTGGGAAGCGGTGTTTATTTCTTCAAATGGGAAAATGGAATTAATGTAATTAGAGGGAAATTTATTAAATAATTATTCAATTATTCAATTATTGTTCCGATTACTTTGCCATTTGTATGTTTATATAGTTCATTGCAAAATTCTTCTGCTTTTGAGGAGTGGATATTAGCAATAACTTCAATTTTGTCAGTATAATTTTCATTCAAAGATACTGCATATTCTGATAAAATTCTTTTTACTGTATTAATATCTTCGTAAGCGCAATTTACTTGTACTGCCGTAGTGCAATGAATTTCTTTCCTTTTGCATATCGAGAGGACTGCTTCGGCAGCATCTGAATATGCTCTTACTAATCCACCGACGCCTAATTTTGTCCCACCGAAATATCGAGTAACGACGACAACTATATCGCTATAGTCAAATTTAGTGAATGTGAAAAGTATAGGCTTCCCAGCTGAACCATTTGGTTCGCCATCGTCAGTGAATCTATATTCATTACCATCAGCTCCTATTTTGTATGCATAGCAATTATGAGTAGCGTCAAAATACTTTGCTCTTATTTTGCTAATAAAATCTTGAGCAGTATCTTTATCTGGTGCATTTGATGCATTTGCGATAAATTTTGAACCTTTTATTTTGATTTCAGCAATTTCGCTTTTTTCTATTGTATAATAAATATCTATATTCTTTGAGTCGGAGGATTTCAAGGTTTTGTAAATAAATTATAAATAAGAATTATAGAAAAATCCTCAAATATTAAGAAATTTGAGGATTTGTTATTAGTTATTTTTTCGAACTATAAAAAGTATATTATACTTCGTCTTCATCCCCAAAAGAGCGAAGCATGATTTGGTCAGCTTCAATATATTCTACAGTAGTTCTAATTGGAGCATAGTATTTTCGTACTTTCACTCGAGCTTTCTGAAGCATAGGGAATTTGTCAAAAAGCTGGTTTAGTATCTCATTTGCAATAGTTTCAATTAGATTATATTGTGTCTGCCCGACAATAGTTTCCTCAATGCAATACATAGCTTCATCATAATTTAGGGCGAAAGCAACATCGTCATTAATTACTGCGTGTGTAGAATTATAGTACATTTCTAAATCTACTTGATATTTCCCACCTAAGGTTTGTTCTTCGCTTTTTACACCGTGATAGGCATAAAATTCTGCCCCTTTGATATTTAATTTAGTTAATAATGCTTCTTTCATTTTCTATTTTCAAATTTGGTAATAATCTATTAATTAATTGAATTAATACGCAAAAGTAAGGAAATTCATCGAATTAATAAAACAATTTATTATTATTTTTGCAATTAAATGAATATTATTTCTTCTCTTTTTATAATGTTATGATTTGTAGCAAAAAAATATGAAATTCATAAATAAAATAATTATTATATATTTATTTTCAGTAGTAACTATTTTTGCTTCTGATTTCAAAATAATCAATTCTAATAATGAATTTATTAAAATTAAGAAAATTGGAAAAAAGGAATTGCAAATAAATAGTATATTTCTTGAAACTAAAGAAAAGATGTATCAATATAAATTAAAGATTGCACAAATAGAACCATTTATTTTCCTTAATTATAAGGATTTTGAGGAATATAAAAATGAAATTCCTAATAAAATCATTATTAATTATTCTAAAGGGAAAAAAAATAAAAATGAAATATTAAAAATCAAATATCAAAAGACAAATAAAACCGAACTGCAGTTAATTATAAATAAGAAAGATAATAAAACAAAAGAAAAAAACAATAAAAAATCAAATCCAAATGCCGTGCAATGCTCTGGCATAACTCTTGAAGGCAATCGTTGCAAAAGAATGACTACATCAAAAGATGGAAAGTGTTGGCAACATAAATAAAGATAATTTTTTTATGTAGATTTATTATTAAATTCTAGAAAAATTTAAAATCTTTTCTCTAAATTCAGCTGGAATTTCTCTGCTCTTGGAGAAGTCCTTTTCAGTATGAACAAAAGTAGTTAAATTATGAACGACTGGCTCAATGTCATTTATAACTACAATATTTTCCATTTGCACAGATGATCTACCCAATTTAGCTACTCTTGAATATATTTCATATTTCTGATTAAAACGAGTTATTCCAAAATAATCTACTTCATGTCTAACAATTAATAATGGAAATATATCCAAGAAATTCCCATCGAAATTAGGAAATAGCATATCTCTTAGAAATTCTATTCTCGCATTTTCTATCCAATAAATATATTTTTGATTATGCACTACTTGCATAAGATCTATATCTTCGAACCTTGCTTTCCCTTCGACTTTATGTGGGAATTGGTTTAATTCTTTAACAATTGTTTCGATTTGATTTTTATTCATTTTTTATAATTTTCTTGTAATTAGTTCATTAATTCTTTAATTGTTTCTACAATTTGATTTCCAGCAAATATTGCTTCTTCTTCATTTACTTGTAAGTGGAATACAGCTCTAAGAGAATTTTTCCCAGCTGCACCGATAAGAATATTTTTTTGTTTCAATGTATTAATTAGCTTTTCTTGATCTAACTTGATGGGATAGCTGAAGAACACAATATTTGTCTCTACTTTGTTTAAATCAATTTCGATTTGATTTGATTTAGATAAAATTTGAGCGAATATTTTTGCATTATTATGGTCAACTGGTAATAATTTGAAATGTTCTTTAATTGCATAAATACCTGCAGATGCAATAATACCTACTTGTCTCATACCACCGCCTAAAATTTTACGAAATCTTTTAGCTTTAGAAATAAATTCGTTACTTCCTACTAAAACAGATCCAATTGGGGCGCCCAATCCTTTTGACAAACAAAGAGATACTGAATCAAATGGTTCGGAATAATCTTTAATACTTATTCCAGTAGCTGCTGATGCATTCCATAGCCTTGCGCCATCGCAGTGTAAATGTATTTTATGCTCTTTAGCAATTGATTCGACTTCCTTTATATAGTCAAGAGGTAAGATTCTACCACCTAAATAATTATGTGTGTTTTCTAAACAAATCATTTTTGTAAGAGGATAATGTAGATTTAGCGGTCTAATTTCTTCGATGATTGCATTTAAATCTAATCTACCATCTGTAGTAGAGATTTGCTTAGTATTTACTCTGGAGATAAAACCAGGTGCTCCTGCTTCGTATCGAACTATATGGGCTTGAGATTCGCAAATGATTTCGTCACCGGAATTTGTAGCAGATGCAATTGCAATCTGATTACTCATTGTGCCAGATGGAACAAATAAGGCAGCTTCTTTCCCGGAAAGCTCACAGAGCATATTTTGGAGTTCATTTACAGTTGGGTCGTCTCCCCAGACATCGTCTCCTACAATTGCATTTGCAATTACTTGCCTCATATCATCTGTTGGTTTTGTAACAGTATCGCTTCTTATGTCGATAATTTTATTTAATTCCATAATTAAATTTTCTTTATTTGTATTTTCTTTATTAGTAATCATTGAAAAACGTATCTTTTTTTATTTTATTTAAATTTAGTAAATAAAAAAACTCTATTTAAAAAGAAATTATAATCAATCGTGTTTTAAGTGATGAGATAAAACATTTTTTTTATTGAATTAATAGCACTTTTTAAACAAATTGAAAAATTTATTAACTTTTTTAAAAAAAATATGTATTGTATATCGAATAACACATTTTTTATTTAAAAAATGTATTAAGGCAAATATTTTATTTATATTTACGACTATAATTAATAAATTCAGAAAGGAATATAATCATTATGATGACTTATCAAACTATTGCAGCAGTGGCTCTTGGAATCGGGTTAAGCGCCAGCGCCGGCTTTAGAATATTTATTCCGCTTTTAGTTGCATCTCTTGCAAATATGTTCGGAGTATTACCTCTGGGAGAATCATTTGCTTGGATGGGTTCATTACCTGCAGTGATATGTTTTGCAGTTGCTACTGTGATTGAGATTCTTGCATATTATGTACCATTTATTGATAATTTATTAGATACTATAGCAACACCTTTATCTGTCGTAGCAGGTACTTTACTAATGACTTCGGTATTTCCTGCTGATAGCGAATGGATGAAATGGTTAGCTGGTTTAGTCGTAGGTGGTGGTTCTGCAGCTACAGTGCAAGGTAGTACGGCAATTACAAGATTATTATCTAGTAAATTTACTGTCGGTACGGGTAATCCTGTAGTTTCAACTGGGGAAAATGTTGCAGCAACTGGATTCTCCGTAATGTCTTTATTTTTCCCTATTTTAGTAGCTTCTTTTGTAATAATCTTTATAATAATTATTATCTATTTCTTTAAGAACAAGATATTAAAGAATAAAGACAAAGATGAAAATAGTGATATGAATGAATTTAGGCAATGATTTATTTTCATTTCGCTATTGCAATTCGTAACAAAGTATAATTACGGTATTTAGAAATTCTAAAAATATTTGGTTTAATCATAAATTTATAATATTTTTGTATTCCTTAATATATATGGCGGAGTTAGCTCAGTCGGTAGAGCGTCAGTTTGTGGCACTGAATGTCGCGGGTTCGAACCCCGTACTTCGCCCATAAATCAAAGAACAGAAAGAGGCACAATGTTTGTTGTGTCTTTTTTTGTATTAATTATTAATATAGAATGAAAGCTAAACATTATATCTTATTTATTATTATTTGTACTATCTTAAGTAGTACTGTGTTGTTTAGTGCTAATTTTAATAATTTCTATTTAAATAAAAATAAAATTTATCCAAAGCTTATTACGACTTTTTCTGGACAATATTTATCGATTGATGAATTAATTTCAAACATATTAGTTGATTTCAAGAGAATCGATAAATATACAATTGCTAATAATAATTCAAAAATTAGCTTTATTCCTTCAGCAATTTTTGTTTCATTTTCTACAAACGAAGATAATAAAATTATTCAGCTATATAAACCAATAATTCAATTAGGTAGTAAAAAAGATGAAATTTATATTGCGATAGAAGATTTACCGTTAATTTTAAAAAAGTTTAATTTATTTTCTGTCAAAGAATTAAATAAGGACTTAATAATTGAAAATATTGTCGTAAGAACTATTAAACCAAAGGTAATTCCGGATAAAAAAATTATTTCTAAGGCAATTGATGAAGTAAAGAAAAATAAAATAATTGTAAAAGATATTCTCGCACCCCACAAGACAAACGAAAATACATCTAAAAAAATAAATATTGCTCCATTAGATACGCAAAAAGTAATCCCAAATTCATATCAAATTCCTGATAATTTAATCAGAAGAAATATTAAGAAATAGATTTTTTGAGCTAATATAGTTATTCCTTTAATTAAAGCATTTATTCTAAAGCGATAAACAAAAATATCATAAAAAAATAAAAAAACCGTCTTAGATTAGGTATAAATTAAGATAGTAAAATGCCTAATATCAGCCTAAAGAAAGTAAAAGAATTAATTGAAGCAGGGGAATCTTCTATGGTCGAATTTAAGCGGAAAATTCTTCATCCGGATAAAATTGCTAAAGAAATAGTAGCTTTTGCAAATTCCAAGGGAGGTTACTTGATTGTAGGTGTCGATGATAATGGTGAGATATATGGAATAGATAGCGAAAAATATGAGATTGAGGCTATTAATAATTGTTGTAATTTCTTAATTGATCCTCCAATCACACCTGAAATTGATATTAAATACTTTGGGAAAAAATATATTGTAGTATGCTATATAAAAGAAAGTGAAATAAAACCACATTATTTAATAAAAATTGAAAATGAACAAAGACGCTTGCAGGCTTATATTAGAGTAGGAGAAAAATCAATTCCTGCCAGCAAAGAAATGACTAAAATTTTAGCTGGTCAAGGTAAATTCTCAAAACCAATAACTATTTATATTGGAGATAAAGAAAAAAGGTATTTTGAGTTCTTAGAAAAAAATGAACGTGGTAGCGTAAATGATTTTGCAAAATTAGTGAATATCTCTAAACAAAGAGCGCGTAGAATTATAGTAAATTTAGTGCGTGCTGATGTTTTGGCTATCCATTGTGATAATGGCGGGGATTATTATACATTAAAATAATGCATTAATTAAAATTAATTTCCTATAATTTTACAATTGCAATATTAGATTTAAATAACGTCTTATAAATCATAAATAACAACAAATATAAATTTTTAAACAATTATTATACAAAAGGATAAATAATGAGTTCTTTAATTTTAGATGTATATGGAAGAGAAATCCTTGATTCTCGAGGAAACCCAACAATCGAAGTAGAAGTAATGCTTGAAGATGGGTCTTATGGTAGTGCAGCTGTTCCATCAGGAGCTAGTACCGGAGAATATGAAGCCCACGAATTAAGAGACGACGACAAATCCAGATATATGGGTAAAGGTGTCTTAAAAGCTGTTGACAATGTGAATAATGAAATCAATGATGCTCTCGAAGGCTTAGATGCTACTGAACAATTACAAATCGACAAAGTGCTATTAGAGCTCGACGGTACTGATAATAAAACTAAACTTGGTGCTAATGCAATTCTCGGTACTTCATTAGCAGTGGCTAAAGCTGCAGCTGCTTATTATGAATTACCTTTGTATAAATATATTGGTGGAGTTTTCGCTCGCAAATTACCAGTTCCAATGATGAACATTCTAAATGGCGGAAAGCATGCTGATAATACAGTAGATATTCAAGAATTTATGATAATTCCAGCTGGTGCATGCTGCTTTACTGAGGGATTAAGAATGGGAGCTGAAATATTCCATAACTTAAGAAAAGTGCTTTCAGAAAAGAAATATTCTACATCTGTGGGTGATGAAGGCGGTTTTGCTCCATCTCTAAAATCAAATGAAGAAGCATTCGATGTAATTCTAACTGCTATTGAAAAAGCTGGTTATAAGCCAGGCGAACAAGTATTATTAGCTGTTGATGTTGCTTCTAGTGAAATGTGGGAAAATGGTAAATATAAATTCTTTAAATCTACTCAGAATTTGCTCACTTCTGATGAAATGATTGATTGGTACGAGACATTAGTAAATAAATACCCTATTATTTCTATCGAAGATGGTTTAGATCAAAATGATTGGAATGGATGGTATAAATTAAATCAAAAACTAGGTAAACGCATTCAATTAGTAGGCGATGATTTATTCGTAACTAATCCAAAATTCTTAGCTCGAGGAATAAAAGAAAATGTAGCTAATTCAATTTTAGTAAAAGTAAACCAAATTGGTACTTTGACAGAAACACTTACTACTGTCGATTTAGCACATAGAAATAATTTCTCTGCTGTGATTTCGCATCGCTCCGGCGAAACAGAAGATACCACAATTGCTGATATTGCTGTAGCAACTAATGCTGGGCAAATTAAAACTGGATCTCTATGTCGTACTGACAGAATCGCTAAATACAACCAATTATTACGCATCGAAGATGATTTAGGAGAAGATGCTGTATATGGTGGCTTTGATGAATTCGCAAAATTTTTAAATAAATAAAAATAAATAAATTTTATTATTATATAAAACCCACTGCTAAAAACAGTGGGTTTTTTTTATCTATTCATACATTAAAAATTAATAACTTTATAGCTTTATTCCCTATTTTAAATCCAACTCATTTTATTTTTTGCAGTTATCTTTGAAATATGTAAGATTTTAATATGATAATTACTTGTTTTAAATAAATGTTTATTAATTTTGTACTCATATATTGATGATGTATTCAATAATTCTTATTAAATATTTTATTCTTTTTATGATTACTAAATCGCTAAAAATAAATTATAGAATGCCAATACTTACCGTTCTATTTTTTCTTATATCGTTTTTATATATTCCCAAAAATTTATTTTCACAAGAAAATACCTTTACATTATCCGGTATGGTTACAGAATTAGAATCCGGTGAAAATATAATTGGAGTTCCTGTAGCTCTTTATAAAGATACAACAGAAAAAAGAGCTGTAAGAGGAGCTTTATCAAATAAATTTGGATTTTATTCTATTCCTAAATTAGAAGTTGGTGAGTATTTTATGGTGGTATCTGGTGTTGGTTATGAAACTTCTACAAAGAAAATAATAATTAATAGCGATTCAATTATAAATGTAAAATTAAATATCCAGCCTACATTAGCAGCTGAAGTAGTTATTACTGCCGATAGAATAAGCGAACCAATAAATAGAATCTCTACAGTCGAAGTAAAGCCAGATTTTATTAAAACTTCAACTGGTTTTGGTACATATGGAGCAAGACTTGAAGATGTTAAATTAATGAAAGAGACAGTTGGGTATGATGTTAAGATCAAAGCCGCTGGTGGTATCAAAGATTTAAAGACAATGTTAGCGATGATTGAGGCTGGAGCCAAACGTATTGGTACAAGTAGTGGTATTAGTATCATGAAAGAATATCAGGAGTACCTTAACCAATGATCACTATTTTAAAAAACGCGACGTTGATCATTGATGGTCAAGAGAAGATTGATAAAGCAAATATGGTGATCAAGGATGGCTTAATACATGAAGTTTCTGAAACAGATTTGACTTTAAAGTATCCTACTGCGATCCAAATTGATCTTGAAGGACATTACATACTACCGGGGTTTATTGATACCCACATT